>NZ_JBHIRY010000058.1:0-14102 GCF_042138635.1 Paenibacillus medicaginis | reverse complement strand
TTGGACAAACCTTTGAAAATGACTGTGAATCTAACAAGCTATCAATAGAGCTCTATTATCTAGCATTCCACAACAAACAGCGAAGAGCCTCTTTTTTCTTATCTCCTTTCTCTTTTCTCTTTTCTCTTTATTCTTTCCCCTAGGCCTCCCGAACCTCCAACCCCCGCATTCTGATCAAAAGGGATAATCGTGCAAAGCTGTATGGAAAGGCATCAGGCATTAGGCATTAGGCATTAGGCACACCACACACCAGACCTTATAGACACCACATCTATAGATACCCATCTCACTCGAGCTACTAGACTCTGAGGGGGGCGAATCCCCTTCTTGCAAGAAAGCTAGAAAAAAGCTGCCTGCTTTGATTCAGCATCAACTCCAGCAGTAGAACTCCGTTTTGCCCAGTTACATCAAGGCCTATTTGCCGATTTCTTGCTGTGAAAGTTGAGTTATTTACTCTCAAAATAATCACGAAGAATATCAAGAAACACCTTCGGAAAGGCCAGGGTCTCCATATCGCTGCGATCAATCCAGCGTACAGCCCCTCCGGCTGTCCCCTCTTCTGCAGATGCGGCCTCTGTCCTGTACTCAGCCCGGGATTCTGCCACCAAGCTCTGCTTCAGTCCCGCACCAGACTCCCCTTCAAGAAAGCGGAATACCCGCAGATTCCAATGGATATGGCTGAACGTATGCTCCGCTTCACGCAGAAACGCCACCGGGAAAACCGGTATACCCTCATCCATCAACGCCCCTGCCAGCCGATCCATGGCAGGTTCATCTGGGACAGGACCTTCCGTTCCGGACGGGGACGATGCAACGTGCGGCAGCTCCCACATTCGTGCAAGCAAACCTGTGGCCGGACGCTGGCGGACCAATATCCGTCCCGCATGATGGCCCTGCCCTTCAATCAGAGCGACAGAACGCTGCTCCAGGCGTGGCTTCTTGGCCTTGGTCTTGACGGGCAGCGTCTCTTCCCTGCCTGCCAGCCTGCCTTCACAATGCTCCATGACCGGGCAGGTAAGGCAGTGCGGTGACTTCGGCGTGCATACGAGCGCCCCGAGCTCCATCAGCGCCTGATTGAAGTCCGAGGCCCTGCCCTCGGGAATCAGATCGCGCACCAGTTCCTCCATGCCGGCTCGTGTGCTGCCCTTCATAATATCCTCTTCGATCAGAAAATATCTGGAGAGGACCCGCATCACATTCCCGTCCACAGCAGGTTCCGGGCGGTTAAACGCAATGCTCATAATCGCCCCGGTTGTATATGGCCCGACTCCCTTCAAGGCCGCAACCGCGCCACGGTCATCCGGAATACGGCCGCCATGCAGATCCACCACCTGTCTGGCGGCCTGCTGCAAATTCCGCGCCCTTGAATAGTAGCCTAGTCCCTCCCAGTGCTTCAGCACATCCTCCTCGGGAGCTGCCGCCAAAACCTGCAAAGTGGGAAAGCGTTCTATAAAACGGTTGAAATAAGGAATCACCGTATCCACTCTTGTCTGCTGAAGCATGATCTCGGATACCCAGATAAAATAAGGGTCCCTGTGCCTGCGCCATGGCAAATCACGCCGATTCCCCATATACCATGCCAGCAGCTCTCTGCTGAAAAAGCGTCTTTGCTCCAAATTAGTCATTGCGTTGAATTCTCCTGTACGGCTATTTAATTCGACATACGCTCCACCACGGCAAAGGCGGATGCAAGCTCTGTCTGGTGAGTAATGCTTAAATGAATGTTATATTGCCCGTTGTCCGGCAGCGCGAGCCTTTCCCAAGCTGCTGCCGCAAGCTGTACGTACGGGCGTCCGCCCGGCAGCGGCAGAACGGTCATATCCTGAAAACCGATCAGCTTCCCAATACCGCAGCCGAAGGCCTTCGACACAGCTTCCTTCGCTGCAAACCGCCCGGCGGCAAACTCGCCCAGCCTGCCTGCACGCTCTTCAGCAAGCGTCAGCTCATCCGAAGTAAGGATACGCTGCAAAAACGACTGCCGATGACTTCCCTCTATAATCCGGTTTATTCTTTTAATCTCCACCACATCATGTCCGATTCCATAGATCACAGCGCTTTACCATCCTCTCTCCGTGCCTTCAGACCGCCCCTTGCACACGGCATAAAATATATTGTAACAGGTGCCCTGTACCATTGCGAGAACGGACAGAAAAGCAGGCGGCAAAAAAGCAGCAACGGCTTTCCGCCATTGCTGCTTTTTTATGACATGATAGTTCAGATGCCCGGAATCGCATTCCGTTTGTGAGCCGTCTTTTTGTAGAAGCTTTCCAGCCGCTCACGGGCAGCAGGATCGATTTCCTTGCCTTCGAGGTAGTCGCTGTTGTCCTCATAGGAGATTCCCAGCTCCTTCTCATCCGTCTGACCTTCCCATAATCCTGCGGTAGGAGCTTTGTCCAGGATTTCCTGCGGCACCCCAAGATAGCTCGCCAGCTGGCGCACCTGACGTTTGTTCAGGCTGGTCAGTGGCGTAATGTCCACCGCTCCGTCACCCCACTTGGTGTAAAAGCCTGTAATCGCCTCCGAAGCATGGTCGGTTCCAACCACCAGCAGATTCAGTTCATTGGCCAGTGCGTACTGGACAACCATACGAGTTCTCGCCTTCACATTGCCTTTGCCCTGAGGTGTCATCGTACGGGAAATATTCAAGGCTGCAAAGCTCTTGTCCACCTCGGCCGCAATATCGTCAACCGGGGTTTGAATGTTGGTCTCTGCCGTATGTTTCAATTCGAAGGCCTTGGCCACCGCGTAGCTGTGTTCAATATCCGATTGGGTTCCGTAAGGCTGGAACACACCAAGGGTCATATATTCCTCTCCATGCTCCTGCGTAAGCTCGTCCGTCGCGCGTTTGCAAAGCCCTGCGGCCACCGCACTGTCAATTCCGCCACTAATAGCGATCAGCAGCCCTTTCGCCCTGGCGTTTTCCACATAGCTTTTCAGAAAATCCACACGCTTGCGAACCTCAGCCTCTACATCAATCACGGGCTTGACATTCAATTCAGCAATGATCTGCTCCTGCAATGTCATCAAATATGCACCTCTCCTACTAGAATATGTGACAAAAATTGAGGACAAACGAAACGCCCCGGCAGCTTCGCGGAAATCGAAAGATGCGGGGCGCTATCCTTATTAACGGCAGAAGCGTTCAAACGCGCTACTCAGATCCTCCGCAATCTCCTCGGCGGAACGGTTCTCCACCTGATGGCGTTCAATAAAATGAACCAGTTCTCCATCCTTCATCAAAGCAATGGAAGGGGAAGACGGCGGATAAGGGGCAAAGTATTCACGCGCCTTGGCAGTAGCCTCCTTGTCCTGTCCGGCAAAAACGGTAAACAGATGATCAGGGGTCACATCATGCTGCAGCGCCTGCGCGACGCCCGGACGAGCTTGACCTGCCGCACAGCCGCATACGGAATTGATAACCACAAGCGTTGTCCCCTTGGCCTCCGGCAAATTGGCTTCAACCTCCTCAGGCGTACGAAGCTCCTGGATTCCGATGGACGTAAGCTCATCTCTCATGGGCTGAACCATATCCCTCATATATTGGTCAAAAGACATAGACATTACCTGTTCACTCCTTTATGGATAATTCTTAACTTGTATAGGATTATTTTTATTATACATTCATCATGCTTGAAAGCAAACCTGTCACTGTATTATGAATGCGATATGCCAAGCAAGCTACGCCTCCTTTGAGTCCTGCAATTCAGACATGGCTGCCGGATAGTCCGCAAGCCTTCTCAGCCTTACGACAAATGAAGTTCCCGCGCCTTCATCCGAATGGACTGCGATCGTGCCGTGGTGACGATCAACGATTCTCTTGCACAGCGAAAGCCCAAGCCCCGTCCCCTTCGTCTTGGTGGTGTAGAACGGCTCAAACAGCTTCCCCATTTGCTCCCCCGGGATGCCTGAACCCGTATCCCTCACTTCCAGTTCGACATACTCTCCAACGGTCCGGGTCAGAATGGTCAGCATGCCTTTATCACCCATAGCCTCCATTCCGTTGCGGGCCAGGTTCAGGATCAGCTGCTTGATCTCTTTCGGATTCAGGTACAGATTGGGAACGCTATCATCCAGCTTGAGCTCAATACTTTGGCCGCGCAAATTGGCGTCAGCCCACAGCAGAGGCACCAGCTCCTGCACAAGGCTGTGCAGATGGCTGTCCTCCTTCTCGACAATCCGGTTCTGGGCGAGAGAGAGGAAATCGTTAATGATGCCGTTGGCCCGGTCGAGCTCTTCCATAACAATCCGGTAATAGTGATCGAGAGAGACCGGGGATTTTTCCCGCATCAGCTGCAGAAAACCGCGCACCACCGCCATCGGATTACGGATTTCATGCGTAATCCCCGCAGCCATTTGTCCAACAAGGCTCAAGCGCTCTACATTCCCCATCTCACTCCGCAGCATTTCTAGTTCCGTCATATCCTGCATTATATACAGAACCTCCATAATCTCGCCGTCAGGCTCATAAATAGGGGAAATACTGGACAAATAAATATAAGGGCCTGATTTTGAAATTTTCGTATCCCGCTCGCCTTGCAGGGCTTTGTCAAAGCTCGAAGCCAACTCCTGAAGGCGGTCAGATTCCGCCAGCGTAGAAAAATGAACACCGACGATATCTTCTTTATGAAGCTCGGGAATCCTAAGCCTGTAATATTCCAGCATCGTTGTGTTAATATGTATAATGTTGCCCTGCCGATCCAGAATGGCTGCCGCCGACGGCATATATTCCAGATATGCCTTGAGTTTGCCGGATTCCAACTGCAAGCGAACCGTCGTTTGCTCCAGGTCGGAGCGTAATTTCCTGTTGTTCAAGGCCCTTTCAATCATAAAAGAAATAAGGCACGCTGTCAGTACGGAGAACAGCGCCGAGCCCAGATATATCGGTACCTCCGATAAAGAGAAGCTGTCAGACGTATCTCCGGCCGTCAGCACAGTTATGTAATGAAGTACAAATTGGGCAAGGATCAAAACTGAGAAAACTGTGAGCTTAAAGGCAAGCTTCCCCTGTTTAAAACGTGATGAAAGCACCAGGGCCGCCGGAGCAAGCAAAACACCCGAATCAATCAGCACCGCCACCCGATCCAAACCGGGCGCTAACAGGAGACTCCCGATAGCAGTAAGTAAAGTAAGTATAAAAGCATTGGAAACCCTGGCATACAATAATGCTGCCGTCAACGGTATGAAGCCCAAATGCGGAATCAGCGGAGCTTGATCTGAGCGGAACAGCAGACAAAGGAAGATAACGGGAATGCAGGACCCCGCCAAAATCCATTCACGTCTCTGTTCTTCAGAAGCAGGCTTTCCTGTGGTCAAATCATTAACCCTGTCCGCGAGCAGTGAAAAGAGGCCTGCCATCATTCCGGCCAAAAGCAGCTGCAGCACTTGTTCCCTAATCTCGGTCAAAATGGCTCTCCCCCTTTCTTATCTGTCGCCTGATAGTTCGATTAAAACATAGGCAACAATATATTACAATATATGTGTGAGTTCCCGGAATATGACCCTGGGCGCCAAAAGTTGTCGAGGGCCATACGTGAACATGAAACTATTTAATAAAGGAAGAAGAATAATAGATGAAATACGACATTATAGTAATTGGAGGCGGTTCCGCGGGGCTGATGGCCGCTGCGGCTGCCGGTGAAACGGGCGCTAAGGTGCTTTTGGTTGAAAAAGGAGCCAAGCTCGGACGCAAGCTCGGTATTTCCGGAGGCGGCCGCTGCAACGTTACCAACGCCAAGGAACTGGATGAGCTGATCCGGCATATTCCAGGCAACGGGCGTTTTCTGTACAGCGCTTTGACCGCTTTCAGCAACAAGGACATCGCAGCCTATTTCGAAAAGCTTGGCATCCAGCTGAAAGAGGAGGATAACGGACGCATGTTCCCCGTTACGGACAGGGCAAAGACCGTTGTGGATGCGCTTGTAAAAAAAGTCCGTTCTGAAGGCGTGGAAATCCATCTGAACTCCCCGGTGGCAGAGGTGCTGTATGATGATGGACATGCTTGCGGGGTCAGACTCCGGTCCGGAAGCATAATCCGCAGCAGCAAGGTGATTATCGCCGTGGGCGGCAAATCTGTGCCTCATACCGGCTCCGAAGGGGACGGCTATGCATGGGCGGAAAAGGCCGGGCATACGATCACAGAGCTTTACCCCACCGAGGTGCCCTTGGTGTCCAATGAACCGTTTATACAGGATAAAAGCCTGCAGGGCCTCTCTCTGCGCAGCGTCAGCCTTACCGTCTGGAATCCGAAGCACAAGCAAGTGATCACCCACGAAGGGGACATGATCTTTACCCATTTCGGAATTTCTGGTCCTGCCGCCCTGCGCTGCAGTCAATTTGTCGTAAAAGAACTGAAAAAGCATGGAGCGGGAAAAGTCCCTCTTACACTGGACTTGTTTCCTCATAAATATGAGGATGAAATACACAACGAGACGTGGAAACTGTCCGAGGAAGATTCCAGAAAAACGGTCAAAAATACGCTCAAGGGTTATCTGCCGGAAAGGCTGATTCCGCTGCTGCTCGATAAGGCCGGGCTGCGGGAGGATCTGACCTTCGATCATATTCCGAAGCAGCAATGGCGGGAGCTGGCCCGGCTGATCAAGGAGTTTCCCGTTTCCGTCAGCGGCACGCTCTCCATCAAGGAAGCCTTTGTTACAGGAGGCGGGGTTAATCTGAAAGAAATCGACCCCAGAACGATGGAATCCAGGCTGATGCCCGGACTGTACTTCTGCGGCGAAATTATGGATATTCACGGTTATACCGGAGGATACAACATCACCGCCGCCTTCACCACCGGCTATAACGCCGGCCGGCATGCGGCGATGTAGTCTTCACAAAACGGAAGGCGCTTCCTCGAGAAAGCACCTTCCGTATCTTTCCGCACATTCATGAAGTAGCGTCATTTACAAGATGGGCGGGAATCACGACCTCGTCCAATCCATAGGCGCTGAGTCCGCTTCCCTGTCGATATAGGCCGTCGTTGATATTCAGGCAGCCCCCATGCTCCTGGCAAATTTCCAGCGCAGACTCTACATCCTGGTTCTCAATCCGTACATACAGATCCCCCTCTCCGGAACGCTGTGCATCATAGCCGATTTCTTTCAACGTGCTGCAGGCAGAATCGGCTGCAAAGGATTCGCTGAATTCAAACTTTAAGGGCGTATTTTCCATATTCATGATATATGTACCTCCATATCTAGTATGTTGATTTGAGCTGCTTAATAGTAATATGCCCAATTCCCTCCGCTTTTAAGAGCAAAGAACAGATCTCAAGACCTGTTTTTTCCCGCCCTTGTGCACGTACGCGAATATATCCAAGCATTTTTATAAAAATTTAATAATTAAAAATGCAATTACTGTGACAAACGTCATATAACACAATACCCAGGTCTTGTAAACTTATGCCATGGGCATGGCTGCCCGTTCGGAAATCCGGGCGTTCAACCCCAAATCCATAACATAAAGGCGGAATGAATATGCTGGATTCAGCCTCTCTTCTTACCCTAAAATCTATGCATCTTCACAGTGTGCTCTCCAAAGCGTTCAAAAGTATAAGCGAGCATTCAGTCGCAGGCATCAAAGCTGCCGGCTTCAACCCGACAGCATTCGCTGTCATGGAAGTGCTGTATCACAGAGGACCACAGCCGATCCAGCAGATTGGCGCCAAGCTGCTGCTGCAAAGCGGGAATGTCACCTATGTCATCGACAAACTGGAAAGCAAGGGTTATCTGTTCCGTCACCCCTGTCCACAGGACCGGCGCATTATCCATGCGGAGCTGACGACGGAGGGGCGCAAAATCATGGATACGATTTATCCTGCCTTTACACAGCAAATTGAAAGGGCCTACAGCGGAATAAGCGATGAAGAAATGGATCAGCTGATTAAGCTGTTGAAGAAGCTGGGCCGCAGTGCGGAAAGCTTATCGTCCTCTACGCATAAATAACTTATTTTGCACCCTGTGAAACGGAGGAAACGAAATTTGTATGCTAACTCTAAAATTTCAAATACACGCTGAAGAGGCCATTTCCGGCACCAGGTCCGTAAATGGCCTCTTCAGCTTAAACTTGGGCACCCTCTTCTTCAGGTGCAGGCGGCTGATTGCGCAGCCCCCACACCACGATCCAGCTGACCACCGCAATCACTGTCATAATCACAAACAGGGAATGCAGGCCGCTTTCCATCACCTGTCTCAACAGGTGTGCAGTCTGCACGCTCATCTGCTGCCCCGAATGGGCAGACAGCAGACCGCTGATTTCCTCCTGTGTCACTCCCTGCTCCAACAGATGGTTAGCCGCTGACTGCTCCGTTATCCGGTAATTCAGCCAGGACCCGAAGGCTGCCACCCCGACGGTCTGACCCAGTGTACGCAAAAATGTATTAAGCGCAGTGGAAGCTCCACGCTGCCGGAAACCGACCGATGACTGCGCAATAATCGTAAACGAGGTCATTGAAAAGCCGAAGCCCAGTCCGTACATAAAGGTTCCGGCGAGCATCAGCCATACAGGCGAGAACTCGCTTATCAGCAGCATCACCACCGCAGCCGCCGCAATAAAACTCAGGCCGAGGACAGAGGTAAAGCGCGAGCCGAGCCGCACAATCATGCGGCCTCCCCACACCGAACCAAACAGCCAACCTACAGCCATAGGCGAGAGCGCAAGCCCTGATGAAGCCGCATCACCGCCGCGGACCCCCTGAATCCAGAGCGGCAGATAGCTCGTCAGGCCGATCAGCAGCGAGCTGACCAGCAGGGCAGCTATACATGACACCGCAATATCTCGGATGCCGAACAGCTTGAGCGGAACCATCGGCTCCTGCGCCCGCTGCTCAATAATCAGAAACAGCACCAGAAATATGACAGCACCGGCAGCAAGAGCGAGCAGCCCTCCCGAGGACCAGCTCATGTATTGTCCACCCAGCGTCAGGACGAGCAAAAGGGCGGCCATGCCGACGGTGAAGGTAACCGCCCCCGCAATGTCAATCCTGGCCGTCCGTTTGGCAACCTGCTCATGCAGATAACGGGCAATAAAGAACATGGACAATATACCGAAAGGCACATTGAAGACAAAAATCCATTCCCAGCCGAAGTAGGAGGAAACGTATCCGCCCAGCAGAGGCCCCAGCAGGGAGGAAATGCCCCATACGGAGCTGATCATGCCCTGCACCTTGCCGCGTTCTTCAATAGTATAAATGTCCCCGATAATCGTAAAGGTTACCGGAATGACCGCTCCTGCGCCGATCCCTTGTATGGCTCTGTATACGATCAATTGATTCATGTTCCCGGCCAATCCGCACAGCAGCGAGCCGATAACGAACAGGGAGCAGCCGATTAGAAAAATGGGCTTACGACCATACAAGTCGGTGAGCTTGCCAAAGATCGGCGTTGTAACCGCCATGGTCAGCAAATACGAAGTAAAGATCCAGCTCAGCAGAGATACGCTGCCCAGTTCACTGACAATCGTCGGGCCGGCAGGGCCGATGACCGTGCCTTCGATGGCTGCCAGGAAGGTAGCCATCAGCACTCCGACCAGAACCAGGCTGCGTTTCATGGGTTGCTGTGTATCCACGATATGCTTCAAATCCTCTCTATGATTTGTATCGGAAAACCAGAGTTTTCCTATCCGGCAGGCAAGAACAGGCGGACCTAAAGGCCCGCCTGTAACAATCATGTTATATTTTGGAGGTTTAGCGCGGCTTTGTCAACCGCAGCGTACGGTCGGGAAGCGTACCGGCCAGCTCGGAATCATGCGTAATCACAAGCAGGGCCGCCCCAGCCTCCGACTGTTCCCGGCACAGCTCCAGGAAAATCTCCGCCCCTTTATAATCGGTTCCAGCCGTCGGCTCGTCCAGAATGTACAGCTTGCGCGGGAGCACAAATTGTGCTGCCGTGCTGAGCAGTCTTTTCTCGCCGCCACTCAGCAGATAAGGCGAGGCCTGCAGCTTCTCCTGCAGGCCGATCCGGCGCAGCAGCTCATGTGCCCGCCGCTCGTATTCGGCAGGCACCTCCTCCTGTCTGCGCAGGCCCAGGAATGCCCGGACACTGTACAGGCATTCCTCCCACACGGTCGCGGCGGCGAACTGGTGTTCAGGCTGCTGGAACACATAGCCGATCTCCGCGGCCAGCCTCCAGGCAGGGAGCTTCGCCATATCGGCTCCCTGCCAGAACATGCGCCTGCGCGGCACGGGCAGCAGGCCCATCAGCAGCTTGCCGAGCGTCGTTTTGCCCGCACCGTTCTCGCCCAGCAGAACGACGCGTTCTCCCGCGGCCAGCGCAAGGCTTGTGGCGGCCAGCGCCGGCCGGCTGCTCCCCGGGTAGGTGAAGGACAGCTCCTTCACCTCCAGCAGGGGAGCGCGCGAGGTTCGCTGCGATGCCGGTGCGCTGGCGCTGCCCCCCTGCACGGAGGGCAGCAGCCCGAGGGCTGCAAGCTGCGCCCCATGGGAGCGCAGCAGCGCCTCAGGCGGGCCGTCGAGCAGCACGGCCCCGCCCGCCAGGACGATGACGCGCTGGGCGGCCCGCGCCGTCTCGTCCATGCGGCCGGACGCGGTGACGACCGTCCGGCCCTCGGCCCGGAGCCGCCGGCAAAGGCGCACGAAATCGTGCCGGGCCGGCGGGTCCAGATTCGCCGCAGCGTCGTCGAAGACGACGAGCTGCGGCTGCAGTGCGAGCACCGCCGCGATGCCGGTGCGCTGGCGCTGCCCGCCCGACAGGCGGCGCACCCGGGAGTGGCGCTCGGCAGTCAGGCCGACCGTCTCCAGCGCATCCGTCAGGCGGCGCCCGATCTCGTCCGGAGACACGCACAGGTTCTCCGGACCGAAAGCCAGCTCATCCTCCACCGTTTCGCGGATGAGCTGCGCATCGGGGTCCTGCAGCACCACGCCCGTGGTGGTGGCGATGGCGGCGATGTCCCCCTCCGCCGGGTCCTGTCCGAATACGGTCAGGCTTCCTGTCTTTTCCCCCAGACCTGCCCGGGACAACGTGCCATTAAGAAGCTGGCAGAGAGTAGACTTCCCGCTGCCACTGGCCCCGACGATGGCTGTATGCTCACCGCCCCTGATCGACAGCGTTATATCGCTTAGGGCAAACGACTCCTCCCCATTGTAACGATAGCCCAGCTGATCCATTACGATGACGGGGAGCCTGCCTTCACCGCCGGCAGGCTCCCCGTTCTTCTCCATCCGCTTCGGTTCAGACACGTTCGTCACGGCTCCAGGCATAACGGCGCAGGAGGCCTGTACGGCCGAGAGCGTCTCCCAGCCATTTGGTCAGCAGTCCGCACAACAGCACTCCACTGATCACACGAACGACAAGCGCAATGGCCAGCACCTGCCAGCCCCAGCTCGTATAACCGAACATATAGGCCGCTACGATAAACCACAACGGAACCATCGCCCCTCCAGCGAGCATAAGCGCCCCCACATTCCATGCCTTGTGGCGCAGCAGGGCAAAGACCAGCTCGGCAGCAATCATATAGCAGAGTGCTGCCGCAATCGCGGACATGAAGCCGTAAGCCGTGCCCATGAACGACTGCACAAGCGCTCCGAACGCGTAAGTAATCACGGCCGTGCCGGGCTTGCGGATAATATAGTAGGCAAGTAGTCCGTAAACCATGTACAGGCCGACAATGGTAGAGGTGGCAATAGGGCCACCAAGGCTGTTCAGCGTCTTGTTGACAACGGACAAATAAAAGGTCATCGCTCCGTTCGCTGTAGCCAGCATAGCCATCAGAACAATATCAAAGGTAGTAAAAGCGGAAAAACGAAATTTTTTCACAATCGGCAGCTCCTTATTCTCCCATTTCTGACTCACTCTCTTTCACATGGTATGATAGGCACGCCTCATTGTCAACCAGTTTTATTTACTTAAGGTTGACAATGAGGGCGCACGAGCCCCATTCACGGCTTAAGTATGGAATTGACCGTGATGAAGCTCACATCGTCCATATGAGCAGCAGCACAGTGCCCGCTAATAGAGCAGCCCACCACGGTCCTGCAGGAGAAGCCTCAACCGGACGCAAATAAGTCCTGTCAGGATAAGCCCCAAACCCCCGGCCTTCCATAGCAGAAGCCGTCTGCTGCACACGCCGAACCGCATTGACCAGTACAGCTACGATGAATCCTCCCCACCAACGGGCTTGTCCTGCCAAACCGCGGGCAGGCCTGCTTCCGCGCACACGCCGCGCCGCCGCGATCACTTTCCCTTCCTCCTCCAGCAGGGGCAGGAAGGTCAATGCGATGGAGAGACCAAAAGCGAATCTGTACGGAATCTTCAGTTTCTGATGAACGGCCTGCACGAAATCGCGCGGAGCCGTGGTAGCGATATATATGAATGAGGCGAGAAACAGCACAAACATGCGCAGAGTCAAAGCCCCCGCTGTATTCCAGCCTTCATTCGTGATGACCAGCGGTCCCCACTCCCGCCATACCGTGCCGGTGCGAACAGCCAGCAGGGTCAGAGCAAAATAAGGAATACCCATCCATACGAGAAAGGACATCGCTTTGAGCTGCCTTGAGAAAACAAGGCCCGCCAGCAGTCTGGCCGCCAGAATCAGCGCCCCGAGCAGCAGGGCCTGCAGTTGCACCGTGTTCCAGACCATGCCGAGCAGACTGACGCAGAGCAGCATGACGAGCTTGCTGAGCGGACCTGCTCCATGCAGGGCAGAGATGCCTTTTGATTTATCGGTGATTTGCATAGGTACCATTTTTCTTCTTATTCCACTCCTCGTATAACAGTGAATACAAGAGCATATCTTTGTAGCCTGTCGAAGTGTATTGAACCTGGCGGAGCAACCCTTCCCTGCTCCAGCCGAAGGATTCCAGCAGCCGCTGCGACGGTTCATTGCGCGGATCCACCATGGCTTCCAGCCGGTTCAGCTTCATCGTTTCATATCCGAAGGCATGCAGCAAATCCAGAGCTTCGGACATATAGCCCTTTCTCCAATGGGAACGGGACAGCTCGTAGCCGATTTCACCCTTGAAGGCCCCGCTTAGCTGCCAATGATTAAAACCGCAGCTGCCAATCAGTTCGCCGTTCTCCTTCAGTTCGATGCCCCAGCGGATTGCATCCTCCGAAAGGGACAGACGATTGAGCAATTCAATCATATCCTTCGCATCCTCCGGCGAGAACATGGACTCCATGTTCATATAACGGGTTACCTCACTGTCCGACCAAAACGCGAACACCCGGCGCGCTTCTCCCACCTCCATTTTGCGCAGCCGGATTCGGCTGCCTTCCAATACGGGGATGCTCCCCTTGCACTCATACATCTTCATTCTTCCCCCATTTCCGGTGCATGCCGGTTGCTTTCTAACATTGAAGCACAGGACATATGCAAATACAACCGCCCCATGGGAATTTTCAGTTTCTTTCTCTTGACGCCAAAGGGCAAAACATTATATCTTAAATTAATTAACCGCTGGTAGACAGCTCATGCATTTCTCCGGTCATTTGCAGCCTTCCAAGGGTTTGAGCAACAGCGCCTTCAGCAATTATGAATGTCCAGCCATGAGAAGACAGGAGTGAGATAATCATGTTTCAAGCAATGCCCTACGAAGGGACTCGCGCTGAACAGTACGCCTCGGTATTGAGTCAGCTCAAAGGACTGATCCATGACGAAACCAACAATATAGCCAACCTGGCTAATGCATCCTCGCTGCTCTCGCACTTTCTGCGGGATGTCAACTGGACAGGCTTTTATCTGTTTGACGGCAAGGAGCTGGTGCTCGGGCCTTTCCAGGGCCTTCCGGCTTGCATCCGGATACCGCTGGGACGCGGCGTATGCGGTACAGCGGCAGCGGAGCGCCGGACCATTGTTGTGGAGGATGTTCACAAGTTTCCAGGCCATATCGCCTGTGACGCGGCCTCCAATAGCGAAATTGTCGTTCCACTCGTCAAGGACGGTGAGCTGATCGGCGTGATGGATATCGACAGCCCGCTCAAGGGCAGATTCGACAGCGTGGATCAGGCGTTTCTGGAGCAGTTTGCGGATGTCCTTCTATCTCAGCTGCAAAATCCGCCGAAATAAGAAAACCTTTAAGAGGTAGTTCAAAAAGTCATCTTTTGATCACGAAGTAAGTCAGGAAGCGGACTCGACATCGAATCTTGAATTCA
>NZ_JBHIRY010000057.1:0-14790 GCF_042138635.1 Paenibacillus medicaginis | reverse complement strand
CACGACCGTTAAGCCCTCCAGCGCCGATGGTACTTGGACCGAAGGGTCCTGGGAGAGTAGGACGTTGCCAGGCAAATTGTAAAACCACTGTCATTATAGACAGTGGTTTTTGTCTTTTTTTGAAGAATAGTATCAAACCTGTCCTCATAGTGAGGTGTGTCACTTTTCATTATAGTTGACAGATCAGAGCGACTTTGCGACACTTTCTTTAGCATTACTGCTTTCATACTAAAATACATATGAGGTGGGAATATGGAAATCAGGCAACTTCGTCATGAAGAGTTCGAAGCCAGCGTTGAACTGTCGCAATATGCTTTTCAATACACCTTGTCTCCTGCGGAGCTTGAAGAGCAGAAAAAGAAATTCAAGCCTGAGCAAGTGTGGGCTGTATTTGATGGCGAAGAGTTGAATGCCAAGTTTACGCTGCTTCCGCTGCAGGTGTACTTGTATGGAAAGCCATATGCCATGGGAGGAATCGCCGGGGTGGCGACATGGCCGGAAAAGCGGCGTGGCGGGCTGGTGTCCCGGCTGCTCAAGCATGCCCTTGAGCAAATGAAAGCGTCGGGGCAGACTGTTTCTTTCCTGCATCCGTTTTCTTTCCCTTTTTACCGGAAATTCGGCTGGGAAATCTTTGTTGAATACAAGAAGTACACAATTCCTGTAGACAAGTTTCCGGCCAAAACGGCGGTGGAGGGCACGATCAAGCGTAACGTCAGGGATAAAGCTGAACTAAATAAGGTGTATCAGCAATATGCGCAAAGGTTCAACGGAACTTTAGTGAGAGACGAGCAATGGTGGGAGAATCGCGTACTTGATGAAGATAATCAGACAGCGGTTTATTATGCGGAAAATGGCGCTCCTGAAGGGTATGTTTTGTATAAAGTGGAGAAAAAAGAGCTCTCCTGCGGCGAATTTGTCTATCTAAGCGAACGGGCACGTCGAGCCTTGTGGACGTACTTTACCAACCACGACTCCATGATTGAAAAAGGGACCTTTACTTTTATACCGGCCAATGATTCTCTTTCCTATCTCCTGGCAGACCCGCGCATCCAGCAGGAAATCATACCTTATTTTATGGGCCGGATTGTGGATGCGGCTGCGTTTGTAGAGCAGTTCCCGTTCCAGTCCTCTGCACAAGGAGCTGAAATCACTTTGGCACTCACGGATACACATGCCCCCTGGAATGAGGGAACATGGAAGCTGTCTGTGTCTGCACAAGGAGAAGGAAGGCTCCAGCCTGTCCATGGAAATACCGAAGCCCAGCTCCAATGTGATATAGCTGCGTTATCAGCCATGCTGATCGGTTATAAGCGTCCGCAAGAACTGTTCCGCTGGGGCAGGCTTACGGGCAGCGCTGAAGCAGCGGATCTGTTCGAGCAGACTGTTCCTTCCGCTCAAACCTTCCTGATGGACTTCTTCTAAATTAAGCCAAGGACTCTTTTCCTGAGATGAAAAGGGTCCTTTTTTGACTTGAGATGGAGTTTTCGATGAATGAATCAAAGAAATATTGTGAAAAATGGAATTGAGCTCTTGGCAAATGAGAAAATTATGTTATAATGTATACAAAGTCAAAGAAAGTCAAAGTCAACTTGATCAAAGATTAAATTTCCCCATCAATTCTGGTTGTTCAGAAGATCAACGTATGAATTGGGGGATTCGAAGGTCACACTAATTCGTGATCATAGTCGCCAGAACTGGTTCAGAGTGCAGACGATCACCAGGCTGAGGGGACGCCGTACTCCAGATTCGTGACTTTCCGGTTTGGTTAAGTTCAATATACGGCATATTCTGTAAATGTGAAAAAACTTCACATTTTTGTCGGTGGAGGTTGATGAAATGTGCGGAATGTCTCCGATATTATTGAACAATATTTAAAAAGCATGTTAATTGAAAGCACTGAGGGCATTGTGGAAATCCAGCGCAATGACCTGGCTGACCGTTTTTCCTGCGTGCCATCCCAGATTAACTACGTAATCAGCACACGCTTTACATTGGAAAAGGGATACATTGTGGAAAGCAAGCGCGGCGGCGG
This sequence comes from Paenibacillus medicaginis, assembly GCF_042138635.1. Taxonomy (NCBI): domain Bacteria; kingdom Bacillati; phylum Bacillota; class Bacilli; order Caryophanales; family Paenibacillaceae; genus Paenibacillus; species Paenibacillus medicaginis. The sequence continues at coordinate 12,758 of NZ_JBHIRY010000057.1, read as the reverse complement.
CGGTTATGTTCGCATTCAGCGTGTAGATCTCCCAGCCCATCACGTACTTCATACGCATCTGCATCATAGCATAGGAGATGAGATTAGCCAATCCGCAGCAGAGGGGCTGATCTACCAGCTGCAAGAAGGGGGATTTCTCAATAATAAGGAGGCTGCCATTATGAAAGCGGCGGTATCCAGGGATACCATTGCTTTGAAGCTTCCTTATCGGGATCAGGTGAGGGCCAGATTGCTAAAAGCGATGCTGATTGCGCTTTTGGCCAAATAGCCCCTTTGATGCCACCGGGTATTTAGGCTTTTGACGTAAAGGAGGTATGTGCATGCTGTGCCAGGAATGTGGTAAAAGGCCGGCAACTCTCCATTTTACGAAGATTATTAACGGAGAGAAGACCGAATTTCATATATGTGAGACCTGTGCAAGGGAAAAAGGGGAGCTGATCCCCGGAACGTCGAATGGCTTCTCCATTCACAGTCTGCTTTCAGGCCTCCTTGACTTTGATCCGACAATCAAGAGTGCAGCGGCAGGGACACAGAACCCGCAGCTGCTCCGTTGTGAGGAATGCGGAATGACTTACGCGCAGTTCAGCAAAATCGGCCGTTTCGGCTGCAGCTCCTGTTATAAATATTTTAACGACCGTCTGGATCCGTTGTTCAAACGTGTTCATGGCAGTACTGCCCATGCGGGTAAAGTGCCGGTACGAAGCGGCAGCAGGATGAAGGTCAGACGCAGAATCGATGATTTGAAGAAGGAGCTGCAGTTCAAAATACACGCTGAAGAATTTGAAGCCGCTGCGTCAATTCGTGATCAGATTCGGGAGCTTGAAAAAGAAATAGCACAGGAGTAAAGTCTTGTTAAGAGTAGGAGGGATGCGTTTATGCCCAATCTCCGCTTTACGGAAAAACCGCTTAGCGATTGGATGCGCACAGATGCTGCAGACTCCGAGATCGTCATAAGCAGCCGGGTCAGGATTGCACGGAACCTGCAGCATCTGCCTTTTCCGATGCTCGCCACCAACCAGCAGTCCGAGGATGTGCTGAACAAACTGACGGACGTTCTGCGCTATGAGGATGTTGACCGTTTCGGTCCATTCCATATCGTCAAAATGGCGGACACCGAAGAACTGGATAAAAAAGTGCTGGTTGAAAAGCATTTGATCAGCCCGAATCTGGCTTCCGAGTCCCGTAACGGGGCGGCGGTAATCAATGAAGACGAGTCTGTCAGTATCATGATCAACGAAGAAGATCATCTTCGTATACAATGCCTGTATCCGGGATGTCAGGTGAAGGAGGCCTGGCAGAATGCCACCGCTATTGATGACGCGTTTGAAGCGCATCTGGATTACGCATTTGATGATCAGCGGGGCTATCTGACGAGCTGTCCAACGAATGTCGGAACCGGTCTTCGGGCCTCGGTGATGATGCATCTGCCTGCTTTGGTCATGACTCACCAGATTAACCGCATTTTATCGGCTGTCTCCCAGGTCGGGCTGACAGTGCGCGGCATTTACGGTGAGGGAAGTGAGGCGATTGGCAATCTGTTTCAGATATCCAATCAGATCACCCTGGGGCCAACCGAGGAGGAAATCATTGAGAACCTGCACGGCGTTGTGCTTCAGATTATCGAGCATGAGCGGGCTGCCAGATCCAGACTGATGAACGAGTCCATGCTGCGGATTACAGACAGGGTGATGCGATCCTTCGGGATATTGTCCTATGCGGCTGTAGTGGATTCAAAAGAGGCGGCACAGCGGTTATCGGATATCCGACTTGGCGTGGATCTTGGTATACTTAAGAATCCCTCCATACCGGTACTGAATGAGTTGAACGTCATGACTCAGCCCGGTTTTTTGCAGAAAAAGTTCGGGGAAGCGCTGGGTGCCGGTGAGCGTGATATGTACCGGGCCAAGCTGATCCGCGAGCAGCTGGGAACTGCATAAGAGGCCATAATATTTATTAATTGGATAACAGAGTTTTTTTAACGAGAACAAGATTTGAATTTTTCAATGGAGGTGCAAGACATATGATGTTCGGAAGATTTACGGAACGGGCGCAGAAGGTACTCGCTTTGGCTCAGGAGGAGGCAGTGCGACTGGGACATAACAATATCGGAACAGAACACATTCTGCTTGGTTTGATTCGCGAAGGTGATGGGATTGCGGCTAAAGCGCTCATCGGTCTCAGCCTTGGTCTGGAGAAAATCCAGGACGAAGTGGAAACGCTGATTGGCCGTGGTCAGGAGCAGCCTACGAACATCGCTTACACACCTCGCGCCAAAAAAGTGATTGAGCTTTCCATGGATGAAGCACGGAAATTGGGCCATACCTATGTAGGGACAGAGCATATCCTGCTTGGCCTGATTCGGGAAGGAGAGGGTGTTGCCGCACGTGTGCTGAACAATCTGGGCATCAGCCTGAACAAAGCACGTCAGCAGGTGCTTCAGCTGCTCGGCAGCAGTGAAGCAGTGTCCAGCAACAGCGGTACTCCTTCGAATGTCAGCACCCCTACGCTGGATAGTCTGGCCCGTGACCTGACGGCTTCAGCGAAGGAAAGCAACCTGGACCCAGTGATCGGACGAAGCAAGGAAATTGAGCGTGTCATCCAGGTGCTGAGCCGTCGTACCAAGAATAACCCGGTATTGATTGGTGAGCCTGGTGTCGGTAAAACAGCCATCGCTGAGGGTCTTGCGCAGAAAATTATTGCGAATGAGATCCCTGAAACGTTGCGCGACAAGCGTGTGATGACGCTGGATATGGGTTCTGTCGTTGCAGGTACGAAATATCGTGGTGAATTTGAAGACCGCCTCAAAAAAATTATGGATGAGATTCGTCAAGCGGGTAATATCATCCTTTTCATTGACGAGCTGCATACGCTGATCGGCGCTGGTGGCGCAGAAGGGGCGATTGACGCCTCCAATATTCTGAAGCCGGCTCTGGCACGCGGTGAACTGCAATGTATCGGTGCAACGACGCTTGATGAATACCGCAAATATATTGAAAAAGATGCCGCTCTCGAACGCCGCTTCCAGCCGATTACGGTGGATCAGCCGTCTCCGGAAGAAGCGATTCAAATCCTGCATGGTCTGCGGGACCGTTACGAAGCGCATCACAGAGTGAAAATTACGGATGAAGCGATTGAAGCAGCCGTAAAATTGTCTGACCGGTACATTACAGACCGCTTCCTGCCTGACAAAGCGATTGACCTGATTGATGAAGCGGGCTCCAAAGTAAGGCTGAACTCTTACACGGTACCGCCAAATCTGAAGGAGCTGGAAAACCGTCTGGAGGATATCCGCAAGGAGAAGGACTCTGCGGTGCAAAGCCAGGAATTCGAGAAGGCAGCTGCGCTGCGCGATACGGAGCAGAAGATCCGCGAAGAGCTGGACATGACCCGGAATCAATGGAAAGAGAAGCAGGGCCGTACAGATTCCGAAGTGACTCCGGAAGATATCGCACAGGTAGTTTCGATCTGGACCGGCGTTCCTGTCAGCAAGCTGAAGGAAGAAGAAACCGAACGTCTGCTGAATATGGAACAGCTGCTGCATGAGCGTGTGATCGGCCAGGATGAGGCGGTTAAAGCAGTCAGCCGTGCCATCCGCCGCGCCCGTGCCGGCCTGAAGGATCCGAAGCGCCCGATGGGCTCCTTCATCTTCCTTGGACCAACAGGCGTAGGTAAAACCGAGCTGGCCCGCGCATTGGCAGAAGCGATGTTCGGGGATGAAAATGCGGTCATCCGGATTGACATGTCCGAATACATGGAGAAGCATTCCACATCCCGTCTCGTCGGAGCTCCTCCGGGATACGTCGGATATGATGAAGGCGGACAGCTGACCGAGAAAGTGCGCCGCAAGCCATATTCCGTCGTGCTGCTGGATGAAATTGAAAAAGCGCATCCGGAAGTGTTCAACATCCTCCTGCAGGTCCTGGAAGACGGCCGTCTGACAGACTCCAAAGGACGGGTGGTGGATTTCCGCAATACGCTGATCATTCTAACTTCCAACGTCGGGGCAGAAGCCATCAAACGTAATTCTACGCTCGGGTTTACGGCCGTGGCCGATGCCGGTGCGAATTATGACAAAATGAAGGGCAAAGTGATGGATGAGCTCAAGAAAAGCTTCCGTCCTGAGTTCCTTAACCGGATCGATGAAACGATCGTCTTCCACTCGCTGGAAGAGCAGCATATCGGCCAAATCGTCTCGCTCATGTCCGAAGAGCTGCGCAAGCGTCTGAACGAGTACAATGTTGACTTCGAATTGACGGATAAAGCGAAGGAATTCCTGGCTAAGGAGGGCTTCGATCCGGCTTATGGAGCAAGGCCGCTGCGCCGGGCGATCCAAAAGCATATTGAGGACCGCTTGTCCGAGGAGATGCTGAAAGGCAGTATTACCAAAGGCGATTCGCTTCTGATCGATGAGTACAATGGCGAGTTGACCGTAACCAAGAAGGATAACGTAACGGCAAAATCCTGAGGCCGGTCATTGTGACTGAGACTGCTTGAGAGAAAAATAGCGAACAGGAAAAAGGCTGTTCCCCGTGGACGAACCGCGGCGGAAGCAGCCTTTTTTTCTTGTCTGCATCAGCCTGTTCCCATACGGCAAAACGCTTGGAAGAGTTTGTGATATTGCTTTACGGCCCTCTGGTTCAATGGTAAACTTTTAATACTGAAGCTTTTTTTAATCAAGGCCGACGAAATACGACAAGGATGTCGATTAATCGCAAGGAGAATTGAATGGCCAAAGTAAAAACTAAATTTTACTGCACAGAGTGCGGATATGAATCTCCGAAGTGGTATGGCAAGTGCCCGGGCTGCCAGGCCTGGAACACCATGATCGAAGCAACGGAGACTGTGGTAAAAACCGCCGGGATGAATTCATCCCTTTTTCATAATAGTAAAGAGAAGCCGCTTCCCATCGTGGAAATTGAAAGTGATCAGGAGCCGAGAATCCTGACGGGAATCACGGAATTGAACCGCGTGCTTGGCGGCGGAGTTGTTCCGGGCTCCCTGGTGTTGGTCGGAGGCGACCCTGGAATCGGCAAATCTACGCTGCTCCTGCAAACATCTAATGAATTGGCCCGCACCGGGCTTCGCGTGCTTTATGTCTCCGGCGAGGAGTCGGTGCGCCAGACCAAGCTGCGGGCTGACCGCCTTGGCGCTTTATCTCCCAACCTGTATGTTCTTTGCGAAACCAATCTGGAGACCATCGAAGAGGCTGTAGACAACATGAAGCCCCAGTTCCTGGTCATTGACTCCATACAGACAGTGTATTTGCCGGAGGTGACCAGTGCCCCTGGCAGCGTAGCACAGGTACGCGAATGTACCGCCCGCTTCATGCGCATTGCCAAAGGGCTGGGCATCGCTACTGTGCTTGTCGGACATGTTACGAAGGAAGGGGCGATTGCGGGTCCTCGTCTTTTGGAGCATATGGTGGATTGTGTCCTGTATTTTGAAGGAGAACGACATCATACGTACCGGCTGCTGCGCGCGGTGAAGAACCGTTTCGGTTCAACGAATGAGATGGGAATTTTCGAAATGGGTGAAGAGGGGCTGCGCGAAGTTGCCAATCCTTCCGAGTTGTTTCTGTCGGAGCGGCCCCTTGGTGTAGCAGGCTCTACTGTGGTGGCCAGCATGGAAGGCACGAGGCCGGTGCTGGTCGAGCTGCAGGCGTTGATCGCAACCACACACTTCCCGTCACCGCGCAGAATGGGCACGGGGGTGGATCACCATCGTATGGGATTGATCATAGCTGTATTAGAGAAGCGTATGGGCATGTTTTTACAGAACCAGGATGCTTATCTGAACGTGGCTGGAGGCGTAAGATTGGATGAGCCTGCTGTGGATCTGGCTATTGCGGTAAGCATTGCGTCAAGCTTCAAGGATATGCCGACCAAGCCCTATGACGTTATTTTTGGCGAAGTGGGATTGACCGGCGAGGTGCGAGCCGTATCCCGGGCTGAGCAGCGCGTGCGGGAAGCGGAGAAGCTGGGCTTCAAAAGGGTGATCATGCCCGAGAAAAGCCTCAAGGGGTGGACACCTCCCAAAGGATTGGAGATCATTGGAGTTGGAACTGTGGCAGATGCACTAGCAGCCGCATTAAATTAGGGGGCAACGAAAACATGAAAGAATCGAGCCAACTGGAAAAAATGAATGACCTGCTGCGGCTGGTGGCACCGGGTACACCTTTTCGTGAGGGACTGGAAAATGTGCTTCGTGCCAAGACTGGCGCGCTGCTTGTGGTCGGCTACAGTCCGGAGGTTATGGAAGTGGTGGACGGGGGCTTTTCGATTAACTGTGATTTTTCCCCGAACTATTTATATGAATTGGCCAAAATGGACGGAGCCATCATCCTCAGCGAGGATCTCAAGCGGATTTTGTATGCCAACACGCAGCTGATTCCAGACTCCTCAATTTCTTCCAGCGAAACGGGCATCCGGCACCGGACGGCGGAGCGGGTCGCCAAGCAGACGGGCAAGCTGGTTGTGTCCATTTCGCAGCGCCGTAATATTATAACATTGTACCAAGGTACACTTCGTTACTCGTTAAAAGAAATCGGTGTCATTTTGAGCAAGGCCAATCAGGCGATTCAAACACTGGAGAAATATAAATCCGTCCTGACACAGTCGCTGACCAACCTGACCGCCTCTGAATTTGAGGAGCTTGTCACCCTCCCTGAAGTCGTCAATGTGATCCAGCGGACCCAAATGGTGCTGCGCATTAAAATGGAAATCAAGCGCTTTGTCAATGAGCTGGGCAATGAAGGGCGTTTGATCAACATGCAAATGGAGGAGTTGATCGGCAATACCGTGGAAGAAGCCTGGCTGCTGTACAAAGACTACGCCAAGGAAGTCAGCGACGAGAAGATTCGTGAAATCATCAACGGGCTGAAGCATTTGACCGATGAGGAACTGCTGGATATGAATCATATCGTACGGTTGCTTGGTTATCCTTCTTCCGCAGCCTTATCCGAAGATTATGTCGCTCCCCGCGGATATCGGGTGCTGAACAAAATTCCGCGTCTGCCTAATGTCATTATTCATAATCTGGTGGAACGTTTTCATCAACTGCCCCTTGTTATGATGGCGACGATTGAGGAGCTGGATGAAGTCGACGGTATTGGCGAGGTGCGTGCCCGCACGATCAAGGAAGGCTTGAAACGTTTACAAGAGCAGGTTTTCATTGACAGGCAAATGTAAGTAACATACAATTGATGGATGTTTCGATCCGTGATTTTATGAGGTGAAGCAATGATTATGAAATCTGTTCCGAACATGTTTACCCTTGGTAATCTGTTTCTCGGAATAATCGCCATTCTAATGGCTATCGATGGTCAATACAGTCATGCAGCCATTATGGTTATTGTCGCCATGTTGTTGGATGGTTTGGACGGTCGTGTAGCGAGGGCGTTAAACGCGCAAAGTGAATTCGGCAAAGAGCTGGACTCATTATCTGATGTCATTTCCTTTGGCGTCGCTCCGGCGGTAATCATGTATTTAGTAGCCTTTCAATCAGCCAGTCCTGCCTTGGCCTGGACGGTAACGGCCATATTTCCGATGTGTGGAGCGCTTCGACTGGCCCGTTTTAACGTGGTATGTGGAGCACCCGGATATTTTACAGGGCTTCCGATTCCTGCGGCAGGGGGCGTACTTGCTACATTATCCCTGTTTCATGAGGATATATCTCTCTTCTCGATGGCTGTCGCTACCCTGCTGCTGTCTTACCTGATGGTCAGTTCGCTGAAATATCCCAATTTTAAACGGGTGGGCTTGCCTAAAAAGGCTGTGTGGATCGCACCGCTCGTTGTGATCGGTGCTGTGGTGGTTGCAGTCCAGTTTTCCGATCAGCTTTCGAAGCTGATCTTTGTGCCGCTTGTGCTTTATGCGGTATATGGTATGAAGCATAACATTCAAGCGATTGCCAGAAAAAGACGCGCCAAACGCCGTCATGCCGAGGACAGCAGCAGCTATCGTCACTCGGAGCGTTGATCAATCAAATACTTAAAATAAAAAGCATTTATTTCCCTGATGAGCCAGGCGAAATAAATGCTTTTTTTTGTAGAGTAATGCTTGCTGAGGTATATAAACGGTCAGGACATATTAAATAAACCTAAAGTGGAGCATTTGCGCGATTCCTTCTCAACAACGTCTTCCAAACGGATATCCAGCAAGTTGCATAGGGCCGACATGTAAAACAGACTACGTCCCAGCTCGGCGGTGATCGCTTCCCTGCAATTCTCGCACAGCTGCCCCTGCACGTGATTGTCCAGCAGTGCCTTGGCTTGTTCAAGCCCGCTTTCCGGTTCATAGTCCTGTTTCCTGGCATGAAGCTCTATACAGCCGCACTCGGTAACAGATTTGGCAACCACGCGGTTAACGGCAGCGCCTGATTGGCCGGTCTTGGACAAAATGTCCAACAGACTGCGGTGACGGAGCAGCAATTCGGAAACCTGATCCTGAAAAGCATGTAAGCTTTGTGCGCTCATATATCGCTACCCACCTCTAGTTATTAGGAATAATTTTATTATAAGACAGCCAATTGCAGGCTTTCAACATAAAATTCCAAAGAAGGATTCCGCTAGGGATTCCATGAAAGTATATGCTGTGTAAAAAAATTACATCCAACGATTACCAAAGGTGAAAGTGGACCATACTGAATAAAGAAGGAACTAAATTTTGGAATTGAAAGGTTTTAGGAGGTGTAGGATTCGATGTGGAGAAAGGCTATCTTAATTTTTACCGGTTTATGCGGTTCATGGTTCGGTTACACATTGTTTCAAAAAGCGTCCGGGACCGTGTCCTGGATGCCGGAATGGATGAGAGCGACCGCTGCAGGAGGCTTCATCTGGGTGGTTGTTGGTGCAGTGCTGTTCATGGTGCTCTGCAGTATCGCGGGCACAGCAACTGCGCATCGGCTGCAGAAAGGAATTGAGGATCTGTCCAAAATTCCGATGAATGAAATGGCTGCTGGCACGACAGGACTTGCCGCCGGGCTGATTTTGTCGATCCTGCTGTACCCGGGTCTGTCCTGGCTTGGACAAGCCGGGCAGATTTTGCAAGTAGGCGTCATGATCGTTTGCGGTTATGTCGGTCTCATGGTGGGGCTGGAAAAACGGGAGGATCTGGCTTCCTTCTGGAAATCGGGCAGGTTTGGACGCGAGGAGGAGCAGGAGGGCCGGCGGATCGAGGAGCATAAAATTTTGGATACGAGTGTCATCATTGATGGAAGAATTGCGGATATTTGCAAGACGGGTTTCATTGAAGGGACGATTGTCATCCCTGAATTTGTGCTGGAAGAGCTGCAGCATATCGCGGATTCCTCCGATTTGCTCAAGCGCAATCGCGGCCGACGCGGGCTGGACATCCTCAATAAAATTCAGAAGGAGCTTGATGTGAAGGTTCTCATCTACGAGGGGGACTTCGAGGAGATCTCCGAGGTGGACAGCAAGCTTGTCAAACTGGCCAAGGTGCTGCAGGGCAAGGTTGTCACCAATGACTTCAATTTGAACAAAGTGTGTGAGCTACAGGGAGTGTCCGTGCTGAATATCAATGATCTGGCTAATGCAGTCAAGCCTGTCGTGCTTCCGGGAGAAGAAATCATGGTGCAGATCATCAAGGACGGCAAGGAGTACGGTCAAGGTGTTGCTTATCTTGACGACGGAACGATGATTGTGGTGGAAGGCGGGCGTGATTATATCGGGACGACGATGGAGGTGCTGGTGACCAGCGTGCTCCAGACGTCGGCGGGCCGAATGATCTTTGCCAAGCCAAAATTATTGGAAAAAGCCCAGTAAAAGCGGTATGATGATAGCTGGATGAAAGAGTCCGGGATGAAGATCCGGTTCGTTCCATTCCATATATCATACTGACGTTAAGGCGGGATTTGCGCTATGAACAACAGCTTGGGCGTCGTCGTTGTGGCGGCGGGACGCGGCACCCGCATGGGAACTGCGGAGAGCAAGCAGTTTCTGCTGCTGCAGGACAAACCTGTTTTTATATACACGCTTGAGGCGTTCGCGGCTGTGCCCGAGGTAAGCGGGATCGTACTCGTTACTGGAGCGGATGATGTACAGCGATGCCGGGAGTGGATTGACAGGCATCAGGTCGCCAAAGTTACGGACGTCATCGCAGGAGGCTCCGAGCGGCAGCATTCCGTACACCGCGGACTGGAATACCTGCAGACCGAATGGGTTATGGTGCATGACGGTGTCCGCCCGTTCGTGGGCGGGGATGAGATCCGAAGATGCCTGGAGACTGCCCGGGAGTTCGGCGCTTCCGTACTTGCTGTGCCGGTGAAGGATACGATCAAGCAGGTCAATGAAGAAGGGGTGATTACGGCTACGCCGGATCGCCGGAGTCTGTGGAGCATTCAAACGCCACAGACTTTTCGTCTTTCTGATCTGCTGCGGGCCTATGAGGCTGCTGAGCATGAGGGGTTCCTCGGGACGGATGATTCCATGCTCGTCGAGCGGCTGGGCATTTCGGTGCGGGTTGTAGAGGGGAAATACACCAATATTAAAATTACGACACCGGAAGATTTGGATATTGCGCAATTATGGACAAGCACAGAGGGAGAGGACGCAAGATGATTCGTATAGGACAAGGTTTTGATGTTCATCAGCTGGTGGAGGGAAGGCCGTGCATTATCGGCGGGGTGACGATCCCTTATGAGAAAGGACTGCTTGGACACTCGGATGCTGATGTGCTGCTGCATGCGATTACGGATGCCGTTCTGGGCGCACTGGGGCTCGGCGATATCGGGAAGCATTTTCCGGACAATGATCCGGCCTTCAAGGATGCGGACAGCCTTAAGCTGCTGGAGCATGTCTGGGCGCTTGCCCAGGAGCAGGGCTATCGGCTCGGCAACGTCGATGCAACGATTATCGCGCAGAAGCCGAAGATGGCTCCATACATACCGCAGATGGTGGAGGTGATCGCCCGCGCTCTTGGGGCGGAGCACCAAAGCCAGGTGAACGTCAAGGCGACAACGACAGAGCAGCTCGGATTTACGGGCCGTGGTGAGGGCATTGCGGCACAGTCTGTTGTCTGCCTTGTCAAGGGTATGCTATCATCTTGAGAGATTAGAGACACGGAGGGGATATACATGAGCACTGAGGTTCGTGTACGCTATGCGCCAAGTCCGACAGGACATCTGCATATCGGCAATGCCAGAACGGCGCTGTTCAACTATTTATATGCCAGAAACCAGGGCGGAAAATTCATTATCCGGATTGAAGATACAGATGTGAAACGCAATATTGAAGGCGGAGAAGAGAGCCAGCTGAAGTATCTGAAATGGCTTGGCATCGATTGGGACGAAAGCGTGGATGTCGGCGGGGAACATGGGCCGTACCGCCAGACGGAGCGCCTGGACATTTACAAGGTCTATTGGCAGGAGCTACTGGACCAGGGCCTCGCTTACCACTGCTATTGTACGGAGGAAGAACTGGAGCAGGAACGGGAGGAGCAGCTTGCCCGCGGCGAGACGCCGCGTTATTCCGGCAAGCACCGCAACCTCACTCTTGAGCAGCGCCAGGTCTTTGAAGCGGAGGGACGTATACCGAGCATCCGTTTCCGCGTGCCTGATGAGCGGGAATATACGTTTGATGATATGGTGAAAGGCAAAATTACGTTTAACTCCAAAGAGACGGGCGATTTTGTCATCGTTAAAAAAGACGGCATTCCTACCTACAACTTTGCGGTGGCCGTAGACGACCATTTGATGAAAATCACTCATGTGCTGCGCGGCGAAGACCATATTTCCAACACTCCGCGCCAGCTGATGATTTATGAAGCCTTGGGCTGGGAGCCGCCGATCTTCGCGCATATGACGCTGATCGTCGGCGAGGATCACAAAAAGCTCAGCAAACGCAATGAATCCATCATTCAATTTATGGAGCAGTATGACAACCTTGGGTATTTGCCTGAAGCCATGTTCAACTTCATTGCCCTGCTCGGCTGGTCTCCGGAAGGTGAAGAGGAGATTTACAGCAAAGAGCGGCTGATTGAAATATTTGATGCTAACCGCTTGTCCAAAAGCCCGGCTGTGTTTGATCCGAACAAGCTGGCACATTTGAACAACCATTATATTAAACATGCCGATCCTGACAGGATCGCTGACATGGCGGTTCCGTACCTCCAGAAGGCCGGACGCCTTCCGGCCAGTCTCACGGCGGAGCAGCAGGAATGGGCCAAGGCGCTTGTCCGTTTGTATCAGGAGCAAATGACGGCGGCATCGGACATTGTTCAACTGTCAGACGTATTCTTCCGCACCCATCTGGAGCTGGATGCAGAAGGGCAAGCGATCCTGGCGGAAGAGCAGGTCCCGGTTGTGCTTAAGGCTTTTACCGACAAGGTTGAGGCATCCGGGGAATTTGCAGCTTCGCGGCTGGCAGTGCTAATTAAAGAGGTACAGAAGGAAACAGGCTTTAAAGGCAAGCAGCTGTTCATGCCTATCCGGGTCGCTTTGACCGGCCAGACACACGGGCGTGACCTGAATGAAACGATAGTTCTGCTTGGACGGGATACGGTATTGGACCGTCTTCGCGCTCAGATCAAGGGATAAGCGCGTTTTATAGCCTGAAGCGGCTGAAGCTGCTTTCTTGTCAGATTGTTTTCTTTTCGTTATAATAAACTCCATCAGAAAACCAACATTTTGTTTGTCAAATTGCTCGTTGTTTCATATCTAAGTGAGAGTTCAAAACTAACATGGTCTGACGACCACCACCAAAGATGAAAATGGTGTGTTGTGCGTTTGAAGTCTTGCTCTGC
>NZ_JBHIRY010000056.1:0-15501 GCF_042138635.1 Paenibacillus medicaginis | reverse complement strand
ACACGACCGTTAAGCCCTCCAGCGCCGATGGTACTTGGACCGAAGGGTCCTGGGAGAGTAGGACGTTGCCAGGCAAAAGTCTTGTAGAATTAATAATCAGTTACCGAAAACAATCGGTGGCTGATTATTTTTTTGTTTGAATCTAAATAATAGATTTTCATTTCCCTTGATGTTTTATCGTCAAGGGATTTTTTGTGCGCGTCAAAGAGTGAAGGAAATCATTAATGAGCTGGATATCACTGTTCTTATGTTATTTATATGTTATATATAGTTTTTGTTTAGGATTATAATTTGTTAAAAAAGACAGTTTGGCAGCAATTTCTTTATGTTATATGCCGAAAAATCTAATTTTTGCGTTATGAATGTTTACATAAATCAAGATAATCGTTTACCATCAAGTCAACGAAAGCATGCGACAGAGGGATATGATTTGAAGGGGGTTGCAGGGCATGCAATTGGTCATCGATGGGGTGAATAAAAGCTTTAATGGTCGAACTGTACTGGACCAAATTTATTTGACTATAAAGCCGCATGAGCTTGTGTGTATTGTAGGCCACAGCGGCTGCGGGAAATCGACCCTGTTGAATATGGTGGCGGGTTTTATCGCCCCGGACAGCGGCACGATTACGGTGGACGGCAGGACGATCAAAGGACCGTCGAAGCAGCGGGGAGTCGTGTTTCAGGAGCATGCGCTTTTTCCGTGGTTCAACGTGCTGGACAATATCGCGTTTGGCCCGGACGTGCAAGGGATGGGGAAAAAGGAGGCCCGTAGCAAGGCGGCGCATTATTTGGAACTGGTGGGTTTGTCCGATTACGCCAAGCATTATCCGCATGAGCTGTCCGGGGGCATGAAGCAGCGGGTTGGCATCGCCAGAGCACTGGCCGCCGGTCCGGATATGCTGCTGATGGATGAGCCGTTCGGCGCGCTCGACATCTTGACCCGTGATGTAATGCAGCGGGAGCTGCTTCGGATTTGCCGGGAAGTGAAGCCGACGGTGTTGTTCGTTACGCACAGCATCAGCGAGGCGATTTCTCTGGGGGATCGTGTGGTGGTGATGAAGCATGGAAAGATTGCATCCGTGCTGGAAGTTGAAATGAATCATCCGAGAACATTTCACCACAGCCGCTTCGGACAGCTCATGACGGAAATCGAAGCGGTGCTGATGGACGAGGAAACGGTAAAGGAGGCAAGCTTATGAGCCGGGTCAAGACAGTGACGATTCCTTCTGTGCAACCTGCCGGAAAGCCGGTGATTCGAACCGTCAGGAAACCGTTCGGGTGGAAGGGGGCGATCCCTTACGTTGCCATCTTTCTGCTGTGGGAGCTGTTTTCGCGGTTTAACATGGCTGTTCAATGGTTCAACCCGCTCTTTTTCCCGCCGCCGACCGAAATCATCCGCAATGCCAGGATGCTGGCCGAGACGGGGATGATCGGCGCGAGTCTCTTGTCCAGCACTGTGCGCATTTTACAAGGATTCACCCTCGGTACCGTTTGCGCTATCGGTATTGCCATGTTGATGAGCCGCTTCCGCCATGTCGAGTTCTGGATATCCCCTCTTCTTAATCTTACCGGACCGATTCCGGCCTTGGCGTTGCTGCCGCTGTTTATTATCTGGTTCGGCATCGGGGAGTTTCCGAAGGTGCTGCTTATCGCCTGGACGACATTTGTTCCCATGCTCGCTTATACATTGGATGGCCTGAAATCCGTCAATCCGCTTCTTATCCGCTCCGCTACCAGCCTGGGGGCATCACAGCGCCAGATTTTCACTCGGGTGATTTTGCCGTCGGCCATTCCGAATATATTGGTTGGCTCGCAGGTAGGGCTGGGGCTCGCTTTCTCCGCATTGATTGTATCGGAAATGATGGGAGCGAGCTCCGGCCTCGGTTATATTATCGTGGATGCCCGCAATTATTTTAAAATATCGAACATGTTTGTGGCCATCGTATTCATCGGACTGGAGTACAGCTTGTTCTCCCAATTTTTGAAGCTGGTAGAGAAGAGGGTCATGTCCTGGAGAAAGGGAGGGATTCGAGACGCCTTGGAGAAATAGCTGGGTCAACATAGTTGGTCGGTTTGGCCGGACAGGATAGACAGCACTATCAATACGAAGATAGAGGGTGGAGGAAATGGCAAAAAACAGAAAAGGTAAATTCGGTCTTACTCTAATAACATCCCTTATTTTGATGGTTATGGTGTCCGCCTGTGGTGGCGGTGCTTCGTCTCAAGCGCCTTCGCCGTCTGAAACTCCTTCATCCGCGCCGGCAGTCTCGGCACCCGCGGAAAGCGGTGGGCTAGAGACGACCAAGCTTACGCTTGTCGGCGTACGGGACGCCCAAATTTCGTCTCAGCAAATTATTGCCGACAAGCTCGGTTATTTCAAAGAAGAGGGGGTGGACGTTACCAGTCAATTGATCGAAAGCGGCCCGGACATCGGTCCGATGGTCTCCGGCGGCAGTGCGCCGGTCAGCATTCAAACCAATTTCATGGATATCATTCTGAAGTCTAATGGTATTGGTGTGAAGATCGTCGCACCGCTTGCGCAAATCGCCGGTACGCAAGCTGTCGTTGGCGGCAAGAACCTTGTATTGAACAGCGCGAAGGATTTGGAAGGCAAAACGATTGGCATTCCGAGCGGAGCGGACGTCAAGATCGCCATCGACAATATGGCAAAGGAGCTGGGTGTGGACGCCTCCAGAATCAAATACGTTAATCTGGCGCCAAGCGATGCGGTCGTCGCTTTGGAGAAAGGCGACATCGACGCGATGGCGGCATGGGAGCCGTTCATTACAAAAGCGATCAACGCCGGGGGCCACTTCCTGTTTAGCGGAACGAAGTCGGAGTTGCCGGATAAGAAGGGAGAAGTCAACTGGATGAGCGTTCATACGACCATCCAAATGACCGATGCGTTTTTGCAGGAAAATCCGAATACGATTAAAGCTGTTCTTCGCGCGTTGAACAAAGCGACAGATTATATTAACGACAATCGTGAGGATGCGATCAAATTGCTTGCACCGGAGCTGCATTTGACGGAAGCGGAGCTGACGGACATCATGAGCCGCAATGTATACAGCATGGCTGCTGACGACACGTTCCTGAATGTCAGCAACGGCCAAGGTGTTATGGACTACCTGAAGTCAACCGGAAATATTACGTCTGTCCCTGAAACTTCATCCTATATCGATTTGAGCCTGCTGAAGGAAGTTGAGCCAAGCCTTGTTCCATAAGGCGTCGGCATAGCGCTCCCCAAGAGGGAATATCGGCCGGACCCCGGGATTTATGCCGGGGTCCGGTTGTTTTTTGTCATATGTCCATCAGTCGCATACAGATGTGTTCAATGGGAAATATACCTTAAGAACATGAAGGTTATAACGCTTGACACCCCTATACTGCTTTGCTAAGATTGCAATTAATATATTTTCAGAAAACGTTACTTTGTCCGTCATGGATAGACATCCGTGGCGTACTTAAACATATTCTAAGGAGGACAACCCTGGTGTGGGAAGATAAGTTTGGCAAGGAAGGCTTAACCTTTGACGATGTTTTGTTGGTACCCCGTAAATCGGAAGTTTTGCCGAAAGAGGTAGATACGTCCACGAGGTTAAGTGACGCAGTGAGGCTCAATATCCCGCTGATCAGCGCAGGCATGGATACCGTTACGGAAGCGGCTATGGCGATTGCCATGGCAAGAGAAGGCGGCATCGGTATTATTCATAAGAACATGAGTGCAGAGAAGCAGGCCGAGGAAGTCGACCGTGTTAAACGTTCCGAAAGCGGCGTGATTACCAATCCGTTTTCGCTGACCCCCGATCATCTTGTATCAGACGCGGAGCAGGTCATGGGCAAGTTCCGCATCTCAGGTGTGCCGATTGTAAATGAGGATAACAAGCTGGTCGGCATTTTGACCAACAGGGACCTTCGTTTCATTCATGACTACGATATCAAAATCAGCGAAGTGATGACTTGCGAAAATCTGGTTACCGCACCGGTAGGAACGACGCTTCAGGAAGCTGAAGTTATTTTGCAAAAGCATAAGATTGAGAAGCTTCCACTGGTGGATGAGGCCAACAATCTTAAAGGCTTGATTACGATCAAGGATATCGAAAAAGCGATCCAGTTCCCGAATGCAGCCAAGGACGCGCACGGCCGTCTGCTGGTTGGTGCGGCTGTCGGTATTTCCTCCGATACGTTTGACCGGACAGAAGCGCTGGTGCAGGCAGGCGTGGATCTGATTGTAGTGGATTCGGCGCACGGACATCACATCAATATTATTGATGCGGTCCGCAAGCTGCGGGCAAGTTATCCGGATCTGACCATTATTGCGGGCAACGTGGCAACCGGAGCAGCAACCCGCGATTTGATCGAAGCCGGCGCCTCGGTCGTCAAGGTTGGTATTGGACCAGGGTCTATTTGTACAACTCGTGTCATTGCAGGGATCGGGGTTCCGCAAATCACGGCTATTTATGATTGCGCAACCGTGGCCCGTGAGTATGGTGTGCCGGTTATCGCTGACGGCGGCATTAAGTACTCCGGCGAGATCACCAAGGCTTTGGCGGCTGGCGCCTCTGCAGTTATGCTGGGCAGCCTGTTTGCCGGAACGGAGGAAAGCCCGGGTGAGTCCGAAATTTATCAGGGACGCCGTTTCAAGGTATACCGGGGCATGGGCTCCATGGCGGCGATGAAGCAGGGCAGTAAAGACCGTTACTTCCAGGATGACGACAAAAAGCTGGTGCCTGAGGGCATTGAAGGCCGTGTTGCTTACAAAGGCCCTTTGTCCGACACGATTCATCAACTGATCGGCGGGCTTCGTTCCGGGATGGGATACTGTGGCACGCAGACGATTGAAGAGCTGCGCAACGATACACAGTTCATCCGGATCACCGGCGCAGGGTTACGCGAAAGCCATCCGCATGATGTGCAAATCACGAAGGAAGCGCCAAACTACTCATTGTAAGAAAAAATAGAATGCTTCAGCTCCGCTGGAAATTATAAATTCTATAATCTTAACATCCGGGAAATGCTAGAGAAGGCAGGGTGGGCGAATTGGCCCGACCTGTCTTTTTTTGCGTCATAGCGTATGATAGAATAGATAAGTGATTGCTACAACCTTCATATATGACTACAGTGGGTTGGGTTGAGTGAGAGAGGAGTTTATTTAACGTTGAAAAACTCAAGTAAATGGAAAAAGAAAAGCGGCTTGCTGAAGAAGAGCATTGCTGCTGTTGTGCTGTTCAATATGATGTATATGACTGCTCTGCCAGCTGTAAGCTCATTGGATCCTACGGTAATGACCTCTGCTGCGGGGGCAAAAACGGAGATTGTGGGTACATCCGGAATTAAAACTCCTGACCTGGCGCTGAGTTCAGCTATATTAATAGAAGCGAGTACAGGCCAAGTGCTGCTGTCCATGAACCCGGATGAGCCGCTGCCGCCTGCAAGCATGACAAAAATGATGACAGAGTATATTGTCGCTGAAGAGGTCAAGCAGGGCAAAATCAAGTGGGATGATGTGGTCGAAGTCAGTGAAAATGCGGCGAAAAGCGTCGGCTCGCGTATTTTTTTGGCTGAGGGTGACAAGCATACGGTAAAAGATCTATATATCGCCATGGCTGTTGGCTCTGCCAACGATGCTACTGTAGCCTTGGCAGAATATGTAGCCAGTTCGGAGCAGAATTTCGTACAAATGATGAATGAAACGGCCCAACGCATGGGGATGAAGGATTCCTATTTCATTAATTCAACTGGGCTGGACAAGGCGGATATGCCGGCCAAGTACCGGCCGGACACGGATCGCGAGACCGTGATGACCGCAAGAGATGTCGCTACACTGGCCGGATTTATTGTGCGTGATCATCCGGATTATACGCAATTTACAACACTGCAAAATTATCGCTTCCGTAAAACGGACAAAGATCCGATTGTTAACTGGAACTGGATGCTGGAATCCAATAAGAGCATTACGAACTTCAAGGCCTATGCTTATGAAGGCTTGAACGGGATGAAAACAGGACATACCAATGCTGCAAAATACTGCTTTGCGGGTACGGCAGTCCGCGATGGCATGACGCTGATCAGTGTGGTTATGGGCGCGGCCAATGAGCCTGCACGTTTTACTGAAACCCGGAAGGTGCTGGATTACGGCTTTAACAATTTCAAGCTGCAGCAGGTTGTGGCTCCCAAGGCCGAGCTCGACGATCTGAAGACGGTGCCTGTAACCAAGGGGAAAGAAACCGAAGTACCGGTAGTTACCAAGGACGCTGTTACCTTTGTAGTTCCGAAGAACGCTGCCAATGCGAAGATTACACATAAGACGAAGGTAACCCCGGCCGCTGAATTGGTGGCTCCGCTTAAGCAGGGAGATAAGGTGGGAACGGTAACCTATTCCTACAAGGCGGATGGGATGGACAAGCCGCAGGAAAAGACCGTTGAACTGATCACCGCGGCAAATGTGGAGGAAGCGGGCTGGCTCAAGATGTTCTTTCGGGCCATCGGAAGCTTCTTCGCGGATCTGTTCGGCAACATCAAGAATCTGTTCTAACATAAGTGGCGCCAGATATTGAGTATTTGGGTACCGTAAGGTAAAATAACGAGTTAGAATACGCATACAACAGGAGGCCAATAAGAGATGGAAACGGGAACATCGCGTGTAAAAAGGGGTATGGCAGAAATGCAAAAAGGCGGCGTCATCATGGATGTCATGAACGCCGAGCAGGCTAAAATCGCCGAGGCAGCCGGAGCAACCGCCGTTATGGCGCTGGAGCGGGTTCCATCCGATATTCGTGCCGCTGGCGGGGTAGCCCGTATGGCTGACCCAACGATCGTGGAAGAGGTAATGAAGGTTGTAACGATTCCCGTAATGGCAAAAGCCCGTATTGGTCACTATATTGAAGCGAAGATACTGGAATCGCTGGGTGTCGATTACCTTGACGAAAGTGAAGTGCTCACACCGGCAGATGAAGTGTTTCATATCGACAAACGGGATTTTACCGTTCCTTTCGTTTGTGGTGCC
This sequence comes from Paenibacillus medicaginis, assembly GCF_042138635.1. Taxonomy (NCBI): domain Bacteria; kingdom Bacillati; phylum Bacillota; class Bacilli; order Caryophanales; family Paenibacillaceae; genus Paenibacillus; species Paenibacillus medicaginis. The sequence goes on along the minus strand of NZ_JBHIRY010000056.1, from coordinate 8,495 downwards.
AAAGACCTGGGTGAGGCGCTGCGCCGTATCGGCGAAGGGGCTTCCATGATCCGGACCAAGGGTGAGCCGGGAACAGGCAACATCGTTGAAGCTGTGCGCCATATGCGCCTCATTAACAGCCAAATCCGCAAAGTACAAAACATGTCGAAAGATGAGCTTTATGCCGAAGCCAAAAATCTCGGCGTACCTTATGACCTACTGCTGGAAGTTCACGAGAACGGCAAGCTTCCGGTCGTTAACTTTGCGGCTGGTGGTGTAGCGACTCCTGCGGATGCCGCTTTGATGATGCATCTGGGAGCAGACGGTGTATTTGTAGGCTCGGGGATTTTCAAATCGGATAACCCTGAGAAGTTTGCCCGTGCTATTGTTGAAGCCACAACACACTATACGGATTATAAACTGATTGCTGAAGTATCCAAAAACCTGGGAGCCCCGATGAAAGGCATCGAGATTTCCAAGCTGGCTGCACAGGACCGCATGCAGGACCGCGGCTGGTAAGAGAGAAGGGAAGTCTATGAAAATCGGAGTACTGGCGCTGCAGGGCGCTGTAGCAGAACATATCAGAAGCATCGGTTTGGCAGGTGCTGAGGGAGTTGCCGTCAAACGGACGGAACAGTTGGATGAGATTGACGGGCTGATCATCCCGGGCGGAGAAAGCACGACCATTGGCAAGCTGATGCGCAAGTACGATTTTATTGATGCGATCCGCAAATTTTCGGAAGAGAAGAAGCCGATCTTTGGAACCTGTGCGGGTCTGATCGTACTGGCCAAGGAAATTGCCGGACAGGAAGAGGCTCATCTCGGTCTGATGGACATCACGGTCAACCGGAACGCTTTTGGCCGGCAGCGGGAGAGCTTTGAGGCCGATCTGGACATTGCGGGAATCGAAGAGCCCGTGCGGGCTGTATTCATTCGCGCTCCGTTGATTCAGAAGGTTGGGTCCGATGTGGATGTCCTGGCAGAATACAACGGTGAAATCGTGACAGCACGGGAAGAGCATCTGCTGGCCTCTTCTTTTCATCCCGAGCTGACGGACGATTACCGGCTTCATCAATATTTTGCCGACATGGTTCGTGAGTATAAAGGATTAGGCAGTAAATAATCTGTAATCGAATCGACCTTGACCCTCGTGCAGGGAATAACGAATGATGGCCCACGGCCGAAGGCAACATGAACGGATCGTTATTTTTCGAGCAGAGGTCAAGGTTTTTGTGTAGGAGGGATTGTCGTGTTGGACGTTAAAATACTTCGTAATGATTTTGAACGGGTACAAGAGGCGCTGCGCAACCGGGGGAAGGATCAGGAATCTATCAGTGAATTTCCTGTACTGGATACACGCCGCCGGGAGCTGCTGCAGGAAAGCGAGGGTTTGAAAAACCGCCGCAATACCGTATCCGCTGAAGTGGCAAGACTGAAAAAGAATAAAGAGAATGCTGACGATCTCATTGTTGAAATGCGCCAGGTATCGGACCGGATCAAGGAATTGGACGAGCAGGTACGCGAGCTGGAAGAGCAAATTGATGAATTGGTACTGTCCATTCCTAACATCCCGCATAAAGACGTCCCTGTCGGGGCCTCTGAAGAGGATAACGTGGAGATCCGCAGATGGTCTGAGCCAGGATCGTTTTCCTTCGAGCCCAAAGCTCATTGGGACATCGCCCAGAATCTTGGAATTCTTGATTTTGAGGCCGGTGCCAAGGTTACCGGATCGCGCTTTACCTTTTACAAAGGTCTGGGGGCTCGTCTGGAACGGGCACTGATTAACTTTATGATGGATTTGCACAGCACGGAGCACGGATACGAGGAGATGCTTCCTCCATATATTGTGAACAAAGACAGCCTGTATGGTACAGGCCAGCTTCCCAAGTTTGAAGAGGATCTCTTCAAACTGCGCGATACCGAATATTACCTGATTCCTACAGCGGAAGTCCCGGTAACCAACTATCATCGTGAGGAAATTTTGGCGGCCGAGGAGCTGCCCAAGCATTATGTCGCTTACAGCTCATGCTTCCGTTCGGAAGCCGGTGCCGCTGGACGTGATACGCGCGGGCTGATTCGCCAGCATCAATTCAACAAGGTGGAAATGCTGAAGCTGGTGCACCCTGATACCTCCTATGAAGAGCTGGAGAAAATGACGCAGAACGCTGAACGTGTACTGCAACTGCTTGGCTTGCCTTACCGTGTGCTGGCACTGTGCACAGGCGATATGGGCTTTACATCGGCCAAGACCTATGATCTTGAAGTCTGGCTGCCGGAAAGCGGAATGTACCGCGAAATTTCCTCCTGCTCCAACTGCGAGGACTTCCAGGCTCGTCGTGCCAATATTCGTTTCCGTCCGGAGCCGAAGGCCAAGCCGGAGTTTCTGCACACGCTGAATGGTTCAGGTCTTGCTGTTGGACGTACCGTAGCAGCGATTTTAGAAAATTACCAGGAAGAGGACGGCAGCGTGCGTATTCCTGAAGTGCTCCAACCTTACATGGGCGGGATTGAGAAAATTACCCGCAAAGCATAGCATTGATTTCATTTTAGCTTTGTGGTAAAATCATTTGTGTTGCGCTTCCTTTATAGTTTTGAAGCGGGACGCAAATTTACCACATGGAGAGGTACCGAAGCGGTCATAACGGGGCGGTCTTGAAAACCGTTAGGGTGCAAGCCCACATGGGTTCGAATCCCATCCTCTCCGCCATTTATAGTAAATCCCCGCTACATAAGGAATTGTGGCGATTATGACAGAGACGCACTTGACTGTTGAACAACGGTCTGGTGCGTTTTTTTGTGTTCGTGACCGTTAGACGAAAATCTAACGGGAGGTACGAAAATATGAGCGTAAACAAAGGCAAAACAGCCCATAAATTCTGATAATCGGAATTATAAAAGAGTAAGATATATATGTACGTAATTAGTTTATGATAAAATGAATATGTGAAAATATAGAAATACTATATTTCCTTAAGATAAAATTTAAATAGTGTGATTTAAATATCTAGATTAAGTTCTCGGAGGGATATCAGTGAGCAATGTCAGCTTATATAGTTTTAGGGGTCTTTACTATGCAGAGTACATTGATGTTCCTAAGCTGAAGGAATCTATCTCTGAGCTTTTAGGTATAAAGAACACATTTAGTCGACAAAGTTTAAAAACCTTTTATGAGAATATAGTTTTAAAAAACGTCTCAAGGAAAAACGAAATAGATAAGGTGTTGTTTGAAAATATCTTATATGGCCAGCTCAAAAACGTTAGCTTGAATAAGATTCAAAGTCCTACTAAAATTAAACTTCCGGTGCTTAGGAAACAAATGGAACAATTGATTAGTACGTATAACCATAATCAATTTATTCCATCACAATTTCGTGCAGATATGAAAGATAGCGGATTTTATTTAATGGATACGATCAGCCCAACGCACACTGGTACTAAATTTATTGCAGGATTTGATATTAAAGCCAGTAACAATGATGTTGAAGAATTAAGAATACTCTTTGTTGAAGTAGTAAAAAAGGAAAATAAAAGATCTTTCTTACTTGGCGGGATTGAGGTGGATTTTAAAAGGCTAACGTTAACCCTGATGGCTCGACATACAACTGGAATTGCTAAACCAGAAGAAGACGAAGAGCCATATGATCACTCAATCAGTTCTTTATTTAATAGAATCAAGGGGGAATTATTACCTTACTTAAGAATTGTACCTTATATAGATTGCGAGAAGGACAGAAAAGGATTATTTGAATATTGTAAGAGTTTGGACGATAAATTGCTTGAGGATAAGAGGGCTTTAGTTAACCAGAGAACGGGAAGATTACTACCTGCTACAACCAAACAATTATTTGATGCCCTTTTTGAAAAAGATGATAATCGACCAGATAAAAATGTTCAGGAAACAATTATAAAACAAATTAACTCGATGTTGGTTGCGAGTTATATCGCTGCAAATGTCAGCAATAACGAGTTAAAAAGGGAGGCGAGAAGGCTAGATTTAGAGGCATATTCAACGAGAATATCTTTTACATCTAATAATGCTAGCAGAAGCTCAACAGAGTCGGCTGGAGCGAATAAACCGTTAGCATCGTCTGAGTTATTCCACAGCTTATATACAAGCTTTACTGATTCTCAGAGACTTCAAACGTTCTCATTATCATGGTTTACAGATATCAATAATACTAATCTTAAAGACATTGATGTTATTCAGACAACGATTCGTTCAAATAAAAGTGATTTTTTAATTACTTTTAAAGCAAATAGACCGTTAGAAAAGGAGTTTTTACATTATGTCCTTGACAGAATTAGTGAACTCCGTAACTACTGAATTAAATGTTACAGAAGTAGGGGCGGGACGCTTAATAACAACATTAGTAAAACATATCGGTAAACAGGATTTTACAAAAAGCTCCTTTATAAAAGTAGGCTTAAGTGATAAAGATATAAAATTTATGATAAATGAATTACAGGTAAGAGGTTACGTCGACATGGAAATTTCATACGAATGTAGAGGGGGACGATATACTTCCAATGATTTTCCCGTTACTTGCGAAAATTGTGGAGTAATGATAAAGGATTCTGATCATGAACATGAATACGATTTTGTATATTCCTTTACAAATGAATTTATAAATGAAGTGCAGGGGTATAACAAGCAAAAAGTATTTGAATATTTGCACCCAGACTATGTCGTGAATTACTACGAGCTGAAAAGCAAAATTAGCACGGTTGTACCTTTTTTGGGGGCGGGAGTTTCGGCCCCATTTGGATTACCGACTTGGACCGGAATGTTAGAAAGCTTTGAAGGAAACGTTACTCGTGCAAACTTGAATTACTATAGAAGGTTGGTTAGTGCAGGAAATGTATTTGAAGCTTTAACGTTTTTGACTAGTAGTTCTACATCTCTAACAACTGAAGCAAGTATTCAAAAAGCTATTGCAAGCAAGTTTGCGAATCCAAATTTGAATATTCCTGATGAGGAACATTTTATGAATGAATTAGTGAATCTAGATTCACCAATTTATTTGACATCAAATTACGATAATATCTTGCCGAACTTTTTTAAAGGACAAAGAGTCAATCCGATTCTTTTAAATGAAGTAGAAGATGTGCGTAGCTTAATTGATAGTGCAGTGAATAGAGTAGTTCATATCCATGGTTATATAGATAGGCCGAGTACTATGATTGTTACAAAAAAACAATATGATGAACTTTACACTAATGAAGGATATAAGGCAAAACTAAATGCTATATTGGCACAACGTCATCTCTTGTTTATTGGTTGGTCTTTTGCTGATGAGTACTTTAGTGACTTATATAGCAAGCTTGTAAGTTATGTTGGGGGAGAGCATTATATGTTTATAGAAAATCCAGTAATGCATCAAGCCCAGAAGTTTGGTCAGCAGAATCTTAAGCTTATTGGCTTAAACATCCCAGTTGATGATAGTGGCTACTCTGACAAAAAAGTATTAGTGCAAGCAATAAAAACGGTACTTGATTCTATGGTATAAAACTACAAGCAATTTTACTTTTTAACAATTAACTAAAAGAAAGTTGTTAATATAATCATTTTTCCCGTAATGCGCGAAGGTTTAGCATATAGGAGTAATTAAACAAGAGAAGAGTACTTGAATGATTGAAGCTAACCGCTTTTGTTTGGCTAATTGTAGTAGGTTATTAATAATTAATTATGAGCATTGACGGTAGCCTTTTTGCATTCATTGTAGAAAAACCTCAACTAAACGCAATCCGACTGCTTTAAAATACGCCGATAGACATTTTCTTTTCAGTCCCTCCATGCATAAATGATGCTCCTTTGCCGCACGTTAACAGTGCGGAGGAGGTGTTGCAATGAGCAGAGAGCTGCAAATAGATCAGCAGCAATTGGTGGAAGCATGGCAGGAGCGCCTGCCGACCCTGATCGGCCCTGGGGATAAAGCATGGGTGTCCGCAGATGAAGCCGATTCCAAAGCGCTGCGCATTCACATTGAAGTGGAAGGAAGACAGATGTACTCTTTTGATTTTGCTTGTGCCTATGTGGACTCCCGTGAAGTAAAGGTGAACCTGGTGGATGTGGAAAGTGAAGGGCGAACCGTTGATGAGCGTTCGGATATCATACAGCAGTTGGCCGACGATTACACAAGACATATCCATCAATGCGCCCAGGCGCTGCAGCAGCTGACACATGCCTGAATCGGCGCCTGATCGGGAAATTTCAAGCTATTTAAGACAGGGGTGATCTTCGTGAGCAAATCGAAAAAGGGAATGGATAAAAATTTGTCCAATGTCATTGAAAGTCTGGATAAGCGTCCCGTAAACAGCCATAACGCTCAGCAGCTTGAGCAGGACCGGAATGACCGCCGGCATCAGGATGCTCTGAACCATGATGCAACAGCGGATATGAATCCGACCCATATGTAAGCAAAGCCTAAACTCATGCACCAGAATGGCATAAAGGAGGTAGAAATGATGAGTAAGCCGAAAAGCGTACCGGTACCTGAAGCACAGGAGACTCAGCAGCGTGACCGGGATCATGACCGGGGCATGCAGGAACCATTGTCTGGGTCTAAAAAAGTCAAAAACCGCAATCATGTGGACCACCATAATCCGCAAGGGTCCTAAGTGATCTGAAGGCGGAGCCATATATATGATCAGCGTCTTAGTCGCAGACTAAGGCGCTTTTTTGGTGCGCCACGCATGGCGACTAACTAGGCGGTGAAAGTCCGCTGTGGGGGCTGGTAGTGGCCAACCACTAGCCGAGAGCAAGGGTGTCCATCGTGAGGTGGAATCTGAAGGAAGCTGGAGGCAAACTTCCGGCCCGAGGAACACGAACATCATCAGGCACAAGGAATGGGATGAGCTTGCCTAACAAAGCGAAGTCCAATACACTACACGGACATTCCAGTGTAAATGGTGCGGGTAGATGGAAGAAAAGTGAGTCGCCTTACCGTGGGAGGTCTCATGGACGTGAGGAGATGAACTTCGAATCACGGTTGAAACAAGATTTATCATGAGAAGTCAGCAGAAGCCATATTACCTTGAGCAGTCGACGGCTTGAGGGAAGGGCCGAACCTTAGGAGGTGTGGGTCAATGAAAGGTACTGAAACAGGAGCGAAGTGCAGCCAACTTCGAAGAGAAGGCTCCACGCGGAACGTACATGCGGAACATGGAGAACAAGCGGGAGTGCACAATCCTGCGAGGATACCTGAAACCGACAACACCAACGCAACCGAGCCGAGGAATGGGTTGCTTGAGAAAATCGTGAGCCGAGACAATATGAACGAAGCGTTCAAGCGGGTCAAAGCAAGCAAAGGATCTCACGGAATCGACGGAATGAGCGTAGATGAACTTCTACAATACCTCCGAGAGAACGGAGAAACCATCCAACAATCCATTCTGGACGGAACCTACCGTCCAAATCCCGTTCGAAGGGTGGAGATTCCCAAAGAGAACGGAAAGAAGAGAAACTTAGGCATCCCGACAGTGGTAGACCGAGTGATTCAGCAGGCGATCGCCCAAATCCTTACACCGATCTATGAGAAGCAGTTTTCGGGGAACAGTTTCGGATTCCGTCCGAAGAGAAGCGCCCATGGCGCAATCCGAAGGAGTCAGGAAAACATCCAGGAAGGGTACAAATATGTAGTCGACATGGACCTGGAGAAATATTTCGATACCGTGAACCAAAGTAAGTTGGTAGAGGTACTAACCAGAACCATTAAAGACGGGCGGGTCATCTCGCTTATTCATAAATACCTGAAAGCCGGAGTAGTTGTTAAGCATAAGTTTGAGGACACGGAAATCGGCGTACCGCAGGGCGGGAACCTAAGTCCGATCCTCAGCAACATCATGCTGAACGAACTGGACAAAGAACTGGAGAGCCGCGGCCATCGATCCGTCCGCTATGCGGACGACCTCCTCATCTTCTGTAAAAGCAGAAGAAGCGCTGAACGGACGCTAACGAACATACTCCCCTTTATCGAGGAAAAGCTGTTTCTCAAAGTGAACCGGGAAAAGACGGTAGTGGACGAGGCAAGGAAGGTCAAATTTCTTGGATTCTCCTTCTATGCAAAGAAGGGGGAGATACGAGTCCGCATCCACCCGAAATCCATGGCAAAGATGAGGGCCAAAGTGAAGGAACTGACATCGAGGAGCAACGGAGTGGGAAATGAACAGCGGGCGGAGAAGCTTAGACGTTACATCATGGGGTGGATTAACTACTACAAGATAGCGGATATGAAGAGCCTGCTACAATCAACGGATGAATGGATGAGAAGGCGGATACGCATGATCTTCTGGAAGCAATGGAAACGAGTAAAGACGAAATTTAAAAAGTTGCAAACGCTCGGAATCCACAAACAGAAGGCATGGGAGTACGCAAACACAAGAAAGGGCTACTGGAGAATCTCCAATAGCCCGATCCTCTCAAAATCCCTCGGCAATAACGGGAGTGTTTCAACTTTAGTGTAATTGGTTTACTGCCAAGAGTTTAAATCAGCTGATACAGGGATAACCTTTATACT
>NZ_JBHIRY010000055.1:0-16022 GCF_042138635.1 Paenibacillus medicaginis | reverse complement strand
TAGCTACAGGGCGGCTTGGTCCTTACCCCGGCCGGACTTGCACCGGCAAGTTGTGCCTAGCTTGACTAGGCGCGCTACGACTTTTCATACAAAACCCTGGGCGCGGACGCTCTCCGGCTCCCTGTTGTACGACTTTTCATACAAAACCCTGCGCGCGGACCCTCTCCGGCTCCCTGTTGTACGACTTTTCATACAAAACCCTGCGCCCGGACGCTCTCCGGCTCTCTGTTGTACGACTTTTCATACAATCCAAAATGGAATGGACATGTTGCAGCTCTAAGCAGCATCCAGTTTTAGAAATCGGGACTTGGCTACCGTTGTCCGCGCATATCCTAGTTCTCCGCTTTTATCGGCTGTAGCGTTCTATAATACAGCGATCGCCGTGGCACATAAGGAAATTGGACTTGTCAGTTCTATATTCATAACAGATCGGGACTTTGAATCGATCCGATGTACTCGTAACGATATATTTTGCCGGTCATGCCTGTCGGGATGGCGCGGAACTTGCCCTGTTCCACCAATTTGCGGCAATACTTGATGATGGTTTGCTTGTGAACTTCCAGTTCTTTCGCCGCTTGCGACGGGCAAACGATACGATCGTGCCGAATGGCCAGACGCATCAACTGACGCTCGATTTTTCCGAATTTTCGGGGGACCGTTGTGCTCCCGTCTTGCATGGCCGAAAGATAAGGGGCTAAAATGCTCCGCACCATCGTCAGCACGAACGTTGGATTTTCTTTCATCTCATCCAGCGAAATGGCGATCACGTGAAACTCTTGTGATTGCAGGAACAAACCTCGATTCAGATCCAGTCGATATTTTGAACGGTCTGTGCCATGCGAACCATAATCCATGATCTCAAATACGAAGCGAAGCCCGCCCACGATCCACATAAAGTCCACGTAATACGACCGGCCCCGCCAGTCTTTCACCTCATATTCTGGATGCAAACCCGTAAAATGTCCCAATAGAGCCCACCATATTTTTTCTGCAAACATGCGGTTCCCATATCCTTGTCCTCTTTTCAGCGCATCTTTTCGTTCCCCTTGACGGCTCGACAAGTGTTTTTTGATCCATTTTTCATGTTCGATTTCAAAGCTCAATCCTTTCACCCTCCCGAAAACAAAAAGCCCGACCTCCCTTCGGCTCTGAGGGGATGATCGGGCGTACTTCGCCGTATTGAATGTTTATATTTTACCCTCAGCGCACCCATGTCTGCAAGACGTGATCCAAAAACAGCAACTTTGAACGTTATTTCGTACAATTGTCCGGGGGATATGCTCGCACGGCTCTCGGTTGTACGTTTTTTCATACAAAACCCTGGGCGCGGACGCTCTCCCGCTCCCCGTTGTACGACTTTTCATACAAAACCCTGCGCGCGGACCCTCTCCGACTCCCCGTTGTACGACTTTTCATACAAAACCCTGCGCGCGGACCCTCTCCGACTCCCGGTTGTACGACTTTTCATACAAAACCCTGCGCGCGGACGCTCTCCGGCTCCCTGTTGTACGACTTTTCATACAAAACCCTGCGCCCGGACCCTCTCCGACTCCCCGTTGTACGACTTTTCATACAAAACCCTGGGCGCGGACCCTCTCCGACTCCCCGTTGTACGTTTTTTCATATAAAACCCTGCGCGCGGACCCTCTCCGACTCCCCGTTGTACGACTTTTCAGCCCGTCGGGATGGCGCGGAACTTGCCCTGTTCCACCAATTTGCGGCGATACTTGCTATCGTTGTCCACGCATATCCTAGCTCTCCGCTTTTATCGGCTGTAGCGTTCTATAATACAGCGATCGCCGTGGCAAATAAGGAAATTGGACTTTCGAGTATACCCTAAACCGAGCCTATGCGTATAATCGAGACAAGAAGAAATGCAGGGTCTATAGCGGAGTCATCCATAGCGATGAATTGTCCTTTCATCGGGTCAACAATCTGGCCTCGGTACATGAACGCTGCCACAGGATGATTCATGATGAACAGGATTACTCTACATTAGGGAAGAAACATTGGCGTAAAATTCTGAAATTCAGAGAAAAGTTGTAGCGCTTCATGCCAGCGTCATGATGGAATGCCGTATGATTTGAAAAAAAAAGGCCATGGATACGCTGGAATTTCTCAGCCAGGATCAGGAGGCGCGCAGACGTTATGAGGAACGGCAGAAGTACCTTCATGATGAGGCTTCCATGATCGAATGGGCTACGAGAAATGGAAAGGCCGAGGGTAATGGTCATACCCCTATAACACAAACCATCTGAATCCATGGTCCCCACCACATGATCAGAACAAGCCCACGCCTGCAACCCGGAAGAACCTGTTGCAGGCGTGCTTGGCTTTTCAGATCACATATTTCCTGCTTGGGCAACACGTTTAAGCCAGTTTAATGACACTGACGCGGAAATTTTAAAGTTTGAAACAGGGAACGGCTGGCAAGACAGACCAGCGGGAGTGAATTCGAGACCGTCAATGCCGAGTTTCTGAGAGAGACATTTCTTCAACTCGGACATATCCGTCCTGGCGATCTCCTGATTTAACCGATCAAAATTGCGGTTGATCTTCGGATGTTTCTCCAAATACGATCCTCGTGTCCCCGCTCATCAGGCTCGACAGGGTCAAATAGGTTCCGATTCCTGTCATGGACGGATATTCCTCCGAAGCAGGTCCGAGGCGCAGCGCTTGTTGCATAGAAGCAATGGCCTGGCCTACATCCCCCAGCGCACGCCACCCGTCCGCCCTCAGGTGATACAGGTCCGTGAAATCCGGAAACAGCATAATACTCTCCGTACTATACTGAACACATTTTGAACAAGATGCCCATAAAGATAGATATGAATATCTTGGCCACAAAATGGCTAAAAAGATAGACGAGAGTGTGGTACGCCCAGTGCGAACGAAGACCGGGTGCCGAAATTCGTGAGTTCATAAGTCTTCTCAGGAGATAAAACAGCCACACTCAGTAGGAGGAATGTGGCTGTTATCTTTCTTGTTCGTCATCCAGCTCCTGCTCAGGCTGATCCTGTTCAGCCTCATGAACGGGGTCGAATTGGATTCCATCAATGCAGTAATCGTAGATGAAGGACTTTATCTCTGTCGCATCGTTGGATTCATAATACTGCACCAGCAGGCCTGTAAAAGTACGTTGATGTTCAATTGGGATGGAGATGATGCCACAGCCTGAGGAGATCAGCACTTGATTGCCGGAGAGCATGGCCGTCCGCTTGTTGCCATCCAGAAACATTTGCTTTCTCATGAGGTAAAGCATGAGTGTGATGGCTTTATCCGTTGGATTTTCAATGGCTGTTATTTCCAAAAGTTCCTCTCGGATTTGAGCCGCCTGAACAATCAAATTGTCTCCGCCCACCAGTTGGTTGATTTTACAGATATAATTCAGGTCAATGGGATAGTCGAGATTATCCAGTATAAATTGCCATGCGTGCTTCAAATTATTTACGCCAACAACTTCGGCCACTTTAATGCCCGGAACGCTGATTCCGTTAAAAATAGCTTCCGTATCGGGATAGGTAACGGCGAATCCCTCAAGTTTTGCACTTTTCCATATATAATCGATGATATTACGTTTGGCTACAAAGATATTTTGTTCAACGGTCATGCGGTATTTAGCTTGCATCATTCCGTAGCTTCCTTTGCCGATTTGTCAACAAGAATTATCATCATTATAGCGTGTTGCCCTATAGCATACAATAAAACCTTGAAAAAGGATTCGACCCGCCTGAACAGTATGAACTTCTGAAGGGGGCTGAGATATTTTACTAAGCCGGTTTGACCACTTTTACATTGGGAGTCGTGAATGTCGCTGCGGTTATGAAGAACATTCGTTCTGTGGTATGATAAAGGGAACAGAATGATTTACTGAGTGTTGATTTAGAGAACAAGACAGTTTTCGAGAAAAATTCTACGGAAGGAGATTTTTCTCATATTACTGACTCATTTTCCAAAGCTCTTTTGGAACGTTCTGGTTCTGATCGGATTTTCTGAACATGGCAAAAAATCCAGTGCAAAGGCACCGGATCAGATCATTTGATTCTCTTCAAGTCAGCCTCTTGTTGAATGGAGCGAGCAGAGAGAAGTTCAATAATTCTGTGCTGGTTCTCCAAAAAACCCTCTATCTCCATAACCCGTTCATTCGTATCCAGGACAGCTCGTTTCATTTCTTGCTGATCCACTCTCATTTCCCGAATCTCCTGTTTCATCTCTTGCTGATCGGTCTCCATTTTATCGAAGCGCTCGTTCACCTCATCAAAACGCTCATGAACCTCAGTCTCCATCTTATCAATACGCTCATGAACCGGTTTAAGTTCTTCCCGGATTACAGACTGCAGCAACTCCTTTAACTCAATATTCATAAGATCCCGCTCCTTATACTTTTATGATGTTATTGTAGCAGATGACTTAATAAAGTTCCAGCGTTTTTTATATGTCCTGCTTGTGTGGGACGTTAAGTGTATATCCGGAAAAGCGAGCAGCAGCGCTGAATATTCAGGACATTCGTGAGATCATCAATGGACTAAAGCATACTTTTTCACGTCATTTCTATTGATTTCATCGCAGCCACAACCATGTCGAATTTAACGAAAAGCCGCTCACTATCGGATACGCCTCCTGAGGTGTGTCGTTCTGCAAAATCGGTTCCATGTCCGCCAATGTACTCACTCCTTCCCTGTCGATCATTGGCGCGTTGGCGAGCGTCGCGGGCATGTTCCTTGAATGGGGTCCTCGTATTGGCACTCATCAGGCTCGCCAGGGTTAAGTACAGATCGGCATCCATTTGCTTTCCGGCAGAGGCGTACAATAGGCCGAGGTCCCGGCAGGTCAAGTAGGTTCCGTAGCCGTTTACGCCCGGATATTCCTCCGGTGCTGGTCCGAGGCTCAGCGCATGCCGTAAGGCATAAATGGCCTCATCCGTGTGTCCCAGAGCACTCAAGCCGATCCCCTTAAGTGATACAAATCCGTGAAGTCCGGAAACAGGGCAATGCTGTCCATACTATACTGGACCATTTCACGATAACGCCCCATGGTTTCCAGGGTAACCAGCCTGTGTTTGTGCGCACTGGACAGCAAGGTCTTCGGAAATTCCCCCGGGTCTGCCAACGCTGCATTAAAATGCTCAAGGGCACTCTCCAACTCATTCATGCGGTATAGTTCAATCCCCAGGTAGTAGTGATACTTCCGATGATTCGGATACTCCTCGAGTGACTGCAGGAGAAGCGATCGATTTCGGCTGATTTTGTCCTGACGCAAAATGTTCTTGGCAAGATATCCATCATGATACACATGGATATCGACCTGCCCGACTTGCATATCGGGGTTGACTTCCAGCATGCTCGGCAAAATCTCTTCGTGCACCCTTCCTTCAAATCTGTATTCCGGCCGGTTCCGCACCATGCGATGGAGACAGATATGTTCCACTCTGCCCCCCTCCAGATCGTTGCAAAAATAAAATTGAATACCCTCGATATGTTGCTCCCATATCGCATCCCGGGTCAGCAGCTCTTTGAGTTTGTTGGCCTCATTCACATCCATCTCTTCATCCGCATCCAGCCAGAGAATCCAATCCCCTGTCGCTTCATCCAACCCCCGGTTACGGGCCACCGCGAAGCTGTCCTCCCATGGCATCTCAATCACTTTGGTCCCGAGGGCTTTGGCCATCGCCACGGTACCATCCGTTGATCCGGTATCCACAATAATGATTTCATCCACTATACGCATCACACTGCCGAGACATTTCGGAAGATATTCTTCCTCGTTCCTGACGATCATACATAACGAGATGCTTGGTTGGTCCATCACTCATCCCCTCTTACTCCATCTATTCTAACTCTAAGTTGTTATTCAGCCACCCTCCAGGACCTGTGAAATATCCGAAGGGTGGCCGATTTTTACTGCAGTTTAATGACACTCACACTGGCCGAGCCTACTGAACCACTTCCTATAATAGCTGTAAGATTGAGATCACCAGGCGAACTAAGACCATTTGTACTAAAAATGGCGCTTCCGGAAAGCGTTTCTCCAACGGAACCCGTATTTAAAAAACCAGTAGTAACTGAATTAGATCCAGTTATTAGATTACCGTTGAGAGTGAGAGCGAATTGATATTGCGGGTCACTCGTATTGGCCTGCACCCTGTAATCTGCATAATAAACCTGGTTCGGAGCCAATTCAATGCCCGTGGCTGTGTTGGTAATTCCGAATACGAGTTGATAACGGAACATTTTGTCCTTGGTTTATTGTCCTGGAGGTCAGATTAATTCCCATAAAATTATTCGCCGTCACGGCCGGAGCCGTAGGGCCTGTCACGCCTGTCGCGCCAGTCGGGACGTCAATTCTTATCCCCCCTAAAAATTTTAAATGTAATTTTTTCGAATAATCAAAAAAATCCCGTGTTTCCGGGCTCCTCCCCCCCCCAAGGGGAAAGCTCCCCTGCTCCATTCGCCGAGCTAGGCGAGTGGAGGTTAACATCATTCTGCCTTTTCGTTACACGTCTTTGCGTTATGATTTGAGCTGCACTTTTTTCGTAATCCTTCTATAGATCATGATTTGGTAGACGCGAACGTGTCGAATGCCCCCAGTGTTAAAGAGTGTTATCACGAGATGATACTCGTGGGAACTAGTCCAGTGTCGCAGCCCCCGCATCAGATAAGGCTGTACGGGGGATCGTTCCCACTTATGTCCATTTTTTTATGATGTTTACTGATGTGATAAGGCTACTGTACTGCTGGAAGGGGTCGCCTCAGAAAGCATACCTTTGCGGACATGCCACCCTCCAAGCGTTGGCTGACGTTTGAAGGGTGGCAAAATGGATTGACCCTAAGGTTTTCTCGCCCCGATTGAAGCGAATACGATTCAGGTTAAGCTATTTTGATTACACTAAATGCCGGGGCACCAAACTGAGTAGCTTGAGAACCTTGGACATTCAGCGCCAAAGTACCGGCCGTCCCCCCCGTACGAACGATCGCATTTGATGATAGAAAAGTTGGTTGAGATGCTGCAGTACTGTTGAAAGTTGTAACCCCCGAACCAACCACGTTAGTTCCATTTAGGGACACAAATGCACCAGCAGTAGAGGCTGGGGGAATTGAAGCATCCACTGAAAAGTCTACCATATACGCCTGATTTGGAGCCAGAGTCAACGTACCGTTTCCATTTTGTGTAATCGCTGTACCATCGCCGGTGACACCTATAAGTGGGAATACAGCAGGAGTAGAAGTAGTAAACGCCGCCCCAGAACTATACTGATAATTCGCTGTGACGTTCGGAGCTGTAGGACCTGTCACCCCCGTAGCACCAGTCATGCCTGTCAATCCAGTCACGCCCGTGACGCCTGTTGCGCCTGTCGGGACGTCATTTCTTATGCAAACCGTAAATTTTACTTATAAAATCAATGGAAGATCGTTTTACTGTTGTTTGCAGTAATTATGTTGGGTTTCAGCCATGCAATGGGCCGCTTGCCGTGAGCGGCCGTCCACATCATCCACTACACTTCTTTGTGTGATCCATCCTTTTGTATTGCAGCCGGGGGAATGTCGAAATATTCAATGGTACAACGGAAGGGATAGGCTTGACGTTCCGGACTCTTGGTAGACTGTTTCCGGATTTCCTCTGGCATGACCCGAACATAGTAGATTCGTTTGACCCTTTGCTTCAGAATTTCGTTCTGCTGCTCGGCCGGAAGGGATTTGAAATGCTCAAACAATCCGATGCGGTGTGCCTTCACATCCAGTTGCGGGCCTGTTGCGATGTCCCGGACTTGCTTTCGGATCTTGTCCCTGGACTCCTGCAGGATGGGATGTTGTTTCACCCGGGTATGCACCCTTTTGAGTAGTTTGTACGGCAACTCCCTTGCCAGTGCGGGCTCAAGGAGCTCTGCCTGCTCCTCCTTGTTCTCCCGCAGCTGCTGTTCGATCAGCATCAGACGTTCGTGTAAATCCATCAGGATGCTTGTCTGCTCTTGCGGCTGCAGATGTTGATCCCATTGCAGCCTTTTATCGTTCTGGAGCTGTTGCAGTACCTCTTCTTCCAGCGGCTGCAGCTTCACTCCCTGATTATTGCATTTCATATCGCTGTCAGGCAGCTCTTTTCGACAAGGCATGATGAGTAACGTGCCGTTGCTCTTCTTATGGATCTTAAGCTTTCTTCCGCAAATCCCGCAGAATAACAGGTCTTTGAGCAGGGTGGCTCCCGTTTTATCTGCTGGTCTCTCGCGGGTGAAAGGGTCTGCCCCCCCCCGTTCCATTTTGTACCAGTTAGCTCGTTCCCACTCTTCTACTGGAATGAGCGCAGGATGAGCATCTTCCGTGACGATCGTCTCCACGATCTTGTAACGGTATACTTGGCCTTTCTTGATTCGCTGGCGATTTTGGAACACCAGGGTTCCCTTGTACACCGGATTGCGCAGGATCTGCTGGATGGTTATGGGCAGGAAGTCATGTAGTTGTTGGGTTTTGAGGCCATCCCCGTTGAGCTTGTCGGCAATCTTGCGGCAACTCATGCCTTGGAGGTACAGCCTGAAAATATAACGAACGATCCCGGCCTCTGGCTCGTAGATTTCCAGCTTCCGGGTGTCCGGGTTGCGCCAGTAGCCGTAAGCCGCCCTACCGCTGACATGCTCTCCTCGACGGGCCCGCTGCATTTTATTGACTTTCGTGCGGCGGCCGATCATCTCATACTCCATCGCGGCGTATAGGGAGCTAATATCATACAAATGACGGGAGGCCTCTGAACCGGCCAGGTCAAAGGCTTGCGTCGGCGTAATGATTTTCACATCATGCTCAATACATTCTTTTTTAATGATCTGGGAGATAAGCCCATTGCGGGACAGGCGGTCCAGGGATACGGCAAAAATGGCCTGGTAGCGCCCAAGGTTGCGGAGCAGCTTCTGTAACTGAGGGCGGGCCTCCAACTGATGCTTTCCCCCGCTCACGATTTCTTCGTACACCTCAAAGGTGTAATCATGCTCGCGGCAAAATTCCTCCATCAGCTCACGGTGATTCTGAAGTGTGTCTTCATTCTCTCCTTTGGACCGTGATATGCGCAGGTAGAGTGCGCCGAATATTCCGGTATTCTCATCCATCGTGTGTACATCACTCCCATCGCCCACTCACACCTCTGTCTGAGTGCTGTATTACTCTATTCTATGAAATGAGTTGTGGATTATGACATAGAACAGCAGTATAAGAGAAACACCTCCATATGAAAAGAAGTTGCCGGATGAGGTCCTTCTAAATCCGCGAACCTCGTTCCGGAGCTAACGGGATTTTCCGAAATGTTATGATCATTTCATCATCGCAGTTCTACCGATTACGATAGCTGAGTCAGTTTATTCAGGATTAATCGCATCCCTCAGGTGAGATCTGTACAATCACCAAATGCTATTGGATATAAATTCAAGTTGTTTCTTACATTTCGCAACAGAATCGTTAACAGATACCTTGACTCTGTTGATTCTCATCGTATCCCCTGCTTCCAGTAGCTGAATGGGCTTGGAAAGAGCAGAGGATATACGACCAGAACCAAGAAAATCATCCAGCAAGGCGATATGGTTATCCGGATCATCCGTGGTGAAATGTGAGATGTTCCGGCTAACCAGGTCCTTTAACATCTTTAAATAAATCACGGTTTGCTGGTTTGGGATATTTCGGGCATTTCGTACGGTTGACCATCCACAATGCGTCAAGACGACCATCTGAATTTTCGGAGTGGGGAAATCAGATGGTAAATGCCGTCTAAACTCACTGGCAGGGTCGCTGAGAACTTTGAAAATCAAATTTAGCGAGTTGATGGATTGCTGATCCGTACGAACAGGTACGATTAACGCATCCGTTGCGTGCCATGCCAGATGTGTAGCACCCGAAAAGAAAGGTGAAGTGTCAATGAGACATGTCTCCAATTCGAGTTCTGCCAGTTCTCTGTCAATCTCATTTTTCAGAGATAGAAGAATACTTTCCAGGGCTTGTTCTCTTTGCGGACTGGGTAAACCGGAAGTTTGGTTCACGGCCGTGGTCATTTGGGCGGGCAGAAGATAAAGCTGTTCGTCAGATGGGACATAGAACGACTCGTTCGTAAAGAAATGATTGGTGGCAGATATCCTGTGTGCGATTCTTGTAGCGCGTCCGAGACCGGGAACGATATAAGGCAGAATCATATCCCGGACATTCACATTTGAAGTAAAGTAATTATCATCAAAGAAGTAGGACAAATTGCCTTGCGGGCACGTATCCACCGCCAGAATTTTGTTTGCAAGGTAGGTCAGGTTAAATGAGAGCGTTGATTTACCTATGCCTCCTCTCAGATTACAAATCGTATATTTCTTATGTTTGGGCAAAGGAAGTGAATTGATGGTGCCGTTTGCAATATCATACTGGCGGTCGACAATCGTTTTGATTGCTGAATCTACAAGCATTTTATTCCACCTCTTTCAAATTTCTTTTACCAATAGTATCACCAAATGTGTTTTTGGTAAACAATAAGAGGAAAACTAATTTCATAAAATGTCCTTTTTGCTCAAGAAAAAAAACGTAATAACGTCATTTTTGGATAGCACAACGTCTTCACGCATGTTATAATATCTCCATGATATCGCCAAAGAACGGGTTTCAGATACTCCTCGAACGATATCAGAGGATACGGTGACGGGGGTCGGATCATCTCTACCTGAAGATGAAGGGAGGTACGCGTTGTATGGGACAATATCTGCAATTGGGCATTTGCCATCGTATAACCGTGGAGAGGGAACAATTGAAGCAGTCCGGTTTAACAGAAAATGATGTGGTTATGCGGCTTGGCGAAAAAATGGATATGACTTTGTTCACAGGTCATGGAACTGAAGAGGCCGTCCGATTTACGATAAGAGAATCCGTAGTGTTGGAGCAATTGCATGACTTTCTTCAGGATCAGTATTCTATGTACCCTGTAAAAAAAGATCCCGACTCATTTAATCCAATTTTAATGAAATTATCAACATTACACTCCATGCGGGAGATCGTAGAATTGGCAGAGGGGAAGACATTGCAATATTTTCAAAACAACGATGTGTACGAGTATATGGAGGCCGGGCACTGGAACCGGATTCGGTTAAGGCTATCCTTGTTCGTGTTTTTCTTTGAGGGGAAAATTTCAATGGAAGAGTATACTTATTTTTTGCGCTATCTGGAGCATCTGGTGCGAGCTCATTCACAGCACACAATAGCTGGAGCATTTCGGGCAGTTATTCAATAACTGAACAGTTACCTGAAAATAAAAAGAGACATCTATCCCGGGACATTCAGGGCAGATGTCTCTTTTGGTAATGAAATCATCGTCCCCCGGCATCTCTGAAGGGCAGCCGAAGTTCATTGAGCGATTGTACCACGGCTTCGGAGAGTCCGCTGGCTTTGGCGATGATGGGGACCTCTATGCCCAAAGCGAGCATATTTCTGGCAATTTCATTCTGACGATCCTCGTTCAACCTGCCGAAAAAAATAGGGAGCAGCAGAATAATGTCAGAATAATGTCAGTTGACTTTACGCCCCGACAAATGTATTTTATTGTCAGGGCGGAAAAGCGGGGTGAAGCCATGTCGTCCAAAAAGTTGGGGCGTCCTCCATCTGACAATCCCAAAAGCGAAAAGATTGAGATACGTGTCGATCAGGAAATGATGAGCAAGCTCGATGCTTCTGCTAAGAAGCTGAATACGACACGTTCGGATATCGTGCGCAAGGGGATTCAGATGGTATACAACGATCTCCAAAAATAAAGAAGGAAGCAGCGTGAGCCCCACGAAGAGCACCGCTACTTCCTACGAAGACGCAATCGCTTGAATAAGCAGACTGCATAAATATCCTACCATGTGCAGGAATCTCATTCAAGCGCTGCGATGACCTTTTATGGGAGGATGAATATGAAAACGATTCTGGAAGCCTTATACCGCGGGCAGCTTCATCCCGATGAGGCGATTGTGCCGTCTCATCCGGAATACCGACGTTTAAGCCGACAAATGGTGGTGCAGACGGAACAATGGCGGGACCGATTAGGTGAAGAAGCCTTTCGTGAGCTTGAGGAATATTTTGACCTGTGTGACAGCGTCAATAGCATGCATGTTGAAGCTGCTTTTCTGCATGGGTTCAGGCTTGGAGCCAACTTGATGATCGAAGTCTCAAGCAAACGCGAGGAATGGCTTCAGGATGTAGCATCGGGCTAATCATCGACTACCCGGTCCGCTCGTAATGAGCGGGCTATTTTTGTGCGATATGCTCCTGTTACGTACGGAACATAATTTTGAGAATTTCAACCGCCTTCTGTTGATCGGCCTCGCTCTGGTTCTGTAGCAGCGCTGCGGCCTCCAGAATCGCGCCGCTCATCTCAATCCCCTTATGGTCACCATCAGATAACAGTGCGGATAAGCTCACTTCCAGCGCATTCGCTATTTTTTCAAGCGTGTGTATTTTGACATTATATTCTCCCCGTTCGATTTTGCCGATATAGGAAAAATTGGTCCCCACCAATTCCGCGAGCTGCTCCTGCGTCAATCCTTTCAACTTCCGATATTGCCGGATTTTACGGCCAATCCTGGTTAACGTTTGCTCCATGTTTACGCTCCACTGTCTCTTTTATTAACTAAAGTGTAGACAACTGGAGCCAAATAATTCAGGTATATACACAGAAGAACAGTCTTGCACATACAGGCTGTTCTTTTTTCATTCCGGTACATACGCCATTCCGAAAGGGAGAAGATCATGGAGAAGCTGAAACAGGAAATCGAGCTGAAAAGATGTGAAATGGAGATCCTGGCGGTTGAAAAAGGCTTCCTTGCCCCCGAGGTATTGCAAATATCCCAAGAGCTGGACCAGCTGATCAATCAGTTTTACCACAATGCTCTGCCCTTAAGAAATTAAAGGTTGAATTAGGTGTCATTTCCTCAAATCTGATTCTTATTACATGGAAAATGAAGGGGGAAATCTCCGTTAAATTCATGCTCCCATTCATTGTTTAGCAAAGTGGAAAAACGTATAATCATAGATAGGAACCCGGAAAGGAGCGGATTGGATGTGTTCGGATATGAATCAGGAAACGATACATCAGCGACATGATACCTCATATCGTTTTTTGCTCTCAAGTAAAAAGCTTTTCGTGGAATTGCTTCGTTCTTTCGTAAATCAAGGATGGGTGCAAGCGGTCAATGAGGAGCATGTACAAGAGATTCCTCATTCCTTTGTGTTACAGGACTTTAAGCGTCAGGAAGCGGATCTCGTCTACCAGGTTCATCTGAATGGCCAAGATGTCGTGTTTTATTTGCTTCTGGAGATGCAATCCAGTGTTGATTTTCGCATGCCGTATCGGTTGCTATTGTATCAGGTAGAGATATGGCGTTACTTATTGCAAAATGAAGAAGACGCATTATCTAACCGAAAGACCTTTCAATTGCCACCCATCATCCCGATTGTATTGTATAATGGAAAGAAAAAGTGGACTGCAGAGCTTCAATTCCGCAAGCTGCTTGCTAATGAAGATCTGTTTGGTCCTGAACTGCTGAATTTTGAATATTTGCTTATCGATGTAGCACGATATACAGAAGAAGAATTATTGTCGTTATCGAATACGATTGGTTCTGTTTTTCTGCTGGATCAGACGGAGGATCGGGGGCAGTTGCTGGATCGCATTAACAAGCTGATGAATACCGCTCAGCAGATGTCGGAAGATAACCTGCAGAAAATTATGGCTTGGGTGGCCAACATTCTGTTGCAGAAGGTGCCGAGGAAT
Source organism: Paenibacillus medicaginis (assembly GCF_042138635.1). Taxonomy (NCBI): domain Bacteria; kingdom Bacillati; phylum Bacillota; class Bacilli; order Caryophanales; family Paenibacillaceae; genus Paenibacillus; species Paenibacillus medicaginis. The sequence continues at coordinate 2,270 of NZ_JBHIRY010000055.1, read as the reverse complement.
GAGTCAAACCCGGAGCGATTTATCCAAAATTTAGAAATGATTGCTTTGTTCATGAGGCTGGAAAAAATCCTGGGTGATATTCATAAAGGCGAGCAACAAGGTAAGGAAGCCGTGGCTAAAGAACTAATCAGGATGGGCATGGATAGTTCAACCATTGCTCAGGCCACCGGGTTCTCTACTCACACTATTGAAGAATGGCGCAAGCAAACCTATTAAATTCCGTTCCTCTGGAGCGGTTTTTCTTTTTGATATGGATAACGGATGCCGCTGCCGCGAGCCGCGAGTGTGATGAGCAGCTTCCTTCCTAGTCGCTGAAAGCCCGGAAGTACGGGATTTTTTTTTGGGGGTGACAGGCCCCGTTGGGTACAAAAACCAAATCGCCAGCACCTCTGCCCGCCACCAGATTATTTGCTTATAGCATCACTGCCGATTTTTTCTCAAGCCACTCCGCTAGCTCATGAAGAGTTATCTTCTTATTCGCAACATCCAATGTTGTATCATATAACTCATCGTCTGTAACCTCTAGGTAATAACCATTCAGCATAAGGAACGCTTTGGCACTCATATAACCCGTTCGCTTGTTACCGTCAGAGAATAGCTGATGGGTTGCGAATCCTTCCATATACACGGCTGCCTTCAAAAACAAACCGGGGTAATATTCCTCATCACCAAAACCTTGAAAAGGCTTATCGGCTATGAAGTCTATTAACCCCGGCTCGTTCTCACCCGGAAGGCCATTGTAGCGCTCCAAGGCGTAATCATGCAGTTCACGGATATCATCTGGAGTTAGGCGTTCAATCAATTTTTAGACAGCCTCCTAAGTCCAGCATCGTTGTCGTCGCAGATCTGTTTTGCAAGCGAGCGGATCAGATTCTTGCGATCGATTTTAGCCTGTACGTCTTTAAGCTCTTCCTTACGTACTGCCATGCGTTGTTCCTCCTCTTGCTCTGACATGCAGGCATCCCCTCCGTATCACAATGTTATGTGTTACAAGTTATGCCCGTTTGACCTTAGAATATACCATTCGCTGCGATTTGTCCAATTGGGTTATACATGGATCATTGGATGTATGGCCACCCTCAGGACGGCGATCTATTCCTGAAGGGTGGCAGGTTGGAACATCCTCATGGGAAACAGATGACCGGAGAAAGGGGCTCCCGGATCGCACCTCTCGTGCCTCAATTCATTTTCAATGGTAAAATCCATAAACTGATGGGCCAATTCCTCTGTACGATCCCATCCTCGTTCAACCTTCCAAAAAAATAGGGAGCAGTTGAATGATTCGATTGACTTTTCGGTCCACAATAATATATTATTATTGTGGACCGAAAAGTGGGGTGAAGCGATGTCGGCCAAAAAAATGGGGCGTCCTCTATCTGACAATCCCAAAAGCGAAACAATCAAGATACGTATCGATCAGGACATGATGCGCAAGCTCGAAGCTTCTGCTAAGAAGCTCAATACGTCACGTTCGAATGTCGTGCGCAAGGGGATTGAGAAGATCTACGACGATCTCCAATAATAAAAAAGGAAGCAGCGTTAGCCCCGAGAAGAGCACCGCTACTTCCTACCACGCAATCGCTTGAATAAGCAGACTGCATAAATATCCTACCATGTGCAGGAATCTCATTCAAGCGATGCGATGACCTTTTATGGGAGGATGACTATGAAAACGATTCTGGAGGCCTTGTACCGCGGGCAGCTTCATCCCGATGAGGCGATTGTGCCGTCTCATCCTGAATACCGACGCTTAAGCCGACAAATGGTGGTGCAGATGGAACAATGGCGAGAGCGATTGGGTGAAGAAGCATTTCGTGAGCTTGAGGAATATTTTGACCTGTGCGACAGCGTCAATAGTATGCATGTTGAAGCTGCTTTTCTGCATGGGTTCAGGCTTGGAGCCAACTTGATGATCGAAGTCTCAAGCACACGCGAGGAATGGCTTCAGGATGTAGCATCGGGCTTGTCATGATGATACACTAACAACTTGTTGACTGTTCTGTATGCGGATGGGATCATAATAATCAACTACCAGGTCCGCTCGTAACGAGCGGGCCTTTTGTTCGATAAGCAGTTGGACCGAGCTGGACCAGCTGATCAATCAGTTTTACCAAAATGCTCTGCCCTTAAGAAATTAAAGGTCGAATTGGTGTTCAAGAAACAAATTTTAAATGTAGTTTTTTTGAATAATCAAAAAAAATCCCGTGTTTCCGGGCTTTTCAGACGCCCAGGGGGAAGGCTTCCCCGCTCCATTCGCCGAGCTTGGCGAG
>NZ_JBHIRY010000054.1:0-16520 GCF_042138635.1 Paenibacillus medicaginis | reverse complement strand
ATGCCCGGGAGCTGCTCTGCGGAGACGTGAAGGTGAACAGCGACCTGTATGGGTGTAATCCGTCCCGGCCTCAGTTTTCTCATCCGCATGCTTCGGCGGTCGTAGCTGGGTGCACGGTCACGGAGTCGGGCGAGCCGGAGCAGGTCAAAATCCGCCTGGTCCCGCAGAAGAAGGGAGATGGGCAAAGAGCAAATCGTCACGAACTCGCTGCGTTCATCAACGAACAGGTAGATGTCCGTGCATCGGCGGTACAATCGTTCCTTCAAGCCTATCGGCTGTATACGCCCTTGCGGAAAGTGGTGAGAGAGGCGTGGAAATCGCTGAAGAGTACGTATGTAGCCTTGAGTCCGAAGCATCTGCAGGCGTACCTCAACGAGTACACCGGACGCCGCCGACTGCGCCTGACCGAAGGGGAAGAAACGATGTGGCAGAAGTTGCTGTACATGGGTGTGGCGATTCCGGCGATCCCTTACCGCCGACTGATTGCATGCCAACCGGTCCAGCCTCTTGCGGCTGCGTCCTGATCGCAGGGCTTGGACGAGGAAAGGTGAGCATGATGTGCGTTGCTTGAACGGTGTGGGTTAGCATGAACGAGGAAATCGGAAACATTCAGGTTCAAGCGGCAACGAGGACCAGGGTCTTTTTATGTTTTCGGTGCCTTGCTCCGCTCCCTCCTTCTCTCTCGGTCGGTTTCACATCACCTACACGCTCTGCTTTCTCCAAAGAACGTCTCATGACCTCGAACCGATCTGCTTCTCCATAAGGCACGATCCAAAAAATAATAGACCCATTCGATGGTCCTGAATAGCGTAACAACAGGCATTTTCGTGCCTCATTTGATCTGTTATTTTCTTTAACGTGCCTAAAGTGTATTTTCGGTTCCCGGTTTTCTGTTTTTCTTGACCTGATCCAACGGGATAATCATGCAAAGCTCCCGAACAGCGAGTATCACATGCCTTGCCACGATCGGCTGGCGGCTTGAGTCCATAAAATTAGTTAACTTAACTTTCGCAGCATGAAATTGAATCGGCAAACTTGCAAGAAGGGGATTCGGATTTCTCAGAACCCAGTAGCTACAAAGATTTAAGTGGATTTGGGCTCTGCGAAAGTTGAGTTAATGCGAAATTAGCGGGATAAGAGTAAAAAAATACAGCGGCAGTCCCGGACATTTATTTCTCGTCCGTGGCTGCCGCTGCTTCAATTTTGGCGGTTACTGTTTTAACCACGCATTTGCCAGGAGTAGGGCCCCTTTAGCCGCATTCGTCTCTGCCAGAGCGTTCAGCATGACGAAATCATGAATGATATGTTGGAAGCGGGCAGAGGTCACCGGTACACCGGCTTCAAGAAGCTTGCGTGCGTAAGCCTCTCCTTCATCCCGTAAAACATCCGCTTCAGCGGTAATAATCAAGGCTTGTGGCAACCCTTCCAGTTGCTCCTTGGATGCTCTTAACGGAGAAGTCGTGATCTGATTGCGTTCAGCGGCATCGGTTGTATATTGGTCCCAAAACCACTGCATTCCATCCCTGCGCAGAAAATATCCTGTTTGAAACTGGTGATAGGATTCCGTATCAAAGGCAGCATCGGTTACCGGGTAAAAGAGCAGCTGTTTATGTATAACAGGCCCTTTGCGTTCCTTGGCAAGCAAGGTGATGGCTGCAGCCATATTTCCGCCTACACTGTCGCCGGCGATATAAAGGCGGTTCAAGTCAAAACCTTCATTTTTGGCGTTGGCCTCAATCCATTGCAATACAGTATAGATCTCTTCGATCGCCGTAGGATATTTGGCTTCCGGTGACAGACTATAGTCCGGAAAGACAACAGCCGCTTCAGAGCCTGTGGCGAGCTCACGGACAAGCCGGTCATGTGTATGAGCATTGCCAAAAACCCAGCCCGCTCCATGGATGTACAGAATGACTGGCAGCTCCCCGGTTGCGTTCACGGGACGAAGAATGCGTACCGGCACGCTGCCAGTCGGTCCGCCTTCAACCTTGATATCCCGGACATCCGCTGGTTGTTTAAATATTTCACCGGATTGGACTTCATTTACTGCTTTACGGCCTTCCCCTGGACCAAGGTCAAAGAGATAGGGCGGATTTGCTGTGTCTTCAACAAATTTCTGGGCAGCCGGTTCCAATACAATTTTCTGTTTCATTCTTCATCAATCTCCTTTAGTTTATTGAGGTTAGATTGTGAGCAGTGGTTCATGTCCAAATCATAACCCAATACCGGTTTTATATATACCTACCACGTTTCGCAATCGAAGAAACTTCAGGATTATAAAATCAAATCTGACTGAAAAGGATTTACAACACGTGAGCCGATTAATATAATGTATAGTATTAAAAGAGCTGGGCGACTTAGGTGTGCATAAAGCGATTAAAGGATGATTTTTTTCCTTTAATCGCTTTTTTCGTGAGTTCAGTATTCATTGGAGGGAATCGTTTGAGAAATAGGTTGTTTGATTTACTTATGCTGCTTGTCGGGGCGTTTCTGTTTGCTCTGGCGGTTAATCTGTTTATCATTCCGAACGACTTCGGAGAGGGCGGTGTGACCGGGATTTCCATCATTTTGTTTTATCTCCTCAACTGGTCCCCGGCGCTCGTCAGCATCGTCATTAACGGCATATTGTTGCTGATTGGAAATAAACTGCTGGATAAGAAAACAACGGTGTATACGATCATCGCAGTCGGTTTCAACGCCTTGTTCCTGCACCTGACCGAGCATTGGAAGATTTCATCGAGCGAGCCTTTTATTAATGCGATTTTTGCAGGACTGCTGGCCGGTGTGGGCATCGGGCTTATTGTCCGGGTGGGGGGCACTACGGCGGGTACAGCCATACTTGCCCGGCTGGCTAACAAATACTGGGACTGGAACGTCAGCTATGCCCTGTTGTTCTTCGATCTGATCGTGGCTGGACTCTCCGTGTTCGTCATCGGGATCGAGAAGGTCATGATCACGGTTGTCATTTTATATGTCGGAACAAAAGCGATGGATTTTATGATTGAGGGATTGAATCCCAAAAAAGCGGTTACGATTATATCCGTCCACCACGACCAGATCGCAGCACAGGTAACCAAAATAATGGACAGGGGCGTAACGGTGCTGAGCGGGTACGGTTATTACACCGGACAGTCGAAGGATGTGCTGTACATTGTAACCAGCAAGCAGGAAATATCGATGCTCAAGAAAATTGTGCGTGCTGAGGATAAGAATGCTTTTGTTACCATACATGACGTGCGCGACGTTTTTGGCGAGGGGTTTATTGATATTTCCAAATAGTGCGGGTAAATGGCTGAAATGGGATAGCGGCAGTTCGGGACTTTTCTTCGTCCATGACTGCCGCTATTTCCATTGTAGAGGTAGTTCAAAAAGTCATCTTTTAATCACGAAGGAAGTCAGGAAGCAGACTCGACATCGAATCTTGAATTCAGCCGGGACTAAGTCGATGCTTCCGAAGCATGTTTCCTGCGGAAACATTTCAGGTGCTCACGTACCCCAAGTACGCTCCGCTCCTCAGTCCCTAGCTTCATTCAACCTTCTCGGTGCTGAAAACCTGACTTTTTGAACACGAACTTATAGTAACCGCTGAATGGGGAGCCTGGTTTATTTATCCGGCAGACGATACACGGCAAAAGGTTCACTGTGCACAAACCGGCTGCTCAGTTCATTCAGCTTGCTCTCGGTCTCAGCATCGTAAGACAGGGACATGCTCTGCAGGCTGTCCTGCAGCTGCTCGACCCGGGTGGCGCCAACAATAACGGTGGAGACTGCAGGCCGGTTCATGAGCCAGGCCAAAGACAGCGCGGTCGGACTGGAACTCAGTTCATTTGCAATACGTCCTACTTCTTCACCAAGCTGGAGCCGGTCATCCGTAAGGAATCTGGAAAAAGTGGGATCGGTATCTGCTCTCGATCCAGCAGGTGTCTGATTCCCGACATATTTTCCGGTCAAAATACCGCCTGCCAACGGGAAATACGGAATGATGCCGATACATTGGTCCAGGCAAAGGGGAACCAGCTCTTTTTCCGGTGTACGGTCGGCCAGGGAGTAGCTGCATTGTAGGGAGATGTATGCGGCAAATCGCTGCCGTTCGCTGATGCTCAGCGCCTTCATCAATTCCCATGCCGCATAGTTGGATGCCCCGATGTAGCGGATTTTGCCAGCAGAGATCATATCGTCCAGGGTGCGGAGCGTTTCTTCCAGCGGGGTAGACGGATCAAACGTATGTATCTGGTACAGATCAACGTAATCCGTTTGCAGACGGCGGAGGCTGTCTTCCAGTTCCTGTTGTAGATGGTAACGGGAGGATCCGCTTTGATTGGGCCCTTGTCCTCTGGGCAGTCCGGCTTTGGTCGCAAGCACGGCCTGATGCCGTTTTCCTTGCAGTGCCAGACCGATCATTCTCTCAGATTCCGTACCCGCGTAAATGTTGGCTGTATCAATGAAATTAATGCCGCTGTCCAGGGCGTGATGAATAATTCGGATTGAGGTTTCTTCGTCGGCACGCTTGCCAAACGCATTTGTCCCGAGTCCAAGTGTGGATACTTGCAGCCCGCTGCTGCCAAGGCGGCGGAAGTTCATGGCATTCACTCCTTCTGTGGGTATCAAAGATAATATACATTATCTCAAATGCAGTAGGTTCTACGCAAAGACATCGATTACAACCCAACTCGAAATCTATACATAAAAGATATATAGTTCGTCTAGAGAAAGTAATCATACTAAGGATGAGAAACATGGCATACTCTACAGCTTTATCGCAGGGTCATTCCCTTCAGTCGGTGCAGATAAGACGCCCATTTGATCATATCGAAGCTTTTGTCGTTCACGGACATCACACATTCCCCCCAGCCCGTGCAGGAGCCACAGTTGATCTGCAGCAACCCGTAACGGCAACTCCTCAACGGCAACTCCTCAACGGCAACTCCTCAACGTTCCTTTTCCCGCCTGGTAACAGGTGTCGATGTCAAACTCGAATAGCTGAATCCCTGTAATACGTGCCTCGGTCATAAAACTGCCTTTCATGCTCATCAAGGGCTGAAGCTGATAGTTTAACGTGTAATCCTCCATGGGTCATTTCCTTTCGTTCAGGTCTCTGACGCTTACGAGGTTAGCTGTCGGATTCGGACTGAGAGTAGCCCTACATGAAGCTCAATTTATGATTCACCCCAAGGCTGGTTAAGCCGTTCCGGTTCCCCCGTTTCCCGTGTACGGGAATTCAGCGACTACGGCACTGCGTGTATCTTGTCATCGAACTGAAAAACATGATAGTCCTGCTGCATGAGGATGTAAAGCAGGCCTTTTTCATTTTTACACTTTTTTTACGCCCCCCGCTGAGATCTTAACCCCATTTTTATATCGAACCGTATTATCATTGGCTCTGTGCCGAGGATAGATGGCTTGTTTCTATCCCGAGAATGAAATCCTGCCACAGGAGGCAACCTATATGAACATTTGAAAATAGGATGGGTTTGCTTGAGCAAGCTGCCATAAAGACGCTGCGGTTTGGTCTATTTATTTTGGTCTATTTATAGTGGAGGGTTGTGAATACATGCTGGATATCGTAATGGTAGCATCCTTGATTCTATTAACTTTGATGATGGTTGGATTGCTGGGCTGGGCCGGCAAAGTGGCGGATGAAGGAAGTGAACGCTCATGATGTGGCTGCTCGGCATCGTTGTTCTTCTGGTCGGCATGTACCTGACTTACGTGCTGTTAAATCCAGAAAAATTCTAATAGAGGTACTAATGGGGCAGTAGAGGAAGGAGTTCAAACGTTATGTTCGCTGTTTTGTCTATCGGGGTGACGCTGCTGCTGGTGCTGTTGCTGGCGCGTCCAATGGGGCTTTATATGGCCCGGGTATTTAATTATGAGCCGTCCGGATTGGATAAATGGTTCGGGTGGATCGAGAAGCCGATCTTTGCGCTTGGCGGCATCCGCCGGGATAATCAGTCATGGAAGCAGTACGCGTTGTCCGCTGTTCTGAGCAATTTGGTTATGATTCTGCTGGTGTATTTGATTTTCCGGGTGCAAAAGTTTCTGCCGCTAAATCCGTCCGGCATTGATAATATGGAGCCAACGCTTGCCTTTAACACGGCGATAAGCTTTATGACCAATACGAATCTGCAGCATTACAGTGGAGAAAGCGGCCTTTCCTATTTCTCGCAAATGGTAGCCATTGTATTTATGATGTTTATGGCACCGGCTACCGCTCTTGCGGTGGGGATTGCTTTTATCAGAGGGCTTGCAGGCAAGCCGCTCGGTAACTTTTTTGTGGACCTGGTCCGCTCGGTCACACGTATCTTTTTGCCCATTTCCTTTGTTATGGCGTTTGTTTTTATCGCGCTTGGTGTGCCACAAACGCTGGATGCCACGGCAACGGCGCACACGATTGGCGGGGAGGTGCAGGAGATCGCTCGTGGTCCGGTGGGATCGTTCTTGTCCATTAAGGAATTGGGTAACAACGGCGGAGGTTTCTACGGGGTCAACTCAGCTCATCCGTTCGAGAACCCGGACGCCATCAGCAACATGCTGCAGATTTTGCTCATGATGCTGCTCGTTACGGCCCTGCCTTTTACGTATGGCAAGATGGTCGGCAACGCCAAGCAGGGGCGTGTTCTGTTTGTATCGATGGCGATGCTCTTCATCGTTATGCTGGGCATTTCCCTGAGCGCGGAGAGCGCGGGCAACCCTGCCCTGAACGCCACGGGCATTCAGCATGAACAAGGCAGCATGGAAGGCAAAGAGGTCCGTTTTGGCGTGGTGCAATCCTCCTTGTATTCCGTGGTTACCACAGCATCGGAGACGGGTGCCGTCAATACGATGCATGACACGTTGACGCCGCTCGCCGGGCTGATTACGCTCGCGAATATGATGCTGAACACGGTGTTTGGCGGAGTAGGGGCAGGCTTCATGAACGTGCTGATGTATGCGATGATCGGTGTGTTTTTATCTGGTCTGATGGTCGGACGAACACCTGAGTTCCTCGGCAAGAAGATTGAAGGGCGGGAGATGAAGCTGATCGCGGTCACGCTGCTGATTCAGCCCTTGCTGATTCTGGCACCGACAGCGCTCGCCTTGTACACGAATCCGGATACGATCTCGAACCCCGGGTTCCACGGGTTATCGCAGGCGTTGTATGAATTTACGTCCGCTGCGGCGAATAACGGCTCCGGTTTCGAGGGGCTGGGTGACAATACGCCTTTCTGGAACATTGCGACAGGCATCGTCATGTATCTGGGACGTTATTTCTCCATCGTGACAATGCTGGCGGTTGCCGGTTCATTGGCGGCCAAAAGGACTGTGCCGGAAACGTCGGGCACGTTCCGCACGGATAACGCATTGTTCGCAGGGGTGTTCCTGGGCTCAGTGCTGATTGTGGGAGCTTTGACTTTCTTCCCGGCGCTGGTGCTCGGACCGGTTGCGGAATTTTTAACGCTAAAGCCTTAACCTTAGAAAGTAACGGAGGAAGCTGGCCATGAAACAAAAAAAATCAATGATGAGCCCTGAGCTTATTCAGAAGGCCATCAAGGAATCATTCCTGAAGCTGGACCCGCGCGTCATGATCCGCAACCCGATCATGTTCGTTGTTGAAATAGGATTTATCATTACGCTTTTACTGATATTCGTACCGGATCTGTTTGGTGGAACGGCATCCTGGGGATATAATCTGGCGGTTGCATTAATTCTGCTGTTCACGGTGCTGTTCGCCAACTTTGCTGAAGCGCTCGCGGAAGGACGGGGCAAAGCGCAGGCGGACACGTTGAAAAAGACCAAGCAGGATATTCAAGCCAATAAAATGACAGGTCCTTCCTCGGTCAAGCTCGTCTCGTCTTCGGAGCTGCGTAAAGGGGATGTCGTCATCATCGCCCAAGGAGAAATGATCCCCGGGGACGGCGAGGTGATTGAAGGGCTTGCTTCGGTAGACGAATCGGCGATTACCGGGGAATCGGCGCCGGTCATCAAGGAAGCAGGCGGCGATTTCAGCTCGGTCACTGGCGGCACACGTGTCGTGAGTGACCAGATTAAAGTGCGCATTACCAGCGATCCCGGCGAGTCTTTTCTTGATCGTATGATTGCTCTCGTAGAAGGCGCAAAGCGGCAGAAAACACCTAATGAAATTGCATTGAGTACCGTGCTGACGAGCCTGACGCTGATCTTTCTTATTGTAGTTGTAACCTTGCCGTTCTTTGGTGCTTATTTGAATGTTTCTTTGGAAATTCCGATGCTCATCGCGCTCCTGGTATGCTTGATTCCGACGACCATTGGCGGTTTGCTGTCTGCCATCGGTATTGCCGGCATGGACCGTGTAACCCAATTCAATGTGCTGGCGATGTCCGGGAAGGCTGTGGAAGCGGCCGGGGATATCAACACGATTATCCTCGATAAGACCGGAACGATTACGTTCGGGAATCGGATGGCGAGTGAATTTGTCCCTGTCGGGGGGCATAAGGAAAGCGAAACGGCTCAGTGGGCTGCCATCAGCTCGCTCAAGGATGAGACACCAGAGGGACGCTCAGTGCTGGAGCTGATGAAAAAGCTGGGCCTCGAATATGACGCGTCTCTGGGAAATGGAGCCGAGTTTCTTGAATTCCGGGCGGAGACCCGCATGAGTGGTATGGATTTGCGGAACGGGCGCCAGGTACGCAAGGGCGCGGTGGATGCCGTGAAGAAATGGGTTATTGCGCAAGGCGGCAAAATCCCCAAAGACCTGGATCAGCACAGCGACCGCATTGCGAAAGCCGGAGGCACGCCGCTGGCCGTGGCGGTTGACACGGAGATTTTTGGCCTCATCTATTTGAAGGATACGGTTAAACCGGGTATGAAGGAACGGTTTGAGCAAATGCGGCAAATGGGGATTAAAACGATTATGTGTACAGGTGATAATCCTCTGACCGCAGCGACGATTGCGCTGGAGGCCGGTGTCGATGATTTTATTGCGGAAAGCAAGCCTGAAGACAAAATTGCCGTGATCCGCAAGGAGCAGGCCGAAGGCAAGCTGGTGGCGATGACGGGGGACGGCACCAATGACGCGCCGGCCCTGGCACAGGCGGATGTAGGGATTGCCATGAACAGCGGTACGGTAGCGGCCAAAGAAGCGGCAAATATGGTGGATCTGGATTCCGATCCGTCCAAAATTATTGAAGTGGTGTCAATCGGCAAGCAGCTTCTGATGACACGCGGGGCGCTGACTACCTTCAGTATTGCGAACGATATTGCCAAATATTTTGCGATCATTCCAGCGCTGTTCATGGTGGCCATTCCACAAATGGAAGTGTTGAATATTATGCGGCTCGGTTCGCCAAGCTCGGCGATTTTATCGGCGCTGATCTTTAACGCAATCATTATTCCACTGCTGATCCCGCTGGCGATGAAGGGTGTGGCGTATAAGCCGATGTCCTCGTCGCAACTGCTGCAGCGTAACTTGTTCATTTACGGTTTGGGAGGCGTGATCGTGCCATTCCTGGGCATTAAGCTGATCGATCTGGTTGTCCATCTATGGGTGTAATAGAGGTAGTTCAAAACTAAATAGAAAGGGCGGATAATGAAAATGAAAATAATTGTGAACAGCCTTCGCTTGAGCCTGGTGTTCATGGTGGTCTGCGGGCTTCTGTATAATCTTGTCGTGACAGGCATTGCACAAGCGATAATGCCGAAGCAGGCGGACGGCAGTCTGTTATATGATGAGCAGAACAATGTCATTGGCTCGGAGCTGATTGGACAGCAATTCACGAATCCTAAATTCTTCCATGGGCGTGTATCCTCAATTGATTATAATGCGGCAGGCTCGGGCAGCGGCAACTATGCCCCTTCCAACCCGGATATGCTGGCCCGTACACAGGAGTCAGTGGAAGCGTGGAAAAAGGACAACCCGGACGTACCGGTCAGCGAGCTGCCGATTGACCTGATCACCAACTCCGGTTCCGGCCTTGATCCGCACATTAGTCCGGAAGCAGCAAAGGCGCAAATTCCAAGAATCAGCAAGCTGACGGGAATTTCTGCGGATAAGCTGAATGAACTTGTGGCGGCCAATACGTCCGGCAGAGAGCTTGGCTTTCTGGGAGAACCTGTGGTGAATGTGCTGAAATTAAACTTGGCTTTAAGCAAACAAATGCAATGACGGTCACCCCGCTCAGGAGATTTTGCTGGGCGGGGTCATGGTTTTTTTGTGGAACTCTATCATTACGAAGCTTTATCATTTTGGATAATTGCGGGTGGTTCATATGGAGGAAGGATTCAGAAGGAAAACCCCGGAAGAAATATTAAAGTCAATCTCGGAGCTGAAGCGCGGCCGCTTGAAAATCTATATTGGCCCATTCAGTGGTTCCGGCAAAACCTATCATATGCTGCGCGAGGGCAACAGTCTGAGGCAAAAGGGGATCGATGTGGTCATCTGCGCCGTATCCACCATGCAGCGCAAAGAAACGATCGAGCAAATCGGCTGCCTCGAAAGAGTGCCCAGCATTCATTGGCAGCAAGGGGGCGTAGAGAAGAAGGACTTGAACCTGGAAGTGCTGCTGGAGCGCAATCCGGAGGTGGTGCTGGTCGACGGGCTGGCGCATCGCAACCGTACGGGGGCACAGTTCAAGACCCGCCTGCAGGACATTCAGTATCTGCTCAAGGCCGGGATTAGCGTCATTACCACGATCAATGTGTATGAACTGGTTGGCTATCACGAGCTTGCCCAGAAGCTGACCGGCATTAAAGTGGAAGAAACGGTCCCTGCCGAAACGCTGGATTTGGCCGATGAAATCCGTCTGATCGACGTCACACCCGAATCGATTCTTACCCGCCTGTCGGAGGGAGCGCTGGAGACGACCCAAGCCTCGCTGTCCAAACGGAACAACCTGGGAAAGTTACGGGAGCTGGCTTTGCGGCTTGTGGCCGAGGATGTTAACGAATCGCTGGAAAAGCACCGGGAGGAGTTAGGCCTGAACGGTCCTTCCGGTGCGGCGGAGCGCATACTGGTCTCCACGCAGTACCATTGGAACGGATCGATCTACATTCGCCGCGGCCAGCAAATTGCGAAAAGGCTGAACGGTGAAATGCTGGTCGTTACCTTCATGAATCCGCAGAAGCAGCTTACGAGGGAGCAGACCGCGTTTAAACGTTCCATGATGAAGATGACCGAGAAAATCGAGGATGCGGACTTCATTGAGCTTCCGTTCACATCCAGAAGGATGATTCCCAGGCAGCTTGTCGATTATGCGATCAAAAACAACGTGACACGAATCGTACTGGGACACTCCAAACAGACACCTTGGCAGGAGTGGGTCAGAGGCTCTATCGCCAATTCCTTGATGAAGCTGGTCAACAATATGGATTTGTTTTTTATTGCAGATACCGCCGAAGCGAAGGGGGAGCGAATTTTGCCGACCTCCATTCGGCAGCAGCACGATACAAACCCGTACCGGCGTCTGAGCGAGACGGAAGTGAAGGAGCAAATCAGCCGCATCAAACGCGGCACCTTCAAGGTGTATATCGGAGCAGCGCCTGGTGTAGGGAAAACGTATACGATGCTGCGGGAAGGTAATGTTTTGCCGCGCAAAGGGATTCAGGTGGTGATCGGCTTGCTGGAGACGCATGGGCGTCAGGAAACGCTGGAGCAGATCGGAGATCTGTACACCATTCCAAGAAAAGTGGCCGACTATCGCGGAACCCGGCTGGAGGAAATGGATGTAGATGAGATCATACGGCATAATCCCGAGGTTGTGCTTGTGGATGAGCTTGCCCATACCAACATTCCCGGCAGCAGGAACAAGAAAAGATACGAGGATATTCTGGAGATTCTGGACGCTGGCATTTCCGTCATTTCAACTATGAATGTGCAGCATCTGGAAAGTTTGAACGATGCCGTGGAACAGCTTACGGGCGTCAGAGTGCGGGAAACGGTTCCTGATAATATTCTGCGCCTCGCCGATGAGGTCCAGTTAATCGACGTCGCTCCGAATGCCTTGCAGCAGAGGCTGCGGGAAGGGAAGATTTATGCGGCGAACAAGGTGGATCAGGCCTTGAACCATTTTTTCAAGACAGGCAACCTGATTGCCCTGCGCGAACTGGCTCTGCGGGAGCTGGCCGACGACGTGGACGAACGGCTGGAAGCATGGGAGCGTGGAGGCTCCTTGCGCGGGCCGTGGCGGCGGCAGGAGGTGATCTTCGTCTGTGTGACTTTGAGCGCACGGGCGGAGAGTCTGATTCGCAGAGGCTTCCGGATTGCACACCGGCTGAAAGCATGCTGGTACGTTCATTTTGTCACGCTGCAGAGCGAATTTACGGAAGAAGAGCAGAAGCGCATCCACGATTTGCAGCAGTTGACCCGGCGCTTCGGGGGACAGTTTGAGCTTCAATATGCGAGAAAACCAAGGGAAGTGGCACAGAAGCTGCTGGAGAAAGCTAATCTGTATGCAAGCACACAAATGATTGTCGGACAGACGAAGCAGAATGTATGGCAGCGCATGCTGACAGGCAGCACGGTCAAATCGATCCTGAAATACGGGCGGCACATGGATGTGCTGGTCGTATCAGGCTTCAGTCAGAAGGAGCGGTAACCGTTGTCTAAGCCTAGCCTCAACCTGACCTATACTTGGCCTACATCTGATCTAGGCCGGGAGTTGCCTAATTCCGGATGTTTGTTCATACTGTTTTTGTACGGCAGAGATTGTTAGGATGTGACATGAATGGTGCAAAAACGCCCGTATATATGGGTTACCTTGTCTATCATACTGCTGACCGTTGCTTTGAAATGGATCGGCGGTCCTTTTTTTGATCTGGTGAATATTGCTCTGATCTATTTGCTGCCCGTGTTAATAAGCGCGGTGTACGGGAGTAAAGGATCTTCGTTCTATGCGGCAGGCTTGGGCGTGCTGGCTTTTGATTTTTTCTTCGTTCCTCCCCAGTTGAGTTTTACGGTGGCGGATCTTCGTTATGTAGTGTCATTTATTATCTTCCTGTTCGTGGCTGCATTAACGGGAAGTCTGGCAGCCAGATTGAAGCAGCAATTGGAATATTCCAGGCAAAGGGAAGAGCATACGGCATCATTGTATACGTTAAGTAAAGAGATGAATGCTATCGCCGATATTCCAGCCCTGCTGAACCATGTAGTCCTCCAGGTGTCCCGGTCTGCGGAAGCCGAAGCCGTTATCTATTTGCCGGACGGCCAGGATGAATTGGAATTGGCTGCTTCCTCCCCTGAGACTTCCAATTGGGGAAGCGGTGAAGCGGAGCTGGTCATCGCCAGGTGGGTGTACCAGCATGGTGTCCGGGCCGGCAAGGGTGCGGAGAAGCTGCGGGAATCTGCTGGTCTGTACATCCCTTTGCGTATCGAAGAGAAAATCTACGGGGTATTGGGTGTGAACCTCAGCTCCGCGTTCCTGCCCCCGGAGACGGCAAAGCTGCTTGATGCCCTCGCCGAGATTGGCGCAAGCGCCATCGCCCGTCTGAAGCTGAGCGAAGAAGCCAGATTGGCTCATCTGACCGCAGAGTCGGAAAAGCTGCGCACAGCGATCCTGGATTCCGTCTCCCATGAGCTGCGGACTCCTTTGGCGACGGTGATCGGCTCTGCGACAGCCCTGATTGAAGGAGATAACCTGTTTTCCACAGCGGATCGAATGGATCTGCTCGCCACAATCCGGGATGGGGCTTTGCGCATGAACCGGCTCGTGTCCAATTTGCTCGGCATGATCCGGCTGGAGAGCGGCATGCTGAAGCTGCGGAAAAAATGGTGTGATATTGAGGATCTGCTCGGTGTCGTGCTGCAGCAGGTGCAGGATTTCCAGCAGCAACGGAAGCTGCTTGTGCATATGCCGGACCATATTCCGCTGATCCAGGGGGACGAGGTTCTGCTGGAACAGATGCTGGTTAATGTGGTCAGCAATGCGATCAAGTACTCGCCGGACGGCAGCGAAGTAACGATCGAAGTTCACGTTGAAGCGGATGCGGTGATCATCTCCGTCAGGGACAGGGGAATGGGGCTTGATACAGCCGATCAGGAGCGGATATTCGATAAATTTTACCGGGCGGACAGGACAAAGCATGTGCCGGGGACCGGCTTGGGGCTGGCGATCTGCAAAGGAATCGTAGAGCTGCACGATGGCACCATATCGGCGGAGCCCGCACCGGATCGGGGAACGATCATCACGATTAGCCTCCCGCTAAGTGACGAAAACAAGAGCATGTCCATGCATTCAGAAGGAGAAATGGAGAATCTATGACAACATCCGACACAGGGGCCAAAATTCTGGTCATCGACGATGAACCCCAGATTCGTAAGCTGCTTAAAGTGACCCTGCAGGCCCATCAATTTGAAATTGAAGAGGCGGCGACCGGCGAGGAGGGCATCGTGAAAGCCACGGTTATCCATTCCGATTTGATCGTATTGGACCTGGGCCTGCCTGATGTGCCGGGAATGGAAGTGCTTCATCGTATTCGCGAATGGTCCAGCGTACCGATTATTGTGCTGACGGCCAAAGAACGGGAAGAAGACAAGATCGCCGCACTTGACGGCGGGGCGGATGATTATATCACGAAGCCCTTTGGCATGGGAGAACTGCTCGCGCGAATCCGTGTCGCGCTGCGGCATGTCGCGAAGTCCGTTCATGAGCCCGTCCTCAAGTTCGACGACCTGGTCATCGATTTGGCACAGCGCAGTGTCATGCTGGGGGATGAGCGGGTCAAGCTGACGCCGACAGAGTACGATCTTCTGAAAATATTGGCCACAAACGCGGATAAAGTCGTTACACAGCGGCAGCTGCTGCAGCAGGTGTGGGGCAGTCATCACAATGAATCCACCGAAGGTCATTACCTGCGGGTCTATATCAGCCACCTGAGAAAAAAACTGGAGGAAGACCCAACCCGGCCCAAACTGATTATTACGGAACCCGGGATCGGATACAGATTCCTTACGCCGGAGCATTCCGAGGATGAATGACGATTCAAAACCGAAATCGGAGCCTGACAAGACCAGACGGCGTTGTGCGATCCTCCTAACGGACTGTAATGCCGCTATTTCATCGAAATCAAGCATTTGTAGAATGTTAGCGGACTCCATGGCCTTTATTTAGCATTTAAGTACAGGTTTTGGGTCATTTTCAGGTGAATAGGGTCTCTCCAGTCCGTTAAAACAATGAAATTCCGCTTTTGGGGCAAATAAGAGCGCTCTAGTCCGTTAGCGGAAAAGGACGACGATTCCTCGCTCCAACGGCCCGGCGCCAAGCACCGATGTTCAGATTGAGCCTGAATTATTTCTATATTCATTTGCTGAATTACATGATATGATGCTGAATTAATATAGGCATAAGGGGTGACCTGCGTTGGATATCAAAAAGGATGATTTAACCGGACCCGAGATTATCGCGTTAATTGGAGAGCATCTGCAGGACATGCATGATACCTCTCCTCCGGAGAGTGTTCATGCTCTGGATCTTGACGGCTTGAAGAAGCCGGAGATTACCTTCTGGAGCGTTTGGGAGGAGGATCAACTGCTGGGCTGCGGGGCGCTGAAGGAGCTTGACCCGCTTCACGGAGAGGTGAAGTCCATGCGTACCGCTGCACAGCATTTGCGCAAAGGGGTTGCCAGGGAGATGCTCGCCTATATTATCGAAGAAGCCAAGCGGCAGGGGTATGAGCGGATCAGTCTGGAAACCGGCTCCATGGAAGCTTTTGCACCGGCCAGAAGACTGTATGAAAGCTTCGGCTTCGAGTACTGCGGGCCATTTGCGGACTATATTGAAGACCCGAACAGCGTATTTATGACTAAAGCGTTGTGAGATACATATTCGTTAAACACAAGATACCGGAATTCTGCCTCAGCAGAGTTTCGGTATTTTTTGTCAACCCATTTAGTGGAAATTGATTCTATTGTCTCAAAAATCAGTTTTCAAATGGGGCATATATGACTATGAAAACATCCAAAATCTTCTCCGATATTATAGGGATAAACCCGTTTTTGTGGAAATGGAGGGGGACTATAGTTACTGTCTTTAAATCAGGAGAAACATGCATTTAGTAGAAAGATTAGAAGTAGATTCAGACATTAGGAGGGTTCAGGTTATATGTTACGTAAAAAAATAGGTGCGGCTATTCTGGCTGTGGTGTTGTCTGCAGGCGGTTGGTCCATCCCTTCGGCAAATGCCGCCGAGCCGCAGCTTCAGATAACAGATCAGCAGACGGCTCCCAACGCTGCAGTGGGAGAGAGTGTCTATACCGACACACCTGCACGGGTGATGCGAATCACGGCATTGGCAGGAGAAGAACTGATCATCCAACCGGGTGAAAGCTATGAATTCCGTAATGATACCTCCAGCAGTAAATCATTGTCAAACGACGGCTCTTCATCCAAAGGGATCCTTCTGGACTACGTGACTTATCGTGAAGACGGGACGATCTACTCCGATAATATGGATTCCATCGGTACTCCTCTCATTCTGGGAGGTGGCTGGGCTGTGGTAACGGCTGTCGGCCCCAATCCGCTGACCGTAACGCTCAAGGATGGTATTTCCTACAGTGCTTCTTCTGTCCCGGCA
>NZ_JBHIRY010000053.1:0-17088 GCF_042138635.1 Paenibacillus medicaginis | reverse complement strand
GAAAGCCGTGTGCGGGAAATCCGCATGCACGGTTTGACGGGGAGTCCGAGGGAGTAATCCCTCGTCTTACCCTACTGAATAGGTTTAACTTTGGAAATAGAATATAATGAATTCAGCGAGCTACATAAATTTTGAATAAAAATATTATAAAAAGGAGTGAGCAGAGTGGATTATCAGATACTACTGCAGAAAAAAGCTCTGTATGATCAGAGAAAAGACACACTCCCGGAAGCTACTGTTAAAAGTTATATACAGGCATTTGAACTGGAGTATACACATCATTCTACAGCCATTGAAGGAAACACCCTTTCATTGTTAGAAACGAAAGTACTGCTGGAAGAGGGTCTGTCGGTAGGCGGCAAAAAACTTCGGGAGATTTATGAGGTTGTCAATGCTTGACGTTATAAAGTTGAATTCAGATTGTACTTGACACCATCGTATTAGTGATATAGCATTATCCCTAATAATTATAATACGTTGAAAAGGAATAGTACGGTTTTCCAAGCGAACAGAGAGCTGTTGGATGGTGCGAAACAGCCGTGGAGAAGATCGGAACTCGCCTTGGAGTTGCTCGCTGAACCCGTGAAGTAGGTGGAGCCGGAGCCTGACCGTTATCATCAGGAGGATGCCGGGTTTGTCCGTTTTGGCAAACTCATATCCGTAGAGTGCATGCCGAGTATGGCATGAATTCGGAGTGGTACCGCGTAAGATGTCAAAGTCTTTCGTCTCTGTTAATGGAGATGAAAGGCTTTTTTTGCGCGTCCGGTCTTTGGCTGTCAGGCACGGAAAATCGATGAAAGGAAGGGATATCCATGAAAAACGTTAACAAGTACGCCAGAGGATATTTTATGCCGCCGGAGGCGAGCATGAATTGGACCCGGAAGGAATATGTTACAGAGGCGCCGACTTGGTGCAGCGTCGACCTTCGCGACGGCAATCAGGCGTTAATCGTTCCGATGAATCTGGAGGAAAAGCTGGAATACTTCAAATTGCTTGTAGATATCGGATTCAAGGAGATCGAAGTCGGATTTCCCGCAGCATCGGAAACGGAGTTCACCTTTTTGCGCACATTGATTGAGCAGGAATTGATCCCGGATGATGTAACGATCCAGGTGCTTACCCAATCGAGAGAGCATATTATCCGCAAAACCTTTGAAGCGTTGAAAGGTACGAAAAAAGCCGTAGTCCATTTGTACAACTCGACATCCGTGGCGCAGCGGGAACAGGTATTCCGCAAATCCAAACAAGAAATTATCGACATCGCTTTGAACGGCGCCAAGCTGCTGAAGCAGTGCGCGGAGGAAACGGAAGGGAATTTTCAGTTCCAGTATTCACCTGAAAGCTTTACAGGCACAGAAATCGAATTTGCGCTGGACATCTGCAACAGCGTGCTCGACATATGGCAGCCGACGGCGGAGAACCCGGTTATCATCAATCTGCCTGTAACGGTATCCATGTCCATGCCTCACGTCTACGCCAGCCAGATCGAATATATGAGCGAGCACCTGAATTTCCGGGAGCACGTGATTTTGTCGCTCCATCCGCATAACGACAGGGGAACAGGAGTGGCGGATGCGGAGCTGGGGATGCTGGCCGGAGCGCAGCGCGTCGAAGGTACTTTGTTCGGGAACGGGGAAAGAACAGGGAACGTGGACATTGTAACGCTGGCTCTGAACATGTACTCGCACGGGGTGGACCCGAAGTTGAGTTTTGAGAACATCCCTGCGATCATCTCCGTTTATGAGCGGCTGACCAAAATGAAAGTAAGCGAAAGACATCCTTACGGAGGTGAGCTGGTATTCACCGCGTTCTCCGGTTCGCATCAGGATGCCATTGCCAAAGGAATGAAATGGCGCGAGGAAGAGGAACCAGAGCATTGGTCGGTCCCTTATCTGCTAATTGATCCCAAGGACATCGGCAGGGAGTATGAAGGCGATATTATCCGTATTAACAGCCAGTCCGGCAAAGGCGGCATCGGGTATGTGCTGCAACTGAAGTACGGACTTGATCTCCCGGCGAAAATGCGCGAAAATTTCGGATACTTCGTTAAAAACGTATCAGATCAGCAGCAAAAGGAACTGATGCCTGATGAAATATACGATATTTTCGTGAAGGAATACGTGAATATCCAAACACCTGTGGAGTTTGTTAAATACCGCGCTACAGACCATGAAGATTTCCAAACCATCGTCACGATCCGGACCGGCAATGAAGCAAAGGAAATTACTGGGGCGGGGAACGGAAGACTTGATGCGATCAGCAATGCTCTGCAAACCGATCTTGGACTGAATTACACCGATTTGATCTACAAAGAGCACGCTCTGGAAACCGGCTCTAAATCACAGGCTGTCTCTTATATCGGCATCACGGCTCCGGACGGCAGCGTATATTGGGGCTGCGGCATTGACGTTGATATTATGACCTCATCTGTAAAAGCTCTGTTCAGTGCTGTGAATCAATTTAGCCGCAATACCCAGGTATAAGTCTGGTCAGCAGAGATTGGAATAGATCCTGACAATCATCTATTAATAAAGTAACTGTGACCCTTCTGCAGCATGCAAAAGGGTCTTTTTGCAGTTATTTTAATTTTCATGTATAAGGAATATACTATAATAGAATCGATCTAAATTATCGAATTTGTCGGATTAAAAAGGAGAAAATTTGTGAGCTTATCCGTATGGTACGATCTCTCTTTGTTCCTCCTGTTATTTGCATTATTTGTATATGTTTTTGCTACCGTTGCGATTACCGATTTGCGTAAGGTATACCTTTTGTTTCATTTCTTGATGATGCTTTGGCCGCTGTGTCAATTTGCTACGGGGATTACGCATGATCGGCATTTACAGCTGTTTTATGTGACCTTGTCTTTTGTCGCGCTCTCGATGTTGGGCAGCGGTTGGCTTCTTCTAACAGCTTTTCTTACCGGAAATGCCAGTAAATTAGGAAGAAAGAGATTACTCTTGCTGTCTATCCCTGCTGTTGTTGCAGCAGTCGGTGTGGCCATGAACCCGTTTAACCTTTTTGTAAAACCGCTGGAAGGCGGGTACATCCATAGAGAGTACGGTCCATGGTTTTGGGTTGTGATCGTCATTTTATTGAGCTACTTTTTTGCTTCCCTCTCTTTTTTGTTTCGAGCATTCCATTCTTGCAGAACGATATTAACCATCAAAAAACAAGTCAAAATAACGCTCTGGGGAATCTTCGTGCTGGCCACTTTTGCATTAACGGACCTGCTTCTTAATGTGGTCTTAAGGGAATGGCTCCCGATCATTCCGGGGTTGACCTCGGCGGGCATTTTTATTTCCGCTTTATTTTTTGTATTTGTCATTAAAAGATACAATGTTTTGGATATTGTCTCTATCGCTCATGAGGATGTGATCAATACAATTCCATATGGCATTATGGTAGTGGACGAGAACGAATCCATTATTGAAGTCAACAAAGCCTTACGGTTGTTTGTGGATGTAAATGTGGGCGATTATTTTGATATGGAGAAGTTTCTGGGATCTGTTCGAATAGCTGGCAGCAGCCGGAGATTCCTCGAGCATTACAAGCATAAAAACAATATATTATCTCAAATTGAAATCATCGTTGAGCGGGAACCTGTGAGTCATTTTATTTTGCAAGCTTCTCCGATCGTTGACTCTTACCGTATGCAAATCGGTCGTATTCTTATGTTCCAGGATATCTCGCAAGAACGCTATCTTGTTAAAGAACTGAATCGGCAAAATGAAATCCTGCGGGAACGCAATCATTCTCTTGATAGCATTCGCAACGAATTATCCATGGCCAATCAGAAACTTAAGGAAATGGCGCTTACGGACAGCTTGACCAATTGCTACAATCGCTATTATTTAACCGAACAGTTAACTCATGAGGTTAAAAACAATATTCAAAATAGAGCTCCGTTTTCGCTAATCCTCTTTGATGTTGATTTCTTTAAAGCCATAAACGACCGCTATGGACATGTCATAGGGGATGAGGTCCTTTATCGCACGGCTCAAACCGTTAAACAATCTCTGCGCAGTACGGATATTCTAATCCGTTACGGCGGGGAGGAATTCATCATCTATTTTCCGGATACAGACCGCCGGTTAGCTGAACAATTAGCGGAAGAAGTGAGATTATTGGTGGAGTCTACCCGCATCTTGGTGGGGCATGAAAACGAACCTGTTTCCATTACCCTCAGTATGGGGGCATTATCTGTTGAAAATTTTGATATTGAACATATGCCGGGCAATCCGGAAGGGTACTTAATGGGACTTCTTGCTGAGGCAGATAAGGCGCTTTACCAAGCCAAGAGCAATGGACGCAATCGGATTGAATTTGCCGGCTGACATATAGATGTTGACGCTTTCAAAATCATGATATATAATTCAATCAAACGAATACACCCATTAGACATGTGACTGGTAATGCAGGCAGGATCTAAAATGACAAATGATTGATTTGTCGTTTTAGGTCCTTTTTTATTTGCAAAAAAGCCTGCCCCTTTCACAAATTTGCGAAAGAAAGGAGCATTGGATATGGATTACAAACAGACAGCCGCGGAAGTTCTGAAGCATGTGGGCGGCAAGGAAAACATTGCCCATTTCGAGCACTGCTCGACAAGATTGCGGTTTTCTTTAGTCGATAACAGCAAAGCCGATGTCAAGCGACTCGAAAGTATTCCTGGAGTTATCGCTGTAAAAATGACCGGCCAGTGCCAGGTCGTCATCGGGAATGAAGTTGTTGAAGTTTATGATGCAGTCAATCATTTGCTGGGCTCGCCGAATCCGGACTCGGAATCCGCTGCGGCATCCGCCGCTAAACCGAAAGAGAAGAAGAAAGTCGGCAGCGTTATTTTGGATTTTATCGTGGGAGTGTTTCAGCCGCTGATTCCGGCCATTGCCGGCGCCGGGATGTTAAAGTCGCTGTTGCTGCTGCTCGGTTTAATGAATGTTCTCGACCCGGACGGCCACACGTATAAAATCCTGGTCCAAATTGGCGACGCGGCTCTGTACTTTCTTCCATTATTAGTGGCTGTTACCACCGCCAACAAACTGAAGGTAAATACTTTGGTGGCCCTGGCTGCCGTCGGCGCATTGCTTCTGCCGAACATGACGGCCATGCTTGGGGAAGGTGCTCAGTTGTTCGGGCTTCAGATCAAAAGCATCGCCTATGCCTATCAGGTCTTTCCGGCGATTCTGACCGTCTTGCTTTATGCCCAAATGGAAAAATGGTTTACGCGTATTACGCCGAAAGTGATCCGGATCTTTTTTGTCCCGATGATGTCGCTGCTCATTACCGTGCCGGTCTCGTTGCTCATTTTGGGCCCGCTCGGTTATACGCTCGGTGAGGGTTTCTCATCCATCATTTTAACTTTGTTCGATAAGGTGGGGTGGATTGCCGTAGCACTCTTGGCCGCCGTATTGCCGCTGATGGTATCTGTCGGCATGCACAAAGCGCTCGTTCCATACGTTCTCACCGCGTTAGGAAATACCGGCAAGGAATTGCTCTATTTGCCCGCATCGCTTGCCCACAATATCGCGGAAAGCGGCGCTTGCTTCGCCGTTGCGGTGCGGACCAAGGATAAAGCGCTAAGAGCCACGGCTCTCTCCGCCGGCATTTCCGCCTTGTTCGGCATTACGGAACCGGCCTTGTATGGGGTCACCCTGCAAAATAAAAAAGTGCTCGGCAGCGTCATGATCAGTTCTCTTATTGGCGGGGCGTTTACCGGTATTGTCGGCTTGCAGGCATTTGTGCTGGTCGGACCAGGACTGGCCAGTCTATCCATGTTCATCTCGGAAGAGCTGCCGCGAAATATCATCAATGCCGTCATCGCGCTGGTCATTTCTTTCGCTGTTGCCTTTGTGTTGACCTTTATTCTCGGCAAGGACAATAAGGCCAAAATGGAAGAGCACCAATCCGCTGACCAGCCAAATACGGTGAGAGAGTTCAAAAGCCCAGTGATTGGGGAAATGATTCCCTTATCTGAGGTGAACGATGAGGTCTTCTCCACCAAAGCGATGGGGGATGGAATTGCGGTCATTCCCGCCAAAGGTGAATTATACGCACCAGTGGATGGTAAAGTTGAGATGGTTTACGGCAGAAACCATGCCATTGCCATGAGTACGGCGAACGGCATCGAAATGCTGTTCCATGTAGGAATCGATACCGTAAGATTGCGGGGCAAATATTTCGAACCCCAGGTTAAAGCCGGGGATGAGGTCAAAGCCGGCGATTTATTGCTGAAGTTCGATCTTGAGAAGATTATTGGGGAAGGTTATGATCCGGTAACCATCGCCATCGTGACCAATAAGGACAAATACGCGGTAGAGACTGCTGTGGATGTAAAACAGGTAAATCAACAGGATACTTTGATGTTTGTAACCGCTATAGGAAATTAAACCAAGGGGGAGAATAGAAATGAGCAAAGGATTTCCAACAGACTTTTTATGGGGCGGCGCTATTGCCGCCAATCAGGCGGAAGGCGCTTGGAACGTGGATGGGAAAGGTCCGTCTGTAGCTGACATAGCCATGTATAGACCGCATTTAAATGTTGAGGATTACGAAGCGCACCAGGTCGTTACCACCGAAATGATCGAACGGGCGATGCAAGATCCGGACGTCCCAAAATATCCCAAACGCAGAGGGATCGATTTTTATCATCGATATAAGGAGGATTTGGCCCTGTTTGCCGAAATGGGCTTCAAGGCGCTGCGCGTCTCGATTGCCTGGAGCCGGATTTTTCCGACCGGGGAAGAGAACGAGCCCAATGAATTGGGGCTGAAGTTTTACGACGGCTTGTTCACGGAAATGAGACGGCTTGGCATCGAACCGATCGTCACGCTTTCCCACTATGAAATGCCGCTTGCTTTAAGCGTCAAATACAACGGCTGGGCGGAAAGAAAGGTCATCGATTATTTTGTGAAATTCAGCAATGTCTGCTTCACGCGTTATAAGGACCTGGTGAAATACTGGCTGACCTTCAACGAAATCGACAGCATCATCCGCCATCCGTTCACAACTGCGGGCATTGTCCCGGATCGTTGTCCGGAGGGCAAGGTGGAAGAAGTCATTTATCAGGCGCTGCATCACCAGTTTGTCGCCTCGGCGCAGGTGACGGCGGATTGCCACCGCATCATTCCGGGCAGCCAGGTAGGCTGCATGCTGACGATGCTGACGACCTATCCGAATACATGCCACCCCAAAGATGTGGAGATTACGCTGATGAGGAATCTGCACACTTATTTTTACGCGGATGTGCAGGTATTTGGAGAATACCCGCCCCTGATCGAAACCATGCTCGAGCAGAAAAATATTCATCTGCAAATGGAACAGGGAGATAGGGAGATTTTGCGGAAGCACACGGTCGATTTTGTTTCTTTCAGCTACTATATGTCGTTAACCGAGTCCGCCAAAGAGGGGCTGGAGCGAACGTCAGGCAATACGATCACAGGGGTGAAAAATCCTTATTTGCCCGTAACGGATTGGGGATGGCAGATTGACCCGGTGGGCCTGAAAATTTCCTTAATTGAGTTATACGACCGCTATAAAAAACCGCTGCTCATTGTGGAAAACGGCATGGGCGCCGTGGACCAGGTGGAAAGCGACGGCTCCATCCACGATGACTACCGGATCAAATATTTTAGAGAACACTTTGCACAAATGAGAGAAGCGGTAGAAGCCGGCGTTGACCTGTTCGGTTACACAAGCTGGGGATCGATTGATATCATCAGTGCTTCCACGTCTCAAATGTCCAAAAGATACGGTTTTATTTATGTCGATCAGGATGACGAAGGAAACGGCACGTTGCAGCGCAGCCGCAAGGATTCTTTTTATTGGTATAAAAAAGTAATTGAAAGCAATGGTGAAGATCTGGATTAATTGCCCATCTTTCGGTCAGGAAGGTGATCCGTGGTGATCAAAATCAAAAAAGTGTTGAATTCCAGCGTCGTTTTGGTAGAGGATGAGCAGAACAAGGAATATATTCTGTTTGGCAAAGGCATCGGTTATGGTCAAAAAGCGGGCAATATCGTCGAGGAACACCAGGCCGACCAAATGTTCGTACCTGTCGAAAATGTCAAAGTCAAGGAGTATCTCGGTGTATTGGACGCCATTCCTCCGGTATACGTGGAGCTGACCGGGCAGATTGTGGCATACGCGGAAAAGAAGCTGCAGACCAAGCTCAACACGGGGATCTATTTTACCCTGATGGATCATTTGCATTTCGCGGTGGAACGGTATCATAAAAATATTGCGATTACCAACAAGGTTTTTTGGGAAATTAAAAATTACTATACTGAAGAATATGAGATCGGGCTATTCTCCTTGGAGCTGATCAAAGAAAAGCTGCACATCGAAATGCCCAAGGAGGAAGCGGCCAATATCGCTTTTCATTTAATCAATGCCCAAAGCGAGGAGAAGGAATCCAAGGACGGCATGAAGATGGCCAAAATGATTGGCAGCATCGTCAACCTGGTCAGGTATTCGATGAATATTGATATGGATACAGAAAACGTTCATTATACCCGCTTTGTCACCCATGTGAAGTTTTTTGTGGAGCGATTATATACGGATAAGATGTTAGAGAGCAGTGACAATATATTGTTTGAACAAATCGCCAGCCTTTATCCGGAGTCGATGGACGGAGCTTTTAAAATCAAGGAGTATGTCAACCAGGTGTACGGGAAGACCATTCCAAACGAGGAACTCACCTATCTGGCCGTGCATATTCACAGGTTAATTTCCCATAACCAGTTGGCTTAGACAGACGGGGGCCCTCTACATTGAGAGTAAGTAACATCATGATTTCATTCGTTGGATGTTTTATTATGGCTTTAGGCGTGAATCTCGGTTATGTTCCTGTTCATCTATTTAGCACAGGTTTTCCGGGGATCGGGGTTCTTACCCTCTATGTTTTGAATTGGAATACAGGCATCGTTGTATTTGCTCTTAATATTCCTTTATTTTTACTGGCGTGGAAGCGTATTGGGCGTTCCTTTGTTATCCAGACGGTGATGGTTGCAGGGGTTCTGTCGGTCTTCCTTGACCTTTTGTATCCTATCCGGAATTGGGTGCATCCTCCTTTATGGTTAGGCATTGTGATTGGAGGGGCTTTTTTGGGATTGGGGTCGGGAATCGTTTTTCGACAAGGACTGACCAGCGGGGGTGTAGGGCTATTAGCTCGGTTAATTCAACTTCGTTTTCCGAATCTGAAAATGGGAACCGTTCATATTGCATTTGACTTTTTGGTGCTTATACTAGGAGCCATGGTCATGGATATCAAGACGGCATTCTTTACTTTCTTGGCATCCATCATTATGGGAAGAACAATGGATTTCACAAAATCCGTGCGGAGGCCGTTAAAATAAGGTTTGTTTGGAACCACATTACGAAGGAGATGTGGTTTCAAACAAACCCAGTTGGGGTGGCGTGAGACGTTGATTTGGCCGCTGATGGATGTGATATAATAAAAGAAAATGGGGCATACGAACGGAGGGTTGTCCATGCAATGGTCAGAGGTGCGTAGCCGCTATTCTGCGCAATGGGTGTTGGTTGAAGCTATTGAAGCAAGCACGCAAGGCAACAAGCGTGTTCTAGATCAGTTGAACGTAATTGGCTCTTTTGACGATAACAGTAAAGAAGCGCTCCGATCATATATCAAGTTGCATCGGGAGAATAAGCAACGGGAAATGTACGTTGTTCATACATCTCACGACCAACTTGACATCACCGTGACGCAATGGACAGGAGTGCGGGCGCTTCGATGAAGATGAAGATCAGGAACGGACTGCCTTTTGTGGAACTTGTGATTGCACACAAAGGGATGGAGCGCACCATTTCTAACGTTCTGATTGATACCGGATCCGCCGCGACATTGTTATCTGCTGAAATTGCAGCGGAAGTAGGGCTGGAGCCAGAGTTAATGGATATGATTCGGACGATGCGAGGAATTGGCGGCGAGGAGTACGTCTACGAGAAGAAAGTTGATCATGTACGGATGGGTGAGTCCTCCTTACCAGGATTCACGATTCAGATCGGTGCGATGGATTATGGCTTCGATATGTATGGGATTATCGGGGCTGATTTCTTGCTATCCGTCGGTGCAGTCATCGATATGAAACGTCATGAGATTCGTGTTTCGGGGTAGAGATACGAAGCAAGGATGATTTAGTGTTTGAGCCTGACAGTTCTCAGTTGCTCAGCAGAGTTGGCAAGTAACACTTCACAACTGCAAGTAGATGCCGGTACGTGTAGATTTTGCCGATATTGAACCTGTAAGTTTGACTTACAAGTTCTTCAGCGAAGGAGCAATTGTTCGGAAATTCCGAACAATTGCTCCTTCGCTTATTTAGGAAATCTAGTATTGGTTCGAGAAAAACGTCGCTTTCCAAGTGGGGGGGTTATTCATCACGGAACCTTTGTTTTAACTTTCTCACATGGGTTTCCATGATCTCTTCCATGCTGATATCATACTTCTTAGCCAAAATGATCAGATTGCTGAGCACATCTCCCAGTTCTTCTGTTAGCTCCCTCTTTAGTTCATCCGTTCGTTTATCAGCTTCGTCAGGGCGATTCCTCCCGATTTCCAACGAACGCACCACTCTTGCGACTTCTCCTGTCTCTTCCATTAAAAAGCCCATTCGAATAAATGGACCATAGTCCGCCCATCCTCTGGTTTTATAAAAAGCTTCTACCCAGTGCTGAAATTCCTTTGAATCCATCTCTTCACATCCATATCTATATTTAGCAACATATATATCATATCATAACAAGATGTAGTGTAAGGGATGTGTATGAAAAAAATATGTGTCTATGCCGGATCTAACTCGGGGGAAGAAACTGAACTTCAGATCCATGCCCAACATTTAGGTGAAGAAATAGTAAGGAACGGATTGGAGCTTGTCTACGGGGGATCCAATGTTGGATTGATGGGCGAGGTGGCAAATACCGTATTAGAATTAGGCGGCACTGTGACTGGCGTTATGCCGAAGGGATTGTTTGCTGGAGAAATGGTTCATACTGGTTGTCCAAACTGATTGAAGTAGAGAATATGCATCAACGGAAGGCGACCATGAGTGAATTGGCAGATGGTTTTATTGCATTGCCCGGAGGATATGGGACATTTGAAGAACTCTTTGAAGCATTATGCTGGACTCAGATTGGAATTCATAAAAAGCCTGTTGGTATTTTCAATATTAATGAGTATTCTGGACAGTGAAAAGTTCTCGTCGAAAAAACGTCACATAGCAAAATAACCCAATCAAGCAAATCCATGATATCCTTAAGGTTCTCAGGCCAGAAAGGAGATCAGATCGCAAGAGAGGGTTACAAGAATAGTGTATTCTTTTTTCTCACGATCGACCAGTCTATGTTGAAATATTTGAATGAAATTCTGTCTACATTTCGAACTTGCTTCTCCCGCGCTGCCACCTTCGAGTGGTTCGTTGTCCTCGTTGTCGGCCTGATGGTCCGTTCCGACCATCTCGGTGTAACCTCCATCATTCGGGATCTGGCGCTGAATCCGCGTCATTACGAGTCCATGATCCATTTCTTTCGTTCTTCCGCCCGGTCGCTCGAATCGCTGCGGCTGGCCTGGCAGGAAGCCGTCTGCCGTTTCGCTCCGCTCCTCCACGTGCGCGGGCGTGTCGTGCTCGTTGGCGACGGGATGAAGCAGGCCAAGGAAGGACGGCATATGCCGGGCGTGAAGAAGCTGCACCAAGAATCTGAAAATGCTTCCAAGGGCGAGTACATTTTCGGTCATCTGTTCGGTGCCATCGGTATTCTGGCGGGCACGCCGCAAAAGTGGTTCTGCCTGCCTCTGTTTATGAATCTGCAGGACGGCACCTTTGGTGAGGCGCTGCTTCTGCCGGACCGCTATTTTCTGTCCATCCCCGCACTGCAGCGGCTAACGGACATCAATCAATCGGGCGATGTACGCATGCACCTGGTCACGAAAGCCAAAATGAATGCGGTCGCCTACGAACCACCTGCGCCAAAGAAGCCGGGCCGCGGTCGCCCGCCGAAGAAAGGCAAGATGCTGAAGCTTGCTGAGTTGTTCCAGACGCGCGAGGCCGATTTTCAAACCGCTGTTGTGACGCTCTATGGCAAGGAAGAAATCGTTTCCTTCCTGTGTCTGGATTTGTTATGGGGCCAGGGCCTATATCAGGAACTGCGCTTCGTTCTCGTTCGGCACGGCGACCGCCTTTCGATTCTCGTCAGCACCGATTTGGCGCTGGAGGCGACGGAGATCATCGCGCTATACGGATACCGTTTCAAGATTGAATGTACGTTTCGGGAAATGAAGCAAGTGATCGGCGCGTTCGGTTACCGTTTCTGGAGCGCGTCGATGCCGAAGCTGAACCGCTACCGTCGCAAAGGAGAGGCGGATCCGCTGGAGCAGGTGACCGAACGCGTCCGATCGGAAACGGATTCGACTGACCCTCCAGGCCATCGAAGGCTTCGTCATGTGCAGCGTCATCGCGATGGGTTTGGTGCAGCTTTTGGCTTTACACTTTTCCGGTCGAACGCCTGCACTGTTCTTCCGCTATCTGCGCACACCGTCCAAATCCATCGTGTCGGAGGCGACCGTCGTAGTTTACTTGCGCCAATCGATTTTTCGTTTGTTTGCTCAAAACCCGCATCTGGCCCTAACTCAAATAATTCGTTCCAAGCAGAAATCGTCCCATTCGGACACGGATTCGCTTGCTTCTTAAACGTGAAAACTTTTCACTGTCCAGAGTATTATGATCCACAGTTAACAATGGTCCATCAAGGGGTTAGAAAAGGATTTATGAATCCAAGCCATTTGGATTTGATGGTAATAGCTACAGAAGCAGCCGATCTCTTAGGCCGAATGAAAACATACCAATACCCGATATTAGAGAATAGGTGGAAACAATTATCAAGATAGGGAATATGCTCTTCAAAGCATGGTGGAATGATACTTCGAAGTGAGGTGGGACAGAAATCACCATCTCAAGTATTGTTGCTCAAGTTGCCGAAGATTTAAAGAGATAAGATTGACGTTTAGCACGTAGGAGCTGGTCGCCACCAGCTCCCTTCACATTTTTCGTCAATAGACCTGTTAAGATGAACCGTACCACTAGCGAGGTGAAAAATTGAGGTGCTAATCAAATGCACGTTTAAATTCAATATTTATTTTCCTAAGGCTACTAATCTGTTTCTCATTTAATGAGCTAACAATTCCTATGAATTCATCAATAGCCTCTCTCTTTAAAGACTCGTCGTTATTTATTTCGCTATCCGAATACATCAACTCACTAAGGGAAACATTCAGGGCGATTAGAACTTTCTCCAACGTATCTATAGAAAAGTTTCTTTCGCCTCTTTCTAATGCCCCAATATATCTATAATCCAATCCGGCGATATCAGCCAGTTTCTGCTGTGTAAGGCCTTTTGCATTTCTCATTGCTCTAATCCGTGTACCGACTAATTGGCGCAGATCTGACATTATAACCACCTCATAACAAGCTTAGATAAGATAGGCTATAAAAGTCAGGACAAAATATCTAGCAATAATGGTATGAAATTGCACATTATAAGTAGTATAATGAATGAAACTAGTCATTCCCCAGGAGTGTGGCTTCGTCTATACTACTTTTGTAAAAGAACTATCTTTGCAAACTTTCATCCTGAAATCACTCAAACCGGACATCGTTGTTGAGATGCTGAGTATGGCTGCAGGCTTTGAAAATTGGAGCAAGGTGATGGGGACGGCGGATATTTTGTACCAATGCGTGAAGTGTATTCGTGAAGAGCGGCAGGTACGTCAATCCAAGGGATGGTCTGCCCGATATAACCCTGCTGAGCGCCCGTTGCTGTATTATCACGGATATAGTCTTGAAATGAAGGGTCTTGCCTATCAGAAGCTGGGAAGGGTAGAGGAGGCACGAGTGTGTATCAGGCGATATGCGGGGTTGGAATGGGGGGGACGCTGAATGAGGCGGAAGAACAGGTGATACAGGAGTTCAAACATAAAGCACAGATGAACCTGTTTGCCCTGGAGATTGAGATGGGACAGGAAGATCTGCTGGAGGAATATGTGAGTTTTCTGCATAAGCATCCCGATGAATGTGTGAAGGGGTTGACCACGATTATGGAGGCGGCGGTGCGGTATGGGTGGCGGATTGATCGGATTTTACATACGTTCAGTGAACAAGCTGTGGGCTTTGCCATAGAATCAGGTTCATCAAACAACGATGAAATTTACCACTATTTCTACCAACGGGCGATGTATGAACAGTGGATGGGGCGACCGCGTGATGCAGTCGAGTGCATTTTGCAGGCGCTAAGACTTGCCCATAAGCTGGGGAGGGTATTTCAAGAGGTGTGCTGCACAGTTGGAATCGTTGCGGGAAGCCGCGACGAAGGAGCAAATAGAGCGGTATCGAGCACTTTTGAAGAGTGAGGAGTAAATGCGAATTAAGGACCTGAAAGTATCATCAGTTCTGAAGATCGGCACCAAAGTCAAAAATATCCGTCTGGTTTGATGGGGATCACGACATTAATTGCAAAATCGACGGATTCGGAGCGATGAAGTTAAAGTCGAGTTTATAAAAAAGCAGGATAATGGAGAGAAGTGTAGAATTTACAATAGGTCATCAGAACATAATTTGTAAGTCGGAGGGATTATAATGAATAAAATTATTGAAAGCTTTTTAGAAACTCATGTAAAAGAATATAGTATAGAAAATATGAAAAAAGAGACGGCTTTCGAACATTTTATTAATAGATGTATTATAAATAAGTATACTCTCGATCGTTTTGATCCTAACGATGTAATGACAGATGAAGGCGAAAAGGGATTAGATGGGGTTGCCATAATCATTAATGATAAGTTAGTTGTAACAAAGGACGATGTAACTAGCATTATTAATGAATCCAACTCATTAGAAGTGAAGTTTATTTTTATTCAGTCTAAAACAAGTGAAAGCTTCAGTGGTTCTGAAATTGGTGATTTTGTTTATGGAGTAAAAGCATTTTTTGAGAGTGAAGAAAAGAGACCAAAGACCAACGAAAAAATGGAAACCCTAATTGAAATAAAAGATATTATTTATTCACATAGTGTTGATTTTAATGAATCCCCTACATTGGATTTATTTTATGTTTGTTGTGGAAAATGGAATGAAGATAACGGGTTGCAAGATAGAATTAATATTGAGATCAAGCCCTTTAAGCTTTCACAAGATTTCTCAGTTGTTGATTTCCTTCCGTACGGTTCCGAGAAAATCATTCTAACATATAAAGAACTAAAGAAGAAAATAAGCAGAACAATTATAATGGAAAAAAAAGTTTCATTCCCCAAAATAGAGGGGGTAAACCAAGCTTATTTAGGGGTTGTTAAGTGTAAGGACTTTGTACAAATATTAAAAGATAGTGATGGTAATATGCTTACAAATATTTTTGAAGACAATGTAAGAGATTTTCAGGGGTATAACTCCGTTAATTTGGAAATAAAGGAAACTATAATAAACGAGGTGGATCAAGCTCGTTTTGCTGTGTTAAATAATGGGATTACCATTATGGCTAAAACAATAAAAGTAACGGGTGATACTGTAGAGTTATTTGATTATCAAATAGTTAATGGTTGCCAGTCAAGTTACGTTCTGTTTGAAAATGAGAAGTATATTAACGATTTATCACATGTTGTAGTAAAGGTTATAGAAGTCCGAGAAGATGTAATATCTGACCGTGTTATTTTTACAACAAATAGACAAACGGAAGTGAAATCTGAAGCATTCACATCAACCAAACACTTCCATAAACGGCTTCAGGATTTTTATAACTCAATAGAGCCCCAATTTAGATTATATTATGAGCGAAGATCAAAACAGTATGACTTAGCAGATAACATTAGCAAGAACAAGGTAGTAACTTTGACTACTCAAATTTCTTCATATATTTCGATGTTCTTAAATGAGCCGCACAGTACACATAGATACTATGGGGAGCTGCTAAATTCTTACAAAAACAAAATATTTTTAGATAGTGATGGTTATGAAGCCTATTATGTTGCTGCATACTTCAATTATTATTTAGATAAGAAAATTAAAGTTGGGACTATTGCAAAGAAGTATAAGAAATTTAAATTTCATTTGATGTGCGCAATGAGGGGGCTACATGTTGGTACCCAGGTAAGCTTTGGTCAAACTCGAAAACAAAGAAAAGAGTTTGAGGCACTTTTCTCGTTAGTTAAAGACGAAAGAAGTATGGAGCAATGTCTGAAAACAGCAATTATGTGCTTGGATGAGGCACTTAGAAGTTCTCATGTTCCAGTGGATGAGCATCATCGAAGTAAGGAAGTAACCACTGCATTATTAAAACAAGTTACGTTATATACAAATGCTAAGGGAAGTTTGGAGTTTTTAAAAATAGGGGACGTAGTTCATTGTACAGTAACATCAGTTAGCCAATCATTTATCAATGTTACTATTAAGACGGATGATTCAAGAAACTATGGTTCAATACATATTTCACGGGTTGCAAAAAAGTATATAGAAAATTTAAAAGACGAGGTGAAAATTGGAGATATATTCCAAACAAAAATACTCAACGATGACTTTTACGAAAGTAAATGGGGATGGGATTTATCCAAAATAATAGAATGAGGACGAAACTCTATTCTCCAATATTGCTAATCAAAATGCACGTTTAAATTCAATATTTATATTCCTAATGCTTCTAATTTGTTTCTCATTCAACATACTGACAATTCCTATGAATTCATCAATTGCTTCTCGCTTTAAAGACTCGTCGTTATCTATTTCACTATCTGAATACATCAGCTCACTAAGGGAAACATTTAGGGCGATTAGAACTTTCTCCAGTGTATCAATGGAAAAATTTCTTTCGCCTCTTTCTAATGCCCCAATATATCTATAATCCAATCCGGCGATATCAGCCAGTTTCTGCTGTGTAAGACCTTTTGCATTTCTCATTGCTCTAATCCGTGTACCAACTAATTGGCGCAGATCTGACATTATAACCACCTCATAACAAGCTTAGGGACTGTAGTGAAATAAACGCCCTAATAAAACACACGTAGAACTGGAAATGAGCGAAGCATGATTCAGCAATATC
>NZ_JBHIRY010000052.1:0-18009 GCF_042138635.1 Paenibacillus medicaginis | reverse complement strand
TGCCGCATCGAACGCTTGTGGAGATCCAGTCAGACCTTTCCTACAGAGAGGCAGCGATCGTCGAAACAAGAAGCCCCAGCCTCTTCAGGCGGTGGGAGCATTCACACTTAAACCAGCTGATTACCTTTCTTGAGATGATGTTATAATGATCAAAACACGGATATAACTAAATGTGGAGGAACCATCGTAGGATGAAAAATCCAATACGGTGGTTCTTTTTTTCTCTTAACTCCTATGACATCATTATAGCTGGGGGCGATGAAGGATGTTTCAGGATTTCATACTCGTCGATGACCGTCCGGTCACGATACAAGTGAAAGAATACGTCAAACGTTTAATTATAAAAGGGGCGCTGCAGGCGGACCAGAAGCTGCCCTCCACACGGGAAATGAGCGGTCTGCTCAAGGTGAGCCGTAATACAGTGATTGCAGCCTATGAAGGCCTGGAGGATGACGGATTTGCGTATACGATTCCAGGCAAGGGCAGCTATGTGGCCGCTATGGTGGGCCATTTGGCTGCAAATAACGGGGGGGCTGACGGCTCCACCGCCTGGCAGATCGACTGGAAGGCAAGAATGAACGAGTATGCTGTATCAGCTGTAGAGCTGGATATGATGAAGCAGGGCATTCGCGCCAAAAAGGGAATCATCTCGTTCACAAGCATCGCTCCGGATGAGCAGCTGTTTGATCTGGGCGATATAAGGCGAGCCTTTCTGGACCGAATGGCTATCGAAGGGCAGGTGCTGCTCAACTATGGGTACGCCAAGGGCTACAAGCCGCTGCTCAATCACCTGATGCGTTATATGGAGAATAAGGGTGTCGATATCTGCGGCAAGGATATGCTGATTACAAGCGGATTTACAGAAGGCTTTGACATGGTGCTGTCGGCACTTCGCCCTTCTGCGCGCCGCGGAGCGGTCATTTGTGAAAATCCGACCCATCATACAGCGCTCAAAAATTTGAAGCTGCAAGGATTTGAGATTACCGGTATTCCGATGGAGCGTGACGGTATGAATGTGGAGCTGCTTGAGGCGGTGCTGCAGAAGCAGCCAAACCACTTCGATCTGGCCTATTTGACTCCTTCCTATCACAATCCTACAGGCATCGTTATGTCGCCGGCGAAGCGCAGCGCCGTGATGAAACTGCTGATGCGTTATCAGATTCCGGTGATTGAAGATGGATTCAATGAGGAACTGCGCTACTCGGGAGCGCATGTTGCGCCATTAATATCGACAGCAGGGAAGGGGAACGGAGTCATCTATATTGGCAGCCTCTCCAAAGTGCTGTTCCCTGGCTTGCGGGTGGGCTGGGTGCTTGGAGACCGGGCGCTGATTGACCATCTGGAGAGCATTAAGCGTGCCCGCACCATTCATACATCAACCATCGATCAATCAATATTGTATCAATATTTGCTCAATGGAAATTTCGATAAATATGTAAAAAAAGCACGTATGGAATATAAGCGCAAATATGAGCTTACGAAGGCATGCTGTAAAGCATATCTTCCCGAGGCACAACTGTCTGGCGACGGAGGCCTGCATTTATTTCTTACATTCCCGTCAGGCGTAAATACATACCGGCTGCTGGAAGCTTGCACAGAACAGGGCGTTATTTTTACACCTGGAGACAAGTTTTTTATTCAAGAAGGCGAAGGGACGAACACAATGCGGCTTGGTTTTTCACGAGTAACGGATGAAAATATCGAGCGGGGTATTCAGATCATCGGCCAACAGGCGCGCAGGTTTCTTGAAACATAACGATCCGAAAATAATCCATTATAAACCGTTTTCAGTGAATTTAAAACCGCTCTATGAAAGCGTATTATCGGATAATAACATAACGCAAGGAGTGATTGAATGGGCTATAACGTGGGGCGTGCGTAGCCTCTTTTTGAAAACAAGATAATGGGGGAGTAGCGTATGAAAATGTCGGTTACCAGACATAATTATTGGTCTTTGAGCATTTTTAATTTTGCCTACCTGTTTACCTGGTCGGCAGCCATGTCGTTTTTTGTGATATGGTTGAGTCAAAACCTCGGGATTTCTGGCACCAAAACCGGACTTCTTTATTCAGCCAACTCCATTGTAGCCCTTGTGTTACAGCCGGTGTTCGGTTACCTGTCGGATAAGCTTGGTTTAAGAAAGCATTTGCTGTATGTACTGTTCCTGATTCTGTTGCTGGTAGGGCCTTTCTTTATTTATGTTTATGGGCCTCTATTGCAGAGCCATTTTGTGATCGGAGCGATTGTTGGGGCACTCTTTATTGGTCTCGTCTTTAACGCAGGCAATGGTGTCGTGGACTCCTACATGGATAAAGTGTCCCGCAAATATGACTTTGAGTATGGCAGGGTACGGATGTGGGGCTCCCTTGGCTGGGCGGCTGCTACGTTTGTAGCCGGAAGAGTCATTAACATCGATGTTCATTTGACATTCTGGATTGCATCGCTTTCGGCTCTGGTTGCGCTGATCTGTGTGATCTTAACGAAGGTTGAAATATCCGATCAGGAGCTGCAGCGAACCGATTCACTCCGCCTTACCGATGTGTCTCAGCTTATTCGTACCACAAAGTTCTGGTTCTTGATGCTTTTTATGGTAGGTGTCGCTCAAATCTATGAGGTGTACGATCAGCAGTTCGCAACCTACTTTGTAGCTCAGTTCAGTACAGAAGCTGAAGGCAATCAGTTCTTCGGCGATCTGGGAGCGATACAGGTCTTTTTTGAATTCGTTTTCTTATTTGTAACGCCTTGGTTCGTCAACAAAACCACCGCCAAATGGGCATTGATTATTGCTGGAGCCATCATGTCCTTCCGGATTATAGGCTCATCCATTCCGCTGGGTCCGGTATGGATTGCGGTGATGAAAATGATTCACTCGCTGGAGAAGCCCATTATTTTGGTGGCCATTTTTAAATATATCGCCATTAATTTCGATCAACGGCTGTCTTCAACGATGTATTTGCTGTATCTCTTTATGGGCTCCCTCGTTGTATCTGTTTTCTCGCCTATCGTTGGCAGGTTGTATGAGGTGCTGGATTTCCCGACGACCTATATCATCCTGGGGGGCATTGCCGGATTCTTCACCCTGTTATCCTGTTTCACCTTGACAGCTGACAAAAATAATGGAGAACGTTATTGGTCTCAGCTGGGAAAGACCAGTACGGCAAAAAAACAAATGGATGAACCAAACTTATCAAATATTTGATTGTGATGATCCGATATGAAACGTGAAAATTTGTAAACGCTATTATTTTTTACGAGGAGGATTACTATGAAGGAACTGCTGCATCAAAATAAAATTGTCTATAAACTTGACCAGAAAGACAAGGAAATTCGCCAGGGTAAGCTTTCAGGCCAGGGTGGAGAAAATCCGCAGGGAGAAGCATTTGATTTTACGAACTATTACATGACCCATAATGGCCAACCTTTCATTCCGGTAGTAGGCGAGTTTCACTTTTCGAGATTTGCTTATCTGCAGTGGGAAGAGGAACTGCTCAAAATGAAGGCTGGCGGGGTTAATATCATCGCAACATATGTATTTTGGAATTTCCATGAGGAAGAAGAAGGTGTATTCAATTGGTCGGGAAATCTGAATTTACGTCACTTTGTTGATCTGTGTTCCAAGCATGATTTGCCGCTAATTATACGGATCGGTCCATTCTGTCATGGAGAGGTGCGTAACGGAGGGCTGCCGGATTGGATTTTTAATTATCCTTTTGAGGTCAGATCCAACGACGAGGGTTACTTGCATTTGGCTACAAGACTGTACCGGGAAATTGCACGTCAGTTAAAAGGCTGCTACTTCCAGGAGGGTGGCCCCATTATCGCCGTTCAGCTGGAGAATGAATACATGCACTGCGGTGCGGCGCTTGATGCATGGGGGTATAAAAGTGGTAAATATATCACAATTGGCCGTGATGGCAAGGAGCATTTGGCTGAGCTGCGGCGCATTGCCGAGGAAGCTGGCATTCAGCCATTATTCTTTACGGTAACAGCATGGGGAGGAGCAGCTGTGCCAGAGGAGGGGACACTGCCTATGCTGGCAGGATATGCTTATACACCCTGGATTCCGAATCAGCCGCCGAGCAGAGAATATCTTTTTCGTGATCTGCACCTGTGCCCTGCAGAGCCTGTTGACTATGATACGCTGGACTATCCTGCAGCTTATTGTGAATTGGCGGGTGGAATGCAGGTAAGCTATAACGCACGTCCTTATGTTCCCGCCTCCAGTGTGGAAGCCATGACGGTTGTGAAGCTGGCAAATGGCAGCAACCTTGTTGGTTATTATATGTATCACGGCGGGTCAAATCCGATCGGTAGAAAAACGTTTATGAATGAACAAGCCTTGCCCAAGATCACGTATGATTATCAATCACCGCTCGGTGAATTCGGACGCATTGGCGAATCGTATGACCGCATTCGCAGTATTGCCATGTTTCTGGATGCTTTTGGCGAGAGGCTGGCTCCAATGGGATGTGTCATACCTGAGGGGCAGCAGGAACTGGCACCGGAAAACACTGAAGAGCTTCGTTGGTCGGTTCGTCAGCGAGAAGGACGGGGATTTGTGTTTCTTAATAATTTTCAAGATCATATTCCAATGCCAGAACGCGAAGTAAGCTTGGTATTAGAAACGGCAAAAGGGCTGGTACGCTTTCCAGCAGAAGGAACATTTAAGCTTGGCAGTGGAACGGCGGCTATTTTCCCCTTTAACCTTAACATTTATGGCATAGAGATCATTAGCGCGACCGTGCAGCCGCTGACGCTGCTGGAGCATGAACATACGGCGGTTTTTTATGCTCATGAAGGAGTTGCTCCCGAGTATGTGATCGCAAAGGCAACATGCTCCAAGTTAACCGCTGCAGGCGCAACTGTTGTTGAAGGGGAGGAGCAGTGGGTCATTCGTCCGCTGGCCGGACGTGAACATGAGGTACAGCTCATCCATCAGAACGGACAGGTTGTTCGACTGCTTACTCTGACCCGTAAGGAAGCATTGCAGGCGTATCGTTTGAATCTGTGGGGTCAGGAGAGACTCGTTATTAGCAGTGCCCACCTTTATGAGCAAAAGGGACAGTTAATTTGTACATCGGAAGGGAACGGTCAAATGAAGGTTTCATTGTTCCCTGCGCCGGATCATGTTTCTGCTTCGTCCTATGCCGACATATCCAACATGGTAGAAGGCGTATTCTCCACGTATAACTTAAAGGTTGAAGAAATGAATGTGCCAATGGAGATCCATTACCCGACAGAACAGACTGCGGTTCTTCAACTTTCGGGAGAGTGGCCACAACAGGTGGAAGACATCTTTTTGCATATCGACTATGAGGGAGACGTGGCAGCCGCTTTTATCCGTAATGTGATGTTGACGGACCATATTCAGTATGGACACACATGGAACATTGGATTGAAGAATTCCAGACTGGATCTATTGAAAGATACGCTGAACCTTTCGATCACACCCGTTCGTAAAGGCACGACTCAAGGATATGTAAACCAGGCATACATTGAGCGTTTTGAAGGCACTGAGATCGGCAAATTTGAGCATATTCGGGCTGTTCCCCACTATCGGGCTGTACTGTACAAAAAATAAGAGAGCCGCTAACTCTATTGTTGAAACAGCCCCGATTGGGGCTGTTTTTGTACCGTCATCCTTTTGGGGTATTGCGGTATTGAGTAGGGGAGCAGCCCATGAGCTTTTTGAACAGTCGCGAGAAGTAGTAAGGGTCGGATATACCGAATATGCTGCATATTTCTTTTATGCTAAGATCTGTCAAGGTAAGCATCTGACCTGCGCGCTGCATCTTCATACGGAGGTAGAATTCCACGGGAGGACAACCGGTTTCCTTTTTAAACAAATAGGTCAAATGCTGTCTGGACAAACCGGTATGATGGGCTAATTCGGGCAGTGTCAAGGAACCTGCCAGCCGGTCGGTCATGTATCGAATAGCCTGCTCCAAGTAACGCTCTCCTTTTTGGTTTTGGACCGAGCTGCCTGTGCTTAGCCCGACGCTGCTCAGCAGGTGCCGGATGGTCTGTGATACATGGATCTGAGCCGGCATGGAGTAAGGCTTGTCTGACAGAAGAGAATAACACTGCTCAAAATCCTCCAGCCATTTCGTATGCATGGCAATAGGAAGCAGCAGCTGGTTGGCATCCAGTCCATAAATTTGGATGAGCTGTGCCGCATGTTCTCCGCGCAAATGCATCCAATAGATGGTCCAAGGGTTATCGCTAGAAGCGCCATAACGATGCGGTGTCCCTGCGGGTATGACCACCAGCTGCCGGGGCTCAATGTTCATCTGCTTGTCACCACTAGTTTCAAGCCAGCCTTCGCCTTGCACGCAATAAATAAGAATATGCGCATCGCAGCCTTCGCTGCGTTCCCGATAATGAAACATTGCGCTTGGAAAACAGCCGATATCGCTGACATACAAGACATTTGTTAAATCGCTTGCCGTAAGATCTTCGAGCATGTATTCAGGCTGGATAAACAGCTTCTGTGATTCAAAGCCGTCTTTCTTGCGGGTCTCTGCCATCGTCAGTAAATCCTCCATTCATTATAAATATGGGTTATCGATATATTGTTGTTGAAACATTTGATTTAACCTTATATTTCTAGTGAATAAGAATATCATCTATCAAGAGGCGAGTTTCGTCAATTGGATTTGTGGTCTGTCAGCAGTAAATTAAAGATAAGTTGCAAAAGGAGGAGAGCACATGAGTAACCAACAAGCAGCGGCAGCCGCTGACCCGGCAGTGCGAGTATGGGAAGAGAATGTCGAAATCCCGACTTATGGAACCGGAGAGCCGGATAAAAACCCGATGTTCCTGGAGAAACGCGTTTATCAAGGCAGTTCGGGACGTGTCTATCCACACCCTGTCATTGATAAAATTCTGGATGATAAAGAAATGAAGACCTATCAAATGCTGGTGCTCGAAAACGAGTATGTCCGCATTGAAATCATGCCGCAAATTGGTGGCCGAGTATACAGGGCACTCGATAAAACAAACAATTACGATTTTGTGTACTACAACCGGGTTATCAAGCCAGCGCTGGTAGGGCTTGCCGGACCATGGATTTCCGGAGGCATCGAGTTCAACTGGCCGCAGCATCACCGGCCGAACACCTATGGTCCTGTTGAGCACCTCTTTACTCAAAACGAAAATGGAAGCGCAACCGTATGGGTCAGTGAAATCGACCGGATGTACGGAACCAAAGTAACGACCGGTTTTACACTGTATCCCGGGAAAGCCTACCTGGAAATTTCCGCCCAGCTTTATAACCGTACTCCAGAGCCACAAACGTTTCTCTGGTGGGCGAACCCGGCTGTTGCGGTGAACGATCATACACAATCGGTGTTTCCGCCGGACGTCACTGCTGTGTTTGATCACGGGAAAAGAGATGTATCCCGCTTTCCTATAGCTACCGGTACTTACTACAAAATGGACTATTCCGAAGGCGTCGATATTTCCCGATACAAGAACATCCCGGTGCCGACCTCTTACATGGCCTACAAGTCAGACTATAACTTTGTTGGCGGTTATGACCACGGCGTTCAAGCCGGCTTGCTCCATGTGGCGAACCACTATGTGTCACCAGGAAAAAAGCAGTGGACTTGGGGTAACGGGCAATTCGGACAGGCGTGGGACCGCAACCTGACCGATGAGGACGGACCTTATATCGAGCTGATGACAGGCGTTTTTACAGATAATCAACCTGACTTTACGTGGCTGCAGCCCTATGAAGAGAAATCGTTCAAGCAATATTTTATGCCTTATAAAAATATTGGGGTTGTCAAGAACGCCTCCATTGATGCCGCCGTTAATCTTGAAGTCGATGAACATGCCCGTACAGCAGTCGTAATGGCTTATGCTACTTCAGTCTTTGAAGATGCGGTTGTTGAGCTGAAGGGCAAGAATCGATCTTACGTGCACGAGAAGATAACACTGTCTCCTGTATCCACATACAAGACGGTCGTTAGTCTGGATGAGGAGGATCAGCCGCACAATCTACAGGTTATGGTATACGACCCGAAGGGGCGGCCACTAATTACGTATCGTCCTGCCAAACCGTCCATAGAGCAAGTACCGGATGCGGCGAAGCCGCTGCCTTTGCCGGAAGAGCTGAAGACCAATGAGCAGTTGTATCTGGCCGGACAACATCTTGAACAATACCGCCATGCCACGTTTGAACCTGAGGCTTATTATCTGGAAGGACTAAAGCGGGACAGCACCGATATACGAATCAATCTCGCATACGGAACGCTGTTGCTGCGTAGAGGACAGTTTGCTGATGCAGAAGCCTATTTCCGTACAGCCGTCAAATCCCTGACTTGGAGAAACCCGAATCCTTATGACAGTGAAGCCTATTACCAGCTCGGGGTTGCCCTAAAGCTGCAAAATAAAGAAAAAGAAGCATTCGCCGCTTTCTATAAGTCTGTGTGGTCAGCAGCCTGGCAGGACAGTGGATATTTCTCCCTGGCACAGATTGCGACAGGTCAAGGTGCATACGACGAAGCACTGGAACTGATCGAACGATCTTTGATCCGTAACATCCGTAATTATAAAGCCAGACACTTGAAAACTGTACTGCTGCGCAAACTGGGGCGCCAGGCCGAAGCGCTTGCTTTTGCCGACGAGACTTTGCGCCTGGACGTTGCGGATTTCGGCGCGACTTATGAGCGCATCCTTGTTTTATTGAACCTGGGCAGAAAAGAAGAGGCTGATGCATCTCTGGAGGACATATTACGTTTGATGCGTAACGATGTTCATAACTACATGAATCTGGCCTCGGATTATGCGGAAAGCGGTCTATATACAGAGGCAGGCATTGTGCTGGAGCAGGCGATTGCTCGCCAAGCCGCTAGCGTGTACCCGATGCTGCATTATGCACTCGCTTACGCATACAAGCAAGAAGGCCGAAGCGAAGAAGCCGCTGAGCAGCGTAAGGCGGGAAGTGCCGCATCATCGGATTACTGCTTTCCGAACAGCCTGTTTGAGCTGCAGATTCTGACAAAGACCCTGGCGCTCTGTCCAACGGATGATCGAGCACATTATTAC
This sequence comes from Paenibacillus medicaginis, assembly GCF_042138635.1. NCBI lineage: Bacteria > Bacillati > Bacillota > Bacilli > Caryophanales > Paenibacillaceae > Paenibacillus > Paenibacillus medicaginis. The sequence goes on along the minus strand of NZ_JBHIRY010000052.1, from coordinate 8,958 downwards.
CTTGGCAATTTGCTTTACGACAAGAAGCGCTCGGATGAAGCTATCAAGCATTGGGAGGCATCGGCGGCACTGAATGACCGTTATGCAACCGTGCATCGCAACCTCGCCCTGGCATATTTCAATAAACGAAATAACCCTGAGGCAGCACGGCTGTCTCTGGAGCAGGCTTTTTCATGCAATATTACCGATGCGAGGGTATTTTACGAACTGGATCAACTGTATAAAAAAATCGGTATGTCCAGCAAGGATCGATTAGGTCGTTTGGAGCAGCACAAAGAGCTTGTGGAGAAGCGGGATGACCTGTTTATTGAATACATCACTTTGCTTAATCTGCTGGGAAGGCATGAGGAAGCGCTGGAAGCCCTGCTAAATCGACAGTTCCATCCGTGGGAAGGCGGAGAAGGGAAGGTAACCGGTCAATATGTGCTTACACTGGTGGAACTGGGTAAACGTGCATTGAATCAGGGAAGCGCGGAGGAGGCGCTTGCTCGGTTGAACCGTGCATTACAATATCCGGAGAACCTGGGCGAAGGCAAACTTGAAGGGGCACAGGAAAACAACACTCATTATTATCTTGGCAACGCCTACAAATTGCTTGGCCAAAAGGAAGCAGCAGAGCATCACTGGTCGGTTGCATCGCAAGGGCTGGAGGAGCCTGCCAGCGCCATGTATTATAACGATCAGCCGCCAGATATGATCTTTTATCAAGGCAAGGCAAGGCTTCAACTGGGCAATGTGAAGGAGGCGCAGCGCAGGTTCAATAAACTGATCGACTATGCGGAAAAGCATCTTTTCGATGAGGTGAAAATCGATTATTTCGCCGTTTCGTTGCCGGATTTCCTCGTGTTCGAGGATGATTTGAACAAGCGCAATCGGGTTCACTGTTTGTATATGATGGGACTCGGACTGCTGGGCCTGGATCGAATCCCGGAAGCAAAGGAAAGATTGAATGAGGTGTTGAGCCTGGAGCCGAATCATCAGGGGGCTCGCATTCACAAGGCATTACTCCAGTAATTATAGGGGACATCATTTGTAAACCAATCCGCAAATGAAACAGCGGCGGCCAGGACTTGTAATATTAAAGTCTTGGATCGCCGCTTTTTTTATTATGTTTGTCATCCTTTGTGGCGCCGATGGTGATGTTATCGTCGAACAGATAGCTTTTTATGGAACACCTCATCCAGTAACAGAATTTCTGCTTTTTGGCTGACAGCATGGTTTCCAAGCTTAACATCAATGATAAAGTCATTGCTCAGCATTTGGCGGTACCGGGAGATGATCTCTTTTTCCGGCAATTGTCCCATTGACTTCGTTTCGGGCGGAATTACCGGGATTCCGGCTTGCTCTACCAGGTGGAGATTTTGTTTAATATCTGCGGCGATCTTGCTTAGCGTGCTTTCACTTCTGGCTGTCTCCAGATCCGCCATACCGTCATTCGTATAGAAATGCTTGTTAACTATAGCGAGCGCAGTATGCGAAACATGGAATGCTTGAATGTTTTTTTGTATTTCGTAATGCAAACCCGCTGATTCAAAGATTTTGGCAAGCTCTTTCACTCTTGCGGTCATTTGTCCATTGATTTCACCAAAAATGGTTCCCTGGTGTTTCGCGGAACCGAATTGGGCGTATAGAACATGTTCTTTGATGTCTCCACCCGCTCCCGGGAATCCGGGAAGTAAGCGATCACCCACCATTTCAAGCCAGGATTCATATCCAACGGTATTGGTCAAGGTGACAATGGTTTTGCTTTGATTATGCTTGATCGCAGACAGGGCAGATTCGGCCTGATCATAACGTACGGGAACAAAGATGAAATCATAAATGTCGTCGTTTTCGAGCTTTTCGATCGTCTTGATCGAAATTTGCTTTATCGTTCCATTATCATTGTATCGCAGTCCGCTTCTTTTCAGCTCGTCCAGCCTCTTTCCGCGGGCCAGTAAGGTAACGTCCAATCCGGACTGTGCAAATCGGAGTGCGTATACACTGCCAATCACCCCGGCGCCAAAGATCAAAAGTCTATTTTGTTTGGTATTCATTATGATCCTTCCTTTCAGCTAATCCGTCACAGATTGTCTAAGCAACATCTGTCTGATAAGATAATAAAACGGCATGATTATCATTTCAACCAGCAGAGTAAGTAAGAAGTGGCATAGACAACAAATTTGGATATTTGATGTTTAAGAGGGGGATTTAGATATGGTAAATCAGGAAGATCCAAGGGTTTTGCGCACACGGCAGTTAATTCGGGAAGCATTCAGAGGATTGTTGCGGAATAAAAAATTTGATGCCATAACCATGAAAGATATCGCACAGAGAGCTACCATTAACCGATCTACCTTATATACCCATTATGAAGATAAATATGCTTTGCTGGAAGAAATAACAGAACAGGTGTTTCATAAGATGATTCCTGAACAAGTGTTGAATGCGCAGGAGTTTACAGATGAAATATGTGAGCAGTTGATCTTGCTGACACATCGCTACTTCGTCACCTTTTATCAGATATGCAGAATGGAGTCCAAATCTATTGATACGCTTGTGGATGAAAAGGTAAGGAAGATGTTGCAGCAAATCATTGAAAGCATATTTATAAAAGGGAATCACCATCATATAGCAGACGGCCACCATACAAAGATCATTTCGGCCATGACAGGCTCAGCGATCTATAGCGCTGCGCATTATTGGTTTATGGTAGGGGAAAATGATCGAACCGATTTACTTGTGGACATTGCTCGTCCCTATGTCACGAACGCCCTGAGGCAGTATTGCAATGGAGATGAATATTTAAACGACCCGTCGATGCGTCCTTAGTTTAATGCTTACTCAGTCTAATATTCACGGCGACACCCTTCCATTCATTGTTTAGCAAAGGGGAAAATCGTATAATTTTGATAGGAATCTGGAAGCTTCAATTCCGCAAACTGCTCTCTAATGAAGATCTATTTGGTTCTGAGCTGCTCAATTTTGAATATTTGCTTAGTGGCGTAAGCAAGCATATTAAATTCTGTTCCTTTGGAGCGGTTTTTCTTTTTCGTTAGGGAAGATCGTTCATAAAATTGTTCGTTTTCTTGTTGATAGGAGGTTTGATCATATTGTACTTTTTTACCGACCATGCTATCCAGCGTTGTAAAGAGCAGAACTTAAACAGGTTCACAATACTCAACGAACTTAAAAAGCTCCCTCCACTAAAAGGACGAAACAGATGGATTACTAAGTATGGTCACACGGTTATACTTGAAACAAAAGACAATGATGACACTGCGATCATCAACGTGATTGCTTTGAAGAAGTACATTCAATCCAAAAGAACGATTCGAAAAGGCAGAAATACATTTTAAATCCGATGTTCTCTCAGTCGGATTTATTTTTTTGCTATTACTGCTCTTCTGGAGACGAGTAGTTAACTTTTTTTCATCAGGCTTCCCGTTTTCGAAACAGTCATCGACTTATCCTGCCGCTCCCGTGCTTCGCGTTTTTCATATTGGATATCCGATTACCACTTTTTCAAAAATTATTCAATACTAATCTTTACGAGCGTAAGGGTTGGGAAGCCCGACTTCTCGAAGGTACAAACCGCCTTCGTTTCCGCAGGGACCCAAACCTTTATTTAATTTCCAAATGCGAGGTCTAACTCCACCGTCTTTAGACGGTATCCGCTTTTAGCCTTAAATGATCTGGACATACTTTTCCGTAAGAGGTGAAAGTATGGAAGGATATCAGAAAAGCAGCCATGCGATCTATGATCTCAAGTATCACGTCATTTGGGTAACGAAATACAGATACAAGGTACTCAAAGGTGCATTGGCCGTGAGAACCCGAGAATTGATCCGACAGGGATGTGAAGCAAGAGGAATCGGGATCTTACAGGGAAGTGTGGGAAAAGAGCATATCCATTTGTTGTTGTCCTGTCCCCCAAGTCTGGCGCCGAGTAAAATGGTGCAGTACCTAAAAGGTCGGTCATCCCGATTGCTGCAGGAAGAATTTCCTGAGTTGAAGAAGAAATATTGGGGACAACACTTGTGGGCACGGGGATATTTTTGTGCAACGGTGGGGAGCGTGACGGAAGAAATGATACGGAACTATATTGCGAATCAATTCACAGAAGAAAAGGACGAAATCTTCAAGATTGAGGACGAGTATTAGTCGGAGTTGCAGTACGCTTGAGCGTAGGAGCTTTCAGAAGAACTTCAGTCTTACGAAACGACTTTAGTCGTCGACATTTATGTCAAAATCCACCTGCTTTGAGCAGGTGGTCGTTTAAGTCGTCTCGAAAACCGTGTTTGTTAATTGAGCAGGCGTAGAAAAAAAATACCGTTACAAACTAGAACAGTATTATCGTATCCTATACACAGGGGATGTTAGGCCCTTGGTATTGCTCAAGTACCTTTTTTGTTCCATATGTACCTGAGAATATGCTATAGTGTAAGAAATAAAGCAGATTTATGCAGAATTTAGTAGAGTATTGGGCTGGGGTATTCCTTAGGTCTTGGGTCTATAGTCCTTTGTTATTGATTGAGATATTTCGATGAGGTGAAAGCGAGTGGCAAGAACGTATTATGCAGAAGGCAGACAAGTTGCTTGTGTATTGAAAGGGTTATTTAGTATAGTCGGACTTACTATATTTTAAAATACCTTGTCTACACTGGGGATACCTTTTTGGTGTCTTAATTGGCTCTATGATTCTTGGAGAAATTTTTGAATTGATGTGGACGAAAGGACGACAGAAAAAGAAAGGTAAAAGTTTGTCGGCTCAAACGTAGACTGGATAATATTGAAAATAGCAGAACTACTATCACTGATTTCCGCGTGCGCAAGGTAGATTCGAAAATAGCAAGTAAAAAAGTTGATAAATGCATAGGGTAAAAGAAATAATTAAGGAGAAATGAGATTATGAGTAATCGGGTTACAAGGAAATATAAAGATTTAATATTCAAACAAAAAAGAAAGCCAATTGATGCTTTTACCACTTTAAAAAATAACGAGAGTCTTGTTGATATACGTGATCTACTTCTCGAGTTTGACAAGATAAAGATTTATAATTCATATTTATTTGGGAAATCACTTCCGACCTCATATGCTGAATTGGGGGAATCTAGAAGTTTATATTTTGTGAAATCTTTTGAGAAACAATTAAACTGGCTAACTCTCAATATTGAAAGATTTAGCAAAGAAATAAATCAGTTTTTAATATTAAAAGTTAAATTTGAAAAATACTTTTTACTGGGTGATTACGATAAGGCTACTGAAATAATAGAAATGATCAATAAAAAAATATGCTATTCATTGTGGTCGATAGAAAATCGTTTAATTATTGGGGAGCATCAGGGCGGGCTTGAAAAAAATAAAGAGATATTAAGTGAAATAAATAGTGAAAATAAGAATAAAATTGTAGCAATTTTTTCTGATTTTTTGAGTCGAAGAATAGAAAAAAATGTTTCCGTTCAGAAATATATAGAGACGTTAGATAAATATTTAGAAAAGGTAACAGGTAGTAACGAAGCTCTAATTGAATACTTTAATTTTAAACTAAATTTCTTTAATTACGGTGAATTTAATTTTTTTTCAGAGATTATGCACACCGATACTATATTATCAATTATAGATAGATATATAAGTTTTATTAGTATATGTCAAATTATTCTTGGAGATGATAGGTTTTCTTGTTATCATGAGCTAGTTTTGCAAAATGTATTAATATTAAAATCTTCTATAACTGATGTTCAATTAGATAGATTAATCCTTTTTAAGATACCTCAGCGAATAAGGGATCATGACAGTAATGGCAAACAACTTGAGCCTGAATTCTTAAGTATATTAGACAAATATACTTTAGGTGACCATGAGGAGGCACTTATAGAGTCAGCGAACTTTATTCTTCAACATCCTAATTCACTTCAAGTCTATGAAATTTATTTAAAGTCATTTATTAATTTAGGAAATCCAAAAGAGAAGTTATTAAAAACAGAAAAAGAATCAATATTTACTGAAATTATAAGCCATATGTACAATGTTTATATGAAAAATGAAAAAACAAATGAATCGATAAATTATCTTAAAAAAATTAATTGCGTATTAGGAACTAATTCTATAAATAAGATGTTGTTCTCTTTTTTGAGGGATTCTATTAGTTATTCAAATTCTAAACAAACGGCTTTTATGTTCCAAATAAATTCTCACTTTATTAGCCCTAAATTTTCGGAAGTTTATAATAATATAGAAGATTCTCTTAATTTCATGGAAAATATAGGTGAGTATTATCTTAATAGTATATCTGTTCAGTTTTTCCTAAATTACTATAGACAGTTGTCTACTGAAAAAGATGTAGATGATTTAACAATCGTACCGCTTATGAGAGCTAAAAGATATAGAGCGGGAATTAATGTGAAAAAAGGAAATTACTCTAAAGCTATCGAGATATATGAAGAATTAATTAATAAAAGAGATCTCTCTGAAGGTTATTTATATGAGACTATAGCGTTAAACCTTTATAGCTGCTATCTTGAAGATAATTTATTAGACAAAGCATTGGATCTTGCTATCGGGAATTATTTGAATAATAAGTATTTAATAATACGATTTGATCTTAATAAATTATTGGTTTCTTTAGAAAATAATAAGGAATTTGAGGATTTAAACACAGAAATATGTCTGGTAATACTTAATTTCGTATTATTTAGTATTCATGATACTAAGGGTCAGCGTAAAATTTATTCCAGTTATGCAACTTTTCTTAGAGCAAATGGATTTGAAAAACCGACTGATATTAAAGAAACCACAAGTGTCTACGATAAAAGAGAATTAATATTTTTTTTACAAAATGTTTGTGTAACGATGATAATGGATTCATCCTATTATTTTGATAGTCCTGAGGAGATAGATAATGAAAGAATTAGTATATGTCAGTGGTTATGCGAATTAGACCCGGAAAATAAAGATATTTATATGAATGAAATGAGTGCTATAACTAAAAACTCCATGGTTCTTAAAAGAATTCAAGAGGTAGAAGAAAGCAAAATATATGTTGATACCGATGGAATCCAAAAATCTATAGATCAATCGTTTAAAGAAAGTTTTGATCGTTATAGACAGTTTGTTTCCTTTAACAAAGAGGAACTATTAAAAATGAAAATAATGGATTTATTCATCGAAAATGGAATTGTTGATTTGGAGCAGATAGTAATTTATGAAACAGGAGAACCGTTATCTCGTTTTTCGAAAAATTATAAGTTTTTAGCCTATAAAGAGTTATTCGTAGATTTAAGAGATTTATTTATCTCAAGTAATGAGTATGGATTAGACAGTTATTTAAGTACAAGAATAAGGCATGGAACTATACTTTCTCAATTAAGAAGTGTTTTCAAAACGGAAAATTTAGTAACTGAAAAAGATAAAATAACTGGATTCTATATTAACAATGATTACTGGTATAAAAGGATAGGCTTTAAACAACAGGAATTGAATGAATTATTTAATGATTTTTCTGAAAATATTGACAAAATTATTTTAAGAGTCCCCTCTGAATGGATACAAATCAAAACTGAAGATAGAAATCCCAACGGCCTATTTAATTTTATTTTCACTGATTTAGAAGTTTATACTATTTACCAAAAAAACAAGGAGATAAATGATTATCAGGATTTAATGAAGGCAACTTTTTCTGATTTGTGGACAAGGACTGATAAAAATTTGTCGAATATAAAAACTGTTCTTTCCTCGGTATTGCAAGAAGATTTAATTTCTGAAATTAATGAACTGGAGGTTAATTTAAAGTCGTTGTTCGAAGATAATTCTAATAATGAGCGTATTTACGATCTGTATAGATCTATTGCAACATGTAGAACGAATATACAAACTGAGATAAGGAATGTTTGTAAGTGGTTTAACTTGCCTGAAGATAAGGCGTTAAAAGATTTTAAAATAGATGAATTAATTGATACGTGCATTGAAATTCTAAAAAAATTGTATCCTAACAACGATTTGAAGTATTTAATTAAAACCAATATTGATAAGCATTTTAACGGATTTAGTTTTCCTTACTTTGTAGATATTTTTCTAATCCTTCTTGACAATATTGTCAAACATTCATCCCGTAAAGTATTAGAGCAAAATGTAAATATTTGCGTTGAAGAGGGAGAGGAACTTAAAATTTGCATCACCAATAACATTAGTGATGATGTAGAAGAACAAAATTCAATATTAGAGAAAATAGAAGATATTCAAAGCAAATTGAAAGAAAGTAATTTAAATAATATTAAAAGTGAGGGGGGAAGTGGATTCTTTAAAATTAAAAAAATCATTAATTATGATCTTAGAACAATTGGAACATTAAATTTATATGTTGAGAATAACTACTTTTGTGTTGGCATTAGCCTTCAAACTGAAAGGATTCTAGTGAATGAATATTCTTATAATTGAGGACGATGAGAATAAAATTAAACAAGTTACTGAATATTTAAGCTATTCTCTTCAATTTAAACATTCAATAATAATTAGGAAATCGTACCAAAGTGGGATAAAAGAAATTATGAAAAAAGAGTACAATTTTATAATTTTAGATATGAGTCTACCCACATTTGACATAATACCTGGAGGAAATGGTGGACGATTTAGGTCTTATGCAGGAGTAGATATTTTAGATGAAATAAAACGTAATCGTCTAACTAGCAAGTCGGTGGTTCTAACGCAATTTGATGTTTTTGGAGAGGGAGAAAATAAAACAACTTTAACAGAACTAATAAATATTTTAGAGGAAAGTTACCCAGATAACTATTTAGGAACAGTTTACTATAATGCCTCTCAATCTAATTGGAAAGAGGAGCTCAGAAGATTTATTAATAACCTTTAATTTCTACCTACTACTGTTTTTGTACAGGACTAAATTGCTATATAAGTTCAACTAAAGAAATTCAGCGAGAACAGAATCATCTTCCAGACGCAGACAGAGGCGGTCAATGATTT
>NZ_JBHIRY010000051.1:0-18026 GCF_042138635.1 Paenibacillus medicaginis | reverse complement strand
TTATAGGCGGGTTCCGCACTAACCTCAGCCGTAAAATAACCATAAGGAAAGGCGACGGTAACAGGGTTGGAAGAGGCCCCGGTGACGATAAATTCTTCTCCCACCGAGATAGTTGGCTTGCCTACACTGTTGAAATCCGAACCGCTCGGCTCCCCTTCGTCGTTGTAGGTGGCATAGTCATAGCGCTTTTCGTCTTTGGAGGAAGCATCGCTCATGATCGCTCTTGATTTGTCGCTTTCATTCACGATTCGGTAGCTGTCTCCTTTGTTCAGCTTATAGCGTTCCAATGCCGGGACAGAAGAAGCACTGTAGGAAATACCATCCTTGAGCGTTACGGTCAGCGGATTGGGGCCGACAGCCGTTATAACCCCCCAGCCTCCTGCCGGAATGCCCGGGTTCGTGGCGGAGTCCATATTATCCGAATATATTGTTCCGTCTTCCCGGTAGACGGCATAATCAATCACGTTCTGTTTGGAGGAAGAGGCATCGTTTGTCATGGTTTTGAGCGAAGTGGTATCATTGCTGAATTCATAGCTTTCTCCCGGATAGACCACTAGTTTTTCATTGGCCAAAGCCGTAAGCCGCATTACCGGCGCAGGTGCATCGGTATAGACACTCTCTCCTACTGCAGCGTTGGGAGCCGTCTGCTGTTCTGTTATCTGAAGCTGTGACTCGGCGGCATTTGCCGAAGGGACGGACCATCCGCCTGCAGACAACACCACAGCCAGAATAGTCGCGCCTATTTTTTTACGCAACATATAACCTGAACCCTCCTAATTCTGTAAATCCGTTTTTTTTCTGCTTCTATTTTCGACTTCCTATGAACTGTATGTTTCTCCTGATTTAAATCCTGGATCTATAGATACCCTCCTTTTCCATATAAATGGGTTATCCTATCAATATCGGAACATGTTTGGGATATTTTTATAGTCCAATATACCCTAATTAAAAATCGTCTATGAAGACCATAACAGACAAATTAAAATATACAGAATACTTTTCAGCAGCAAAGCCGCCCTTCAACTAAAGCGAAGGACGGCTTTTTCTGGAATAATCAGTACCATACCATCAAGTTTCAAAATTTCGGACTCGTACTTCCTGCTGATCCTTCACCGCCATGTGCATCAAGAATCAGCGCCGCAGTTCGATATTGTAAGCGGTTGCCGTCCCAATGCTCAGCTCGGCTACAGCCGCTTGTCCACTCACAACAGTCAGCCCCCCAGCCGCGCTGCCGTTGATCAGGATGTTATAAGATCCCGGCTGAAGTCCGGTGAATGACACTTTCGTTGTATGAGCTGCTCCGGGCGTGGTACTGGTTAGCGAGAAGCGGATATTGCTTTTGTCCTTGGCCACAGTGGCCGTCGTGTAAATGTCGCGCTCCAATGACATGCCCAGCTTTTCGGTGATCAGGTTCAGCCGCTGAAACACGCCGTCCTTCGGTGTGATAACATAGCTGCCCCCACTCTCACTCACTTCACAGCCGTATCCGTACAATCCGAAGAGCGGGTCGACCGCCACGTCGGCACTCAAAATTTTGATTGCGCCCCACAGGCCAAGATCGGCTTCGCCGGACATTCCCCGCCAGCCGTTGAATAACGGTCCACCTCCAACGCCAAATGCGCCATAGTTGCCTTTGGTCATTTGATAAGTCCAGGCCACCGCGCCGATATTGGCCGGATCAGAGCTGATCTGCCCGGAGTTGATCGCGCTAAGGTTGCCAAGCTTGGAAGCATAGGTCAGGCGCTGCTCAATCTCCGGATTGGCGGAATGATTGCGCACCCAGTCGTCCATCGCATATCCCTGCAGAGCGACGGTGTACTGGAAGTTCCACCACGGTTCCCCGGTAATCGTAACCGGCACGGAGTAAAAATACCATAACGGCATATGCCCACGCGTGGCCCGGACCTTCGTGTTGATCTTTTGCTGCATGGTAAGGTTGTTGTTCATCTTCGCCAGCGTGTAGACGGATTCCTCGCCGGTATTGTCGTAGTTGTACTCTGACCCGTACGGGTACGTTGTATTTTTGAAGTTGTTGTATTTGGTTGCCATTTTACCCGCAAGGTCATTGGCCTGTGTCGTATAACCCTCATCCCTTAGGGCCTTGATGATGTCAGGTGTCGTCATTTCGCCCATCAGACCGGTATTCCAGTTGTAAGCAACCGGACCATCATAAAGGGCTTTGAAAATATTGTAGGCGCGCAGCAGGTAAGTCGTACGGGGTTGGATGTAACTCACCATGTTCGGGTACAGCTTGGCAATCTTGTACATGCTGAAATAGGTGTTGTACACATGCGGATAAGCGTACCCCCGGTAAGTTGGCGTCGTATTGGGCTCAGGCATTAAAAAGTCATGAATGAGATAATCCGAATGATGTCCGTTCATCAGATTGGTCCAAATCGCCGTTTCCAGATACTTGTCCACTGCAGTGATTTCCGAGGCGACCGGCTTCTGCACATTTTTCTCAGCCAGAAACTGGCCATGCGTATACCCCCAATCGTCGCCCCAGCCCCAATACCCGTTAAACACGTTTCTGCGTGATTTGGTCTGCATCATCCAGTCATCGAAGACTTTGTCGCGCAGATCACCAGGCACATTCCACTGCTGCTTCTCGACCATAAAGGTCGCATGGCGCTGCAAAGCATCACCAATCGGCTCGATAGCGTAAAATTGCAGCACAGTTTTTTCGCCATTTCCGTAGTTGACGGTAATGTTATTTTGACCCAGGCGGCTAAGCTGAAGCGAATATAAGCGGTGACCTCCCGCCGCAGTACCAAGCGGAGTGATCGTCGTCTGGGAAGCATACTGCGCGGCGAGCGACGCAATCTGCTTATTCGTCCGCAGGCTGAACTTGGCGGTCTGATCCGTCGGCACGATCATGCCCGGGATGACGGTAACATCAATCATACCTTCTCCATACAGCCTGTCTTTTACCGCCTGCTCATTTGCTGCTTTAAAAAATTTGAACGCATACGTTTTGCTTTCTCCAGGCGCCAGCACGAGGCTCGTATTTGGCAAATAGCCGCGATTGGTGCTCTTGATCACATTGGAATGGATATAGAACACCGTCAAGCCTTCGGGCCAGCCGCCCTGGTCGGCCGCCCATGTGCTGCCAGAATGCTCTTCGACACGCCAGTTGTCCATATATTCAAAGCCTGCGCCGGTGGAGGCATCAGGAATCATAAGAAGCGTGTTTCCGATTCCGCTCGGTCGCTGAACCGTAATATAGGAATTGTTGTTGGCCACATTGGAGTGGGTAACGACCCGGGTTTCATAAATTTGTTCGTTATTGCCCCCGGACCAATACTCATTGAACGGCAGCGGCAGGCCGAAATCCCCGATTTCAAGGGGTTGTCCACTTGTATTCGTCACTGTGATCGACCAGCGCAAATAATCGCTGACCAGGGAGTAGGATTCATCCACTTTGAAATTGCGAATGCCCTGCGCATTACTGGAGTTTTGATAGGTCACGTTGACCGTGCTGCCATTCTGACTCTGGGTCCGTCCGTCGGCAGAACGGCTGCTCCAGGCTGTCGTCCATGCCCCATTATTCAGGCGGTACGTAAACATCAGCTCGCCCAGCCACTGGTGCTCGGACGTGTTTTGCTGCGGGGCGTTGGTGGCATTCATCACATAGTTGGTCGGGAAGCTGTCACCGACAATCTGCAGATTCGTAATTTCTCCGTAATTTCCGACCGTCACCCGAAAGTTTCCATTAGAGAGGTTATAGACGGCTGCTTGTTTAAATTCTCTCATACGCTGTTCCCCCTTCATCTAATCCGCAATGACCAAAACAGCACGCTCCTTCGAATTCATCCGCTTTTGCAAACCACCTCCTCTCTACAAATCTATTATATGGAATTATATGAGATTGGAAATGAATACCTGTCCTACTCCGCTCATGGTGATGTCCCTTCCAAATAGATGCTTGACGAAAAGCCTGAGGCGAATTTACTCTATGAATTGAAGTTATTCTTTAATAGAATCTAAATCTCATAGCGCATTGCCGCTGAATAGGAGAGCCAAAGTTGAATAAACAGGAAATACATAACAAAGGAATCGCCTTCAGCATAAGATCAGCCGTCCCTGAAGACGCGGAACAGCTATCCGAATTAAGATTGCAGATTGATGGCGAGACCGAGTATCTGGACAGGGAACCCGGAGAGGCCTTCATAGATATTCCGGGATTTGAGCAGCTGATAAAAACAGACACAGACAAGCCACGAAACTTGTTTTTGGTGGCCGAGGTTAGTAACCGGATCATCGGATTTTCCAGGTGCGAAGGCAATGATTTAAAACGGTTTTCCCACAAGGTTGAGTTTGGAGTTTGTGTATTGAAGGATTACTGGGGTTATGGTATAGGAAAAAATCTGCTTCAGGAGTCGATCGGTTGGGCCGATAGCACAGACATTCAAAAAATGACCCTGAACGTACTGGAGACGAACGACAAGGCCATTTCACTGTATCAAAAGCTGGGCTTCGAAATTGAGGGTGTACTGAAGAACGACAAACTGCTGGCCGACGGCGGATTTTACAATACGGTGGTGATGGGCAGGTTAAAAGAATAGCAACCAAAAAGCCGTCCCCTCTCTGCGGAGCTGAGGACGGCCTGCTTTTTCAGCGGATCAAATGCTGGCAAAATATCGCTTTTCTTTCTGAATATCAATCGGTTGACTGCCGGATATATTCAGCCATATCCCGGTTTTATCATCGGAAACTTTAAAGCGCGGATAGCGGATACATTCCGGATCACCGTTCTCGGCATCGATCAGCCATTCGGTATACGGCTCCAGTCCAAGCGCAATAATCTGCTTCAATAGTGTCTCCTCGGCACTGTAGGTCCTCTCCCCGCTCTCTCCTTCAGGATAATAGAGCCCGTCCGTATACAGGAGCAGACCTGTCAGTTGGATGCGGTTGATTTTACCGTACTCGATATAGCACTCCGTATCCGGACGGCCATTAAGCACCGAGTACCCGTGATCAGTGTTCATTTTTTCTTTATTTTGCAAAATGCGCGGCTTCACTAGCTCCCACAAAACGTCTTTCGTCCGTACTCCCCCCTGGATCGCCTCCTTCCAGATCAACTTCGATTCATAGTCAATATGAGCCACATGGTCCCTTGTAACGGCACGGACACTTCCATCCGCGTAGGAAGCCATAATCATGCAATCACCGGACTGAACGTACTCAATATGATGGTCCGTAATCCGTACAACGGCTATGCCTGCCGTCCAGAGCTGGTCCTTCGCCGCCATCGGAATCCCGTAGGCCTGCATTTCTTCACCCAGCAGCCGGTTCGCCTCCCTGGTCAGCTCCTCCAGCGTCCTCTCTTCCCCTGTACCGATTTGTTCGAAATAATGCATCAGCAACTGAGAGGCCATTCTTCCCCCGGTTTCACCTTCAGGTCCACGAAAAGGCACAAGCGACGTCGCCCCGTCCACCACTCCGTAAATGCTTGCTTCCTTGTTTGCAATCATGGCATCCTCGTTCCAGATGCCACTTCCTTTTACCGATAAAGCTTGCACTTCCATAGCGCAAATCCCTCCTTTGGTTCGCCGGTGCAGGAATAATATTCAATAATTTCGTGAAGCTACGGAAGCAAATGAAGAAGCTCCTTCGTTCCGGCCTCCGACTCCGGCACAGCCTCCAATTGCTCCATCAGCCGATTGATCTCAGTCCAACTGCGCTCATCATCTATTGCAGGGCGCAGCTCCCTGAACAATCCCTTTGCATCCAGCAATTGCTTATAGAGTAGTTCCTGACCGGTATTCCGCTCCAGCTCTGACAGTACATCCAGGCGGACAGGAATATAGCCCGTCCCCGCAAACAACGAATACTGCTGCCCGTAGGATGAAAGAAATCCGGTCAGTTGGGCCGTATACGGGCTTCGGTCCTCTCCGGCCAGGACGGCGAAACCGTCGATCCGCGGCTGAAGCCCTTGGTCGGCAGCCCCCGGAAGCAGAAACATTCCATAGTTGAACTTTCCCGCAATGTAGCGGTCGAGCCATTGGATGTTTTTAGAATCCGAAATCAGGAATAGGGTCTCCCCGTTCATAAACTCGCTGGAAGCCAGACGATGCTGCAGCGGACTCATAATTCCGGAGCGAAAGACAAGACCGTTCCAGGCCTCCAACAGTTCCTTTAGCTTCGCCTGCCTTTCCTCTTCACCAGGCCTCCCCCATAAATTGAGGAACAGAAAAGGCAAAACATCGTCGACGGCCAGCACCTGCTTCCATTTGAGCGAAACGTTGCGTGTGCTGAGGCTGTCCACCCAGGCGGAAAGGGCTGTGGCCATTTCCGTCAAATCCGCGAACGGCATAACCTCAGCAAATCCCGCGCGCGTCAGTTTATCCCGATTATAAAATACGACCGGAACGGAGGCGCCCACCGGGACGGCCCACTGCTCCTCCTTATAAGTAAACGCCGCTTTGGCAGAAGGCAGCATGTCAAATGGTACGGCTTCGTAAAGCTTCGTCTGCTGCAGAGCCCCCAATTCCACCAGATTGGCCAATCCGTAGAAGCTGTTCAGCTCGGCCACATCCGGTGCTTTTCCTGCCGATATTGCGGCAAGCAGCTCGGTATACAACGAATCATAAGAATGAAACACCCTGACGTTCACTTCAATCCCGGGATGCTGTTTTTGAAAAATCTCCATCATCGTTTCCCAGGAACTGTCATAAATCCAGCACTCGATCGGCTCCGTTTCCATGACTCTTTGCTCAGGCAGCTGCCCGAGCTGGTGGAAATAGGTGGAGTATACGAGCACACTGCTTGCCAGGATCAGTACCATCAAAGCCCAAATGCTTCTGTTTTTGCTCCAGATTCGCTTTTTCCCCTCCGTCATCGGGTACGCCCCCTTGTGTTACACCTTGCTCCTGATTATAAAAGGGATGTGCCGCAAAAGAGAACCACAGATATTTCTTGCTACAGTGACAATCCTTTCCCTCCGGACAGCCTACTCGCGATGATGAGCGACAGCAAGGTGGTTAACGTAAGAATGGAAGCGAGAGCAGCGCCTGTTCCATAGTTGGAGGTGAATACCTCACTGTAGATCGTGACCGAGATGGTGGCGGTGGCTCCATAATAAAGCACCAGTGTCGAGCTGAGCTCGTTGATCGTTGTTATCCAGCTGAGAATGGCCCCGGAAATCACACCTGGTGCCATCAGACGGCCGGTTGTCTTGAAGAATGTCTTCATTGGCGGAACTCCCAAGCTGATGGAAGCCTCTTCCACACTCCGGTCAAGCTGATGAAGAATGGCGGTGCTGGAGCGGATGGTATAAGGAATTTTCCGTACCACATAAGCAATCACCAGGATGATCCACGTCCCTGTCAGCACTATCGGCGGCTTGTTGAACGCGATAATCAGGCTGATCCCGAGCACGGTCCCCGGCATAATGTAAGGAATCATGATAATGCTGTCGATCAGAGCGGTAAATTTGGACTTGCGGCGTACAAGCAGATAAGCAATCAGCATTCCGGCAACAACCATCATAATGATCGAAAGCACAGAATACGAATACGTATTTAAAATCGCCTTTGGTACCCGGAAAAACACTTCCTTATAACTGTCCAGGCTAAATCCTCTATGGAACACCGGACCGCTCTTGGCCAGGAAGGAAGTGATCAGCACTGTAAGCTGCGGCAGAATGGAAATGCACGCCGGTATGAACGCCAGTATAGTCATCAGAACCTTCGGCAGCGGCTTCAGCTTTTTCACAACCGGAGTGCGCATGCCGCTCATCGAATAGTTTTTGCGGGAGACGAAATAACGCTGTCCAAAAAGAATTACAGTCGAGAAAAAGATCATGATGACGCTCAGTGTACTGGCCATGGCCGGATTTCCGCCCATTTCACTTATAAACTGCTCATATGCAAGAATCGGCAGTACCTTGTAGCCCTGCCCCAGCAGCATCGGGGTGCCGAAATCCGCGAAGGAAGCCATGAACACCATGAGCGCCCCTGCTGACAACGTCGGAAAGATCAGCGGCAGTGTGATGGTGCGCAGTCTGTTCCAGGCTGTCATGCCAAGGCTTTCGGAAGCTTCTTCGAGCGAGGTATCGATCGTTTTGAGCGCCCCTGACACATACAGGAAAATATGCGGATAGAACTGCAGCGCGAATACAATCACAATCCCGTGCCATCCATAGATAGATGGCACCGATATGCCCAAATCACGGATGAAGCGGGTAATAAAACCGTTATTGCCCATTAGCAGAATCCAGGAATAAGCTCCGATAAAAGGAGGAGAAAACAGGGACATGATGACCATCATCTGCATCAGCCCCTTGAATTTGATATCATACCGGGTGGCAATATAAGCGAGCGGCAGCCCGATCAATATGGCCAGTACAGTAGCAAGCCCTGATACGATAAAACTGTTCAGCAGCGCCTGATGATAATATTTCAGCTTAAAAAAGCTCAGATAGTTCTCCAGGGTCAACCCGCCGTCCTTCCCCATGAAGCTGTTAAACAGCAGAGACACCAGCGGATAGACGATAAAGGCAGCCATGAATAGATACACAATGACCATAACAAAAGTCCAGAAATCCCATTTTCTCAGCAGCAGCCGCTGGCGGATCACGGTCGCTGCGGCCTGTGGCTCAAGCTTCGCCTGCACTGTAAATCACCTCCCGGCCTTCCCCGTCATACATCACGGAACGATGAAGCTGCAGATCCAGGAAGAGCTGCTGCTTCTCCTGCAGAAGCGTTTGCCCTTTCCCCGGATAATCATGAATATCGATGATGCTGCCATCCTGCAGTCTGGTCAAATAACTCACCTTATCCCCCAGGAAGCTGACGGCCTGAATTGTTCCCTGCACCGGATACTCGGAGCCCGGATCTGTGGAAATATGAATCTGCTCCGGACGAACGGAAAACATGACCTTTCCGGAATAGGACCGGTGCAAAGGCAGACACAGTTCAGTCTCCAGCAGCTTGATCACGCCCTGCGGCTCCTGATTGTCCTGGAAGGTGCAGACACCCTCAAGGAAATTGGAGGACCCGATAAAATTCGCCACAAACTGATTCTGCGGGTACATGTAAATATCACGCGGAGACGCGATCTGCTGAACGACACCTTCACTCAGGACAGCAATCCTGTCGGATACGGCAAGCGCCTCCTCCTGATCATGCGTGACATAAATCGTCGTGATATTCAGCTCCTTCTGCAGCTTGCGGATGTCGGTCCGCATCTTCACCCTGAGCTTGGCGTCCAGGTTCGACAACGGCTCGTCCATCAAAAGCAGTGCGGGACGGATAACGATAGCGCGGGCAAGGGCAATCCGCTGCTGCTGCCCTCCGCTCATATTATTCGGAATCCGGTCCCGGAGATGGGCCAGCTCGACCAGTTCCAGCGCCTCCATCACCCGGCTTTCGATTTCCTTCTTTGGCACTTTGCGCGCTTTAAGACCGTAGGCGACGTTGTCAAATACGCTGAGATGCGGGAAGATCGCATAATTCTGAAATACCATGCCGATATTGCGCTCATGGGTCGGAACATCGTTGATGACCTGATTCCCGAAATAAAGATTGCCTTCCTCCTGCATGTAAAAGCCCGCAATCGTGCGAAGCAGCGTCGTTTTGCCGCAGCCGCTCGGACCGAGCAGCGTAAAGAATTCGCCCTCTTCTATCGTGAAGCTCGCGTCGTTCACCGCTTTATGCTCGCCGAAGTATTTGGTTACATGATCAAACACCACTCTGCTCATCTTCTGCCTCCTCTTCTAGAGAATACGGTCAGCCGTTATCGGGCTGACCGTGTTCATTGTTCTTACTCCGCTCCCATCATGATTCCGACGAATCTCCCGATCACTTCATCTTTATGGTCGGAAGCCCATTTGAAATCGTAATCCACCAGCTTAATGTCGGCGGTTTGCGGCAACCCCTCTACCGGATCGACATCCTTCCGGATCGAACGGCGCTTGAATTCATCCTGCACAAGCTCCTGCACGTCCTTGCTGACTACAAAATCAATGAACTGCTGTGCTTCATTCAGATGCTTGGTGCCTTTGATGATGGCCGCGCCGTCTGGTACGGCAGAGGTGCCTTCCTCAGGATAAATAATGCCGATCTGCGAGCCGCCCTCAATGTATCGGAGAGCCGCGTCTTCAAGGGTGATGCCCAGTGCGAACTCACCGTCCGGCACCGCACGCTGCACAAGACTGGATCCGGATAAAATTTTGCCATCCATATTGGCCACCAGCTTTTTAACAAAATCCCAGCCCTTCTCATTGTCTCTTCCAAACGCAGTCAGCATGGTCACTGCCTGCGTATAGGAGGAGCCGGATTTACTCGGGTCGGCAAAAGCGATTTGACCTTTCCATTTGGGCTTCAGCAGGTCCTCCCAGGACTTAGGAAGATCTTGCTCGGACACTATTTCTTTGTTATAGGTGATGACCATCGGAAGCGCGTTGAACGGGGTCCAGGTATTGGACTCATCGACGTAATTCGGGAGAAGATTGTCATATTCCGAGGTCTTGTAAGGCTCAAAGTATTCGCTATAAGAAGCCAGGGAGTCCGCGCCGCCAGCCCAGAACACATCGCCGAGCGGGTTGCCGGATTCAGCCTGCACACGCTTGAGGAGTTCACCTGTTCCTCCGGTAATCAAATCGACCGTAATACCTGTGCGTTCCTGAAATTCCTTGATGATCGGGTTGTTGATTTCAGCAGCGTTAGGAGAGTAGATGGTCAGCGTGCCCGAATCTGAATCGGCAGCTGCATTCGAAGCGTCGGTAGCTGTGGAAGTGCCTGTATCCGATCCGCAAGCCGTTAACAGAACTGACGTCAATATTACACCCATTAAACCTGATAACCATATTTTCCTCATTTTTTTGCTCCCCTCATTTTTATGTTAATTTTTCTATCACTTTGCTTACTTTAACTATACGGAGATCGAACAAGAGCTACAATGAGACAAAATTGCAGGATTGTTTAATATTTTGTTCTATTCTCATATAGATTAAATAAAAAAAGAAGCCTGCCTCATAACAGCAGCCTTCACCAAATCCCCTGGTAAATCAGACATGTACATATCACATTATGTAATGTTCAAAACACGCTTCCTATACTCGGATGGCGTTTCACCGGTATATTTACGGAAAATCTGGCTGAAATACCTGGAATCCTGATACCCTACAGCCTGGGACACTTCATATACCCGGGTTGTCTCCTCACCAAGCAGCTTCTTGGCCTGCTCCATTCTGACCTGAGTCACATAATCGATAAAGCTGATCCCGGTACGCTTGCGGAATAGGCGGCTGAAATGCGCTTCGCTTAGATGGAAGCGGGATGCCAGGCGCTGCAGACTGAGCTCTTCCGTAAAATGCTTCTGAATGTATATCTCCACCTGCCGGAAGCCATCTGCATGCAGTGCCTTTTTATCCAGACTTTGCATATCGCCGTATACATGAACGCCCACACGATTTCCAATCCCTATTACTTTGGCGGCTTCACATGCCTCTTTATAAGCCGTGTCCAGCATCTTCAGCTCTCTGTACACTACGCTTACCCCCAAGCCAATTACGCTCTTCTGCATGCGGGATGCCGCCTTCTCCAGAAGCTGCGGATTCCCATGCTCCGCGGACAGGATCAGCACAGCCTCGTTTTCATTCATCCTGACCAGCGGACCCAGCATAACCGGCTGCAGCTCCTGCAGCGCTCCCCAGCGTTCTGGCTGTCCAGCCGTCGTCCGGTCCTCTGGAGCAGCTTTGACGCATACGATCTGAAAGCCTGCTGCAATCGACACCCGGTCCAGCATCTCATACAGCATTTCGGTAACAGAATGATCCACAATGCCGACCAGACGATCCCGCAGCAGCTTCTCAACGACCAGCGATTCACGCTCCATCCTCCAGTCGCTTAGCTGCTTAACGGTCAAAGCCTTGCTCCTGACATCATCAATCTGACGGCATACCTTCTCTACTGCCTGGATTAAAGCCTCCGGATCGGTGGGCTTCAGCACAAAATCGGACGCCTGCAGCTTTATCGCCTGCTGAGCATAGGAGAAGTCATCAAAGCCGGTCAGGAAAATAATTTTAAGCTCGGGACAGCACTGTTTTGCTGCTGCGGCCATGCTCAGCCCGTCCAGCCCGGGCATCCGGATATCCGAAATCAGAATATCCGGTCGGTGATTTTGAATTTCCTGCAGCGACCGGCTGCCGTCGGAGGCCTCCGCCACGATTCTGCAGTCCAGCTTCCCCCAATCAATCGTCTGCCTAAGCCCCTCCCGTATCATCCATTCGTCATCCGCAATCATTACCTTATACATAACTTTGCACCTCCTCGGCATTTCTAATGGCCGGAATCACGAGACACACCTTCGTCCCCTGACCGGGCGTGCTGTCAATCTTCAAATCATAAGTACTTCCAAAATGAAGCTCCAGCCTGCGGATCAGGTTGCGCAGACCGATTCCTGTATTCGCCGTTTGCCCCGGTTCATACCGCCCGCTCAAAATACTGTGCAGCTTGTCCTGCTCAATCCCTGTTCCGTTATCCTCCACCAGTATCAGCACCGTGTCCTCATGCAGCCGAGCCGATATTTGAAGATTGCCCCGCTCTGCCTTCATCTCCAGTCCATGGCTGATCGCATTTTCCACCAAGGGCTGGATAAGCAGCTTCGGAATGTACAGATCCAGCACGTCATCATCGACATTCAGCAGAATGGTAATTTTGTCATGAAAGCGAATCTCCTGGATGGTCAAATAGTTGCGGATCTGCTGAAAGTCCTCACGGATGGGAATGACGGTATTGCCGCGCCGGATACTGAACCGCAGCAGGCTGCCCAGCGATACGGCAATACTGCTGATCACCTCAATACGGTGAATTCTGGCCATCCAGTTGATGGAATCAAGGGCGTTATATAGAAAATGAGGTGTAAACTGCGCCTGAATCGCCTTGATCTCGGCCTCCTGCGCCTTCAACTGCTTCTCGTACACCTGGCTGATCAGATATTTGATCCGGTGCAGCATCTGGTTGAAGGTAGAACCCAGGTGCCCTACCTCATCCCTGTACCTGGAGGTAAAACTGACGTCAAGATTCCCCTTCTCGACCTGTCTCATCAATCGGCGCAGCTTACGGAGCGGACGGGTAATGTAATCGGACAGAAGATATGCCGTACAGTAAGAGATAAGCACACCGAAAATAACGATGAAGATCGTCAAATTGCGGATGCTGGCGCTCTCCCCGGTCAAGGCCGCGACCGGCACCACACTGATCATTTTGAAGCCGTACGTGTCGGAAGTATCGTAGATGACTACACATTTCGTTCCATTTTCCTCTATGCCAAAGAAGCCCTTTTTTCCCTGAAGCAACACGGTCAAGTAGCTTTTATCCAGCCGTGTGCCGACGGCCAGCTTGGATGGCGTACTGGAGATGATGTACCCCTTGCTGTCCAGCAGATACACCTCTCCTCCTTCGTACTGATGGGCTTTGTCATAGATATCCGCCAGCGCAGGCTCCATAATGTCCACGACAAAATACCCCAAGGGCCTGCCTGAATCAATCTGCTTGAGCAGCCTGCCCGAGCTGAGTACGGCCCCGTAATCTTCGAACTGCCTCAGGGAGTAATGGGTATCCCAGACGACATCGCCGCCCGCGAGTCTCGCCTTACGGAATAACCCCCAGTCCGGATTGTAGTGAAGGTACGAGCTTGGCATAAAATCACCGGTAAAATACCGGTCTCCGTTCTCACCAAGCACATAAAGCTGTATATCCCAGGATTTGAAGCCAAGAAAGCTGTTGAGAATCCGGTTTACGGTCTGCTGATCTTCATATTTCTCGGATACACTTCTTGATGCCGACTTGGCCAGAATGCTCTGAATCTCTTCATTGCCGTACAGATACATGGAGAGTTGTTCTATGTCCTGCACGAAATAATTGAGGCTGTAGTTAACCTGAGAAAGGTTCTCCAGGATGATTTCATAGGCTTTGGTCTGAATTTCGCTTGAGGCTTTGTTATAGGAGAAAATGCCGAGAACAGCAAGAGGAATGACGGCAATCAGCAAAAAAAGCAGCATCAGCTTCGTGCGAAGTTCCATCGCATACAATCGGTCCATCCAGGATTTCATGATCGTTTCACCCGTCTCACGGTTTGAATTTCAATCAATATAGCACAGAATCTCAAATCTACCAATCCATTAAAAGGAATCCCCAAAGTCTCATTGACCTGGGGATTCCTTTTATGTTCTGAGACGCCTCCGCTTTTCCGGAATTGCTTCCCCCTCTCCGCTGCTGCGGATAGATAGGTTGATTGTCAAACAGGCGTTTTGGACAAGGAAATCTTGTCCCCGTTCCGGGATGCAGACAGCATCTCTGCTTCCACGAGCCTGACGGAGAGAAGCGCGCTTTCCGGTGTCGTTCTCCGGATCGGCTCCCCACTCATGACACGCTCCAGGAAGTAACGCAGCTGCGGATAATATCCCATTTCATCTGACAGCTCGGCCACAAAACCCGGAGCGTCGCCCGGGTGAACCTTGACCTTGCCGTTTTCAAACACCAGATTGCCTTTTTCAAAATTCACCCGATATGTCATCGAGAACCCGAAATCTCCTTCCAGCGTCCAATCTACCTGGGCGTTCAACACTTTGCCGTCCTCGTAGAGATAATGGGTTGAGGCGATATCGTATCCACTGCCCGGGATACAGCTGCGGGCAATGGTCGATACCTGCTCTGGCATCCCGAAAATCCACTGGATGACGTCGGAATCGTGAATATGCATATCAAGCAGCGCTCCCCCGCTGCGCTTGGCTTGCAGCAGCCATCCCTTCGGAGCCTCGCTGCCGCGAAAGAAATAACCGCCTGTCGCCTGTCCGAATCTGCCGCTGTCCACCGTCTCCTTCAGGTAGACATAAGCGGGCCAGAAGCGGAGACATTGGCCGATCATCAGCTTTCCCCTGCTTGTGCGGGCAGTCTCTGCCATGCGTGCCGCTTCCTCCGAGTTGATAGCCATCGGTTTTTCACAAAACACATGATAGCCCCACTGCAGCAGATCACAGGCGATATCCGCATGCAGATCAGTAGGCAGTGTAATATCGATCACATCCAGCTTTTCGTTCTGTAGCATGTCCTCCAAATCCTTATATAGCCGGAAAGCGGACAGCTCGATTGGGCTTGTGTCCGTCTCTGTGGAGATATTGCCTTCCACCTTCTCATGCTTGAGCTCGTCAATCCGCACATCGCAGATCGCCGCCACTTGAATGGGCATGCCTTCCCTCATCATACGGACATAGTTTTCCAGATGCATATGTCCCATAAACCCGTAGCCTACCAATCCAATGTTCAGCATGAGGCTCTCCTCCCTGATTCAATCACTTTGTATCCTGCAGGATGGCGTCCATCGAACGGGACGTATTGTATACAATCTGAACGGAATGATGCTTGTAGGACGGAATCATTTCCGCAGTTACGTAATTGTCGTATCCGATGGCCTGCAGCGCTTCGACGACAGCCGGATAATTCACATCCCCTGCGAGCAGATCGACAAAGCCAGCCAATCCCCCCACTTCGCGCCTGTAATCCTTGAAATGAACCTTCTTGATCCGATGGCCCAGGATGCTGATCCAGTGCTCCGGATATCCGGAATGCACAACATTGCCAACGTCAAAATAAGAACCGACATGATCCGAGCCAACGGTATCAATAAATCCTTTCAGCTCCAGGGGCGAGAGGAAAAACTTGTTCCAGACATTCTCCAGTGCGATGGCAACACCTGCAGCACGCGCGTAATCGGCGAGGCCGGATACGGCTTCCAAAGCCCGCTCATACACCTTGTCATAGCTTACCGCCGGGAAATCCGGGATAAAATCGACGCCTACCGCGCCGGGGATGACCAGAATGGCGTCCACGCCAAGGACCTGGGCAAGATCAAGCTGCTTTTTGCAGATATCAACCGCCTTCTGCCTTACGCCGGGATCATCGCTTGTCATGGAGTAATCCCAATACAGTCCGGTCGCAAGACCCGCGATCTCCAGCCCTGCGCTGTGTACAGAATCCTTAATGCGAATAGCATCCTTGTCCCCAATGTTCAGCCCCAGCTCTCCCTGTTCGGTAAGAGCCAGTTCAATGCCTGCAAAACCCGCGTCTTTGGCAATTTCAGCACATTCCGCAATAGGCATGTCCCCCGGAAACGACCAAATGTTGATGCCTTTTTTCACAATACCGCCTCCTGTCCTATACAGAGCAGCGCTTGCTTCTCTCTGTAGAAAGGGTATGATTATCCATATGAATCACGGATATTTTATCAGAAGACTGGCGGAAATGATTTAGGGAAAGAAGGGAACCTTTTGCACAATTCCGGTCTTTATCAAAAGACGACATCCTTCATAGAATGGTCTCCGGGCATCCATTATGCCCGCTTTCAGAAGCTTCCCCCGGGTACTCTGCCAGGAAGAAGGATTTATGATTTTGAGCTGCTATATGTGCGCAAGGGGGAAGCGGCCACGCATCTGCAGGACGGGACAACCATTACCATACCGGCCGGGAGGCTGCTCTTTATTCCGGCCGGTGTCTATCATCGAAATGAAGTGTTATCTTCCCCACACGCCCAATTTATCGGAATTCACTTTGATTTCTTCCATGAAATGACGATTCTGAACGATACGGATATGGTGGTGAACGAGGCTCGGGTTGAGGAGGGAAAATTCGGCGTTGAGGCGGTAGCCGAAGGCTTCGAGCCTTTATCAAGCCGCTGGCTGTATGCCCCCTCTCCGCTCTGCGTGCAGCTTATGGAGCAGCTTGTCCACGAATTTACGATGCGCCCGCCCGGCTTCAGCGTCATATGCAAAGGCCTCATGCTTCAGATTCTCGGCCTGCTGCTCAGGGCGCAAAAAAGCTATGATCCTGTGAAGCTGCCGCAGCAGGGCAACCGGATGCTGGAATTGATGGCGGCGATGGAAAGCGATCCTGCCGCCTCGTGGTCCAATCCCCTGCTCGCCGAACGGCTCTGCATGAATGAGGATCATATGATCAAGGTGTTCAAAAAGATAGCAGGCATGCCTCCTGGTGAATATATCCAGATGCTGCGGCTCCGCGAAGCGAGAAGGCTGCTGCGGGAGACCGACCTTACCATTGAAGAGGTTGGGCGGTCGGCAGGATATCCGGACATCCACTACTTCAGCCGCCTGTTCCGCAAAAGTGAAGGCATGCCTCCGCGCGCTTACCGCAATGTATCCCGGATTCTGTAACAAGCGCAAAAAAACTGCGCACCAGTTTGCGCAGCCCTGCTTCTTGTTTTGAATATTTCAAGAATTCTTCACAATACGGAACCAAACTGGCCCGTTCGAGTCATATTTTTTTATGCACCATTAAATTAACATTATTTTGTTCTGATCGATAAACAGCTGAAACTACTATAATCAATAGAAGGAGATTGATATGAACAACAAAAACACATTTAATCCTTTCCGAAGACTTCATTTTTATGCTGCCTGGTTTATTACACCCCTGCTTTTAACATTGACCCTGTCGGGTATCGGTTATTTATTTTATACGGATGTCGAAAATAACATGTATCAAAAAGAATTTTTCGGACAAAGCGGTATCAAAGTAAATCAAAGTATAGATGATGCTATTAAGGAAATAAGCGACAAATACCCAGGTTATAACATTGAAAAAATCAGCATGATGGAGGAGCCCTATAACAACAGAGTTACGATCAGCAATGAGGAAGGCGAATCCCGTTATATTTTTTTGGACAACAACAATCAAATCGTCGCTGCTCAAAATGCTAAATACACATACTCTAATTTTATGAGAAACTTTCATAGCTCCCTTTTTACTGGAAGCACATTTATCCGCTATTTAGTTGAATTGACTGCTTGTTGGACCATATTTCTAATTGTCTCAGGTACATATATGACTTTTAAAAAGAAGTTGCTTGCCATCAAGCCGAAACAAGGAACCAACAAACTTAAATTTCAAAAGATTCACGCCATATTGGGACTTGTTATTGCGATACCTTTAGGGATTGTAGCAAAATAAACTACCTGTTTTTAGGCGAAATTGTGTAGTTCCATTCTCCATGAAAGTCATTTTTTT
>NZ_JBHIRY010000050.1:0-20025 GCF_042138635.1 Paenibacillus medicaginis | reverse complement strand
CTACCCATGGTAGCCCTTATGCCGAGCGCAATTCCTCACACGGCTAAAGTCGCGTGTGTCCATGCGCGGTTATGAATATTCCATGTATCGGAAGATAGAGGAAATAAGAAGTCTGAGGAAGGAGTAGAAATCTTCTCTCTTGGACTTCTTTGTTTTGGCTTGGGTGCGGACCGAGCATTTATCGTAAAAAATTGGTTGATTGCTGAATGAAATAGCTGTAATACATGCACCTTTATGACACAAATTTGTGAAATTTCAGTATATTCAGACCCAAAAAAAAAGTAAAAAAAGCTTGTCTTCCTATGAACTATGGTCTACAATTCGAATTGTAGTACATAATAATATAAGGCGGTGTTTTATGAAGTTTCTACACGAACATGCTATTAAAACATCCAAGAGCCTACTAGCCGTATCCTTGCTTGTGCTTTCTGTATCAGGTGGGGTAGCCTGGGCATCTGATGAATCAGATCTCCAGTCATCGTCGCAAACCGCAGAATACTTTGTTGTAGGAGAAACAGCCGAGTCGGCACTTGAATCTCCCAACATTAAGATTACAGAGCCTCCAGCTCCACCGATTCCCCACTTTACGCAGAACGATGTTACTAAGGTGGAAACTTCTTCAGACAGCAGCTTTACAACGATGAATCAGCAAAAATATGTATCGGTATATCGGGATTTTGGCTTAAATGAAAGTATCCCCGCTTCGATGGTGTATACAGAAGACAATGGTTCAGCTGGACGCTGGGGAGGTACGCTGCAGAGAACGAACATAGTCCAATACAGTAATTATGTCAGAGTAACCTACAGTGGAACAGTATACAAAGACATAGATTAATACATACCGCCTGTTCCTAAAGGTGTAACTGATGTACTGAATGGTGGTTGAAGACATAAAGCGACAAGAATGACAGGTCCAAACTGGACCTGTCATTTGTATGTATGGGAGTCATCTGGACTGCCATACCGAAACCGTGCCATCTGCCATGATCAGAATCCTTCACCTGCATATTTACCGGAATTTGGGGCAATATACCAACAATTCCACCTGCCAGGAGGCTGACATGAGACCATCTGACTGTAGAACTACCGAGTTCAAGGAGCTTACGGACTCGCTGGCACAAAATATCCTTGGTATCCGCAGCTCGCTGGGTTGCAGCCCGGATCTGGTCGTCCGCCATCTCGATCTGGCAGAGCATACAAGCGCGGCCCTGCTGTATGTCGACGGATTGGTAGACATGCAGGTACTTCATCAGGCTGTTCTTGGAGCACTGGTAGGAAAAGTACCGGCCGAGGTGCTCCAATGTCAATCCCCAGATGAGCAGTTGGATTACCTGTTGAAGCATGTGCTTGCAGCCGCTGATGTGAACATCGATTTCGATCCCGGCAGCCTACTGAAAAGCTTGCTTTCCGGCAGCGCCATTTTCCTGCTGGAAGGGAGCGCAAGATTCATTCGTATCGCAGCTCCGGGCTGGGAAGAAAGAGCGATCGGCCAGCCCAACTCGCAGGCGGTCGTCAGGGGTCCCATGGAAGGCTTTACGGAGAATCTGCGGACCAATACATCGTTGATCCGCCGCCGGATCAAAGACAGCCGGCTGTGGATGGAGAACTTTGAAATCGGCCGCACCACCAAAACCAATGTGACCATCATGTATCTGCAGCATCTGGCGAACGCGGAAGTGGTGGAAGAGGTGCGCCAGCGACTAAACCGTATTCACACGGACAGCATCCTTGAGAGCGGTTATATTGAAGAGTTTATTCAGGACACAACGCTAACACCGTTCCCCACGATGTATGACAGCGACCGCCCGGATACAATATCTTCAGGCATTCTCGAAGGCAAGGTAGCCATTCTTGTGGATGGAACTCCTTTTGTATTGCTGGTGCCGGCATTCTTTATCACTTTCTTCCAATCGGCAGAGGATTATTATCAGCGGGCGGATATCGCAACCCTTTTGCGTTTAATCCGGTTCCTGGCTTTCATTATTGTGATGCTGGCACCGGCCGTTTATATCGCCCTTACCACCTACCATCAGGAGATGATTCCGACGACGCTGGTCATCACTCTGGCTGCACAGCGGGAGCGGGTTCCCTTTCCGGCATTTGTAGAAGCGTTGTTTATGGAGGTTACCTACGAAATTCTGCGTGAAGCAGGCGTGCGTATTCCGAAAAATATCGGCCAGGCGGTCTCCATTGTGGGCACGCTCGTGATTGGACAGGCTGCCGTGGAAGCAGGCTTTATTTCTTCCGCGAAGGTAATTATCGTCTCCATTACCGCGATTGCAAGCTTTGTCATTCCTGAAGTAGGGATGTCGATTAGCGCGAGAATGCTCCGGTTTATTTTTATGGGCCTGGCGGCGTTTATCGGCCTGTACGGGATTCTGTTCGGTCTTATTTTGCTGGTCCTGCATCTAACCTCGCTGCGTTCGTTCGGCATGCCGTTCATGAGTCCATTTGGTCCGTTTGTGCCTAACGATATTAAGGACAGCCTGTTTCGCTTACCCTGGAAATCGATGCGGACATATCCCAAGGAGAACCAGCCCAAAACTTTGAAGCGGCGATAGGGCCGAAAAGGAGCTTCGGAATCATGAAGGACAGACTCAGAGAGCGTATCCTCGGCGTGCTTGTTGTCCTGTCCATCCTGCCCTTGTTATCCGGCTGCTGGGAGAGACGGGAACTTAACCAAATAGCGTTTGTGCTTGGAATGGGGATTGATAAAGCGAAGAACGGATACCAGGTATCCATGCAGGCCGTCATCCCGTCTGATATCGAAGCGAAAGGCGGGGGCGGCGGAACAACGGTAACCTTGTATACCTGCCAGGGTTCAACCCTATACGAAGCATGGCGGAATTTTACATTAGTCAGCCCACGGGAAGGCTATGTCGGCCATGTCCGGGTTCTGGTGCTCGGCGAAGAGCTTGCACGCTCCGGAATAGCGGAAACGCTTGACGCCCTGAAGCGCAGCCGGGAAATGCGGACGGATTACTATGTGATGGTCGCCAAAAACGCCAAAGCCTCCGAGGTGCTGAGCGTGCTGACACCGCTTGAAAAAATCCCCGCCAACAGTCTGTTCAACTCGGTTAATATATCCAATAAACTTACAGCCGCTACGATTACGGTCAAAATGGATGAACTCATGGACAGTATGGTAACGGAAGGGCTGCAGCCGGTATTGGCAGGAGTAGAAATCGTCGGAAAGTCCAGCGGGGGCAATATAAAAAATATCCAGGATACCCGGCCAGGGACGAAACTGCGTTTTGACAACATAGCAGTGTTCCGTAAGGATCGGCTTGTCGGCTGGCTGAACAGACTGGAGAGCATCGGCTTCAGTTATGCGACAGATCGGGCGCTGTCCAATTCGGGGCCTGTTCTCGGGGATGACGGCAAAAAAATCGTGGTAGAGGCGTTATCCACAAATACGAAGCGCAAGGCCAGGATGATGAACGGCATACCGCATATTTACCTTCAGGTTTCAATGATTGCCAACATAGAGGATGTACAAAGCGGCATGGATATCACTACGCCTGCAGCACTTGCCGAATTAGAGAAGGAATGTGAGAGACGGGTGGTGCGATTAATGGAAGCGTCTGAAGAAAGCTTGATCGATACATACCGTGCGGACGCGCTCGGTTTCGGGAATCTGATCTACAAAGCTGATCCGAAGGCATGGCGCGAGCTGAGAAAGGGGCCCTCCACTGCTTATCTGAAGAACATCGAAGTGCATTACGCCGCGAATGTTCTGATCAACAGAGTAGGAATTACGGGGAACTCCATCATCCGCGATGTGAAGGAGTAAGGATCGTGAAAAATTGGATCATCACCCTCGCGGTGTCGGCGTGTCTCTTCCTGCTGGATATGCCTTTGCTGATCCGGTCCCGGAAGAAAAGGGACTGGATTGTTTATAGCGCCATGCTGACAGCGGGCATTGTAATTGTACTGCTGGCGGCACCGCAGAAGCGAATCCCCAGCCCGTTATATTTTCTGATATGGGTGTACGGCCCTATTAACCATTGGCTCAGCTCATGGTTTCAATGACTCATTAATTGCAGCGGAGGTATAAAGGATGCCGGAAAAATGGAGGATAAACACACGGCAGCTGACGATTCTCGTATTGCTTACACTCGTGGGGGATATGTCGCTTGTATACCCGGAGATTATGTGCTCTATTGCCAGACAGGATGCCTGGATTGCTGCTGCTGCAAGTATACCGCTGGGCGTAGCCTTGATCTGGCTGCTGCTCAAGCTGTGCCGTCTCCACCCTGAATCGACATTGGTGGAAAGCGCACAACGCATTTTGGGCAAATGGGCCGGAGGGGCTGTCGCTTTATTGTATCTGCAGTATTTTTTATTTGCAGGCTGTATCTATATCAGGGAAATCGAAGATTTTACAGGCACACAGATCTATGAGCGGACTCCGGGGAGTGTAGTTCGTATTATGGTGCTGCTTCTGATCGTCTGCGGTTTGTATCTGGGTCTGGAGGTTATTGGGAGATCTGCGGAAGTTTTTCTTCCGCTGTTTGCCTTTTTTCTGGTGAGCCTGTTTGTTCTGCTGCTGCCACAAGTACAATGGGACCGGCTGCAGCCCGTGATGGACACTCCCTTGATCACCATGGCTGAGGCTGTAAAATTCGGCGTGTTTTACCCTTTCGGAGAGGTGCTGATTGTGCTCATGATCTTTCCTTTCGCACGTTCCCAGCCGCATACCAACCGGGATATTCTAATCGGCGTTCTTCTCGCTGCCCTCGGACTTAACCTGATTGTGCTGCTGTCCATTACGGTGCTTGGGGTGTATTCCACGGAGCAGCATTTCTTTGTTGCCTACATCCTTGCCCAGAAGATTAACATCGGAGAATTTCTGCAGCGGATTGAGGCCTTGATGGGCTTCGCCTGGTTTATCTCCACTTATTTCAAAGCCATATTATATTTTTACGGTTTCACGCTCGGAACAGCCCAGCTTTTCCGTCTTAGCAACTATCGCATGCTGATTCTGCCTGCCGGTCTGCTCGCCTTCGGATTAACCCAGCTTGTATCTCCGGACATTATTTTTTACATCAAGACCATTCCGCCGTTTTGGGTCAGTTGGAATATCACGCTCAGCCTGGTTTTCCCGCTGCTGCTTTTGGGAGTAAATACGCTTAAGCAATCCGGCAAACGGAATAAACAGCCGCAGACTCAGCAATAGTCGGGTCTAAATGCAGATGAAAAGTGTCTATTTGTTTTTATAATTAGATTTAATGCAGCCAACAACAAATATTCACCGTACCCTTTTTTACGGTGTCTTAAATCAACTCCTAAATAGTGAAGCTTAACTGCTGGATAATATTTATATGATGGGAGCGAAGATAGCTTATGCTTTCTTCTTTTAGACTTTCCAATCTGCATCATATCATTGTAAAGAGAAAAATACCCGACAAAATCTCCTTGTTCGTTGAAGTAAAGTCGGGTATTCGTTAAATTTAGTTTTTGAAATTTTATTGCCTGCTCAACCAGAAAAGATCTTACCGATATCTCATCATCGCATTCAAACTGCTCAAGAAGCGCTGTATCGTCTTCTCGAAGCTTTCTGTATTCCAACATTTATTCTACTTCCTTTTCTCCTTAAAGTTTTGCATCATTTCTCTCATGCGATTCATTCCTACGCTTTCAGTTTTTTTTACTTGGGAAGCATAGTTCTCAAATTTCTGGGCAGCTTGCTCATTCTTAAATACTGTTTTGGTAGGTCGAATTGGTTTGATCTCAGTTACTGGCATTTCCTCATCCTCCTTATGCTCTTTCAACTTTCCAACACCTCCACATTATACTTTGATAAAAAGTATATGCTTTGGTTAAGGTTACTATACAAAATTCTGAAGTTTAGTATATTCTATCACGTGTTAGGTGTCATAGCTAGCCAAAGTCTGTCATTTCATGCCCAAGAATGACATCGAATTTTTGGTGCTGAAAAGTCGATAGAATCAATATTGGCAGCAGGCGCCTTAAAGAAGAAACGGCTTCCGGAAGCGCCGAAAGCCGTCATGCAAATCTATGTTAAGATTACTCGCCAGCCAGGTAGATATTCGGGCGCGGCGGCATGTCCATATCTGTTCCCAGGTAGAAGCCCGTATGTGGGGGCTGGTTGTAGCCCGTGTTCTGCCATGCCATCGCAAGCCGGTATACCGGATCATGCATTAACGTATGAATCCGGTAATCTGTTAAATCCGTGGTCGCGTAAATTCTTAGCGCGGTGCTGTCCTCCGTGCGCACGATCACCTCCTCGCGCCAATCGCCGAACAGATCGGCCTGCAGCGACGGGGTGCCTTTCGTATCGTTGTTCGAATACGTGCCGTCCATCGTCAGCAGGTTATCCAGCCGGTTCGTTTCGTAATTCCATTTATCGATCTTCGGAATGCCGACACGTTGCGGATCACCAAGCCACCGGTGGTCAAGCAGCTCCCTGCTCAGGTCGCCATCCCACCAGATGGCGAAGTTGACGGACGGAATGCTGCTGGCAATCTGCTCCCCTTTCGCATTGAACAGAAAACCGTTCGGACTGTCCCAGCCACCGCCGACCGACCAGGCTTCCGCACCCTTGTAGCGCGGGTCAATATCCGCCGCGAGCCCGCGCCCGACATCCTTACTGAGCTGCGGCAGCCCCCACAACACGCTGCCGGTGCGGGCGTCCTTCAAGTTATTGGAGTATGGAGCAGACTTGTTCTCCTGCACGGCAAACAGCTCCAGACCGGGGCGGTCCGGGTCCAGGTCGCCCAGGTGCATGGCATCGCCGTGACCGAGACCGGAGTTCCATAATCCTGTTCCGTTGTCGTCAATCGCGGCAGGTCCTGTCACGATCTCATCCTTGCCGTCACCGTCAACATCCGCCACGCTCAGTTGATGGTTGCCCTGCCCAGAATATGACGCGTTCTCCGGTGATTTCGTATCAAAAGTCCACAGCTTGGTCAGTTCTCCATCACGCCAGTTATAAGCAGCCAGGACCATTCGTGTGTAATACCCGCGTTGGAAGACAAGGCTTGGACGCTCCCCGTCCAAATAAGCGATCACAGCACCAAATCGGTCCACACGGTTGCCGTAACTGTCACCCCAATCGCTCACCTTGCCCCGCGGCGGATCGTAATCTTCGGTGACGAGCGCTGCCCCGGTCTCCCCGTCAAAGATCGTAAAATATTCGGGGCCAGACAAAATGTATCCGCTTCCATTTCGGTAGTCGGCAGCCACGTCCCCGATGACTTTGCCCATGCCGTCGATGGTGCCATCCGCCGTTTTGACCGCAACCTCAGCCTTACCGTCGCCATCCAGATCATACACCATCATTTGCGTATAATGCGCGCCGGAACGGATATTTTTGCCCAAGTCGATACGCCACAGGCGTGTACCGTCCATGTTGTAGGCGTCAATGAAAGTATTGCCCGTATAACCTGATTGCGAATTATCCTTCGAGTTGGTCGGGTCCCATTTCAGGACGATGTCGTACTGGCCGTCACCGTCCAGATCGCCGACAGATGCGTCATTCGCCCGGTACGTATAAGCTCCGGAGGGTGTTTCCCCGCCTGCCGGTTTTTGAATAGGCACCGTAAGATAATTTGTCTCCCAGACGCTGACCGGACCGGTCAGCCGCTCCTCATTGCCAGCACCGAGCGCCTGCAGCGTGTAGGTTGAGCCGGCTGTGCCTTCCGGGTCCAGGACATTCGTGCTGTCCGTGATCGGGCTTTCCGTTACCTGCTCCCCGTCCCGGTACAGATGAAACGAGACGTGGTCAGGGTCTGTGCCGAGCAAACGCCAACTGACAAACACGCCGTCATCGGTAGCGATGGCGACAAGAGCGCGGTCCAGTTGCTCCATTTGTCTTGCGGGGGACGCTGATGGTGCCGCATGGATTCCGATCCCCGGTCCATACACCGAGTCGGTGACCGTATTCTGCGCTGTATCGGCTGGATCAGCCTGATCCTCGAGCATCGTAACTGAGCCTGAAGCCAATCCGACCTGCGCCGGAGCCAACAGTGCCAATATAAGCATAGCGGATATGAAGTGGAGTCCTCTTTTCTTCCCTTGCATGGATATTCCCTCCTTAAAAAGAGTTAATAAAGCGCTTTCAAGGATCTGGAAAACAAATGTTCCTCCCTTCGCCTGTAATTGGAATAGTCTTACATATCCATTATAGAAATGCTCCGCTACGCTTGTCTGTTTAAAAATCCGCCCAATTCCTTTAAAAATCCGACATGGAATGCGTGGGACGCCGAAACTGTTGGCGCACACGCTCAACCTCTTCCCGAATACTGCAATCATCGGCATGATCGTTGATCAACCCCATTGCTTGCATGAAGGCGTACACTGTAGTCGGTCCAACGAATTTCCAGCCCTGCTTTTTGAGCTCCTTCGACAGCGCGATCGATTGCGCCGAAGTGGATACGGACTGCGGCTTGGCCAGTTGGCTCCGGTCAGGCTCGTACCGCCAGATAAAGTTAGCCAGCGAGCCTTCCCGCTGGACAAGCTCCTGTGCTCTCCGCGCATTGTTAACCACCGCCTCGATCTTGCCGCGATGACGGACGATGCCTTCATCGCCAAGCAGACGGTCGATGTCGCGCTCTGTATAACACGCGATCCGGTCAAAATCAAAATCATGGAACGCTGCACGGAAATTCTCACGTTTCACAAGGATCGTGCGCCAGCTCAAGCCGGATTGAAAGCCCTCCAGGCTTAGCTTCTCGAACAACCGGTGATCGTCGCTGACCGGAAATCCCCATTCGGTATCGTGATAATGCAGCATCTCCGGCATGGTACCACACCAGCGGCAGCGAGGATGACCGTCGGGTCCTGCTATCGTCATATTCATAAATTCCCTCCTGATTCGTGTGCAAGCTGCGCAGAACTCGTATACGAGCTCACCCGGCAAGCTTCAAACGCAAGACGTTATATCAATCTCGCTGTTCTTCGTTATCATACCACCTTCGAGGATATACACATACGCCAATTGTCAAATATCATTCTTTCATATAAATTGGCATCAACACCTCATCAACCAACTGACTCAAATACTCCTTCGATACGTTCCCGCCACGCACCATATTCTCAAAGCGCAAAATATCAAACGGCAAGCTCATTTGCATAACCGAAAATTTATGCTTGATTTCTCCACGTTGTCTGGCAAACTCCTCTAATTTCTTCATCACCTCGATATTACTTTCACGCCCCCGGACGGAGAGCTGCTGGAACTGCTCATTTTTCTGGCTCAGCTCAAACAAAATAGCGCTCATAATTTCCGGACCGACAGCCTCCAGAAATTGCTGATACAGCTCTAAAACAGCTAATAAGTCCTCTCTCAGGCTCCCTTTTCCATGCACCAAATCAATCATTTTTCCGCCGAGCGCCTGCCTGTATCTGTATTGCACCAACGCATACAGGAGATCAGCCTGGTTATGATAACGCCCGTAGATGACGGTTCTGCTTGTTTTCGCCTGTTTTGCAACGTTTTGAAAGGTCATATGCTCATATCCTGTTGTTGAAAGAATTTCATATGCTGCTTCCAGAATTGCCACTTCCAGTTTTTCTCCTCTTCTTCGTTCCATGGCCATCAGTATTTCCTCCCGATTGATCTCTTTTAATAAAGAATACCACAATTTAGCGTACAACTTGTACTTTATTCACTTGAGGTGTATAATCCATTCGAAATAACATACAAAATGTACTTTAATAACAATTACAGAAAGGAGCTGCAAGCCATCATGAATAAAATATTGGTCGTCGATGATGATCCTCACTTTCGCAAGTTGGTGAAAGCTGTTCTGGGCAACGAAGGCTGTGACCTGTATGAAGCCTCCGATGGAATAGAAGCTTTGTCCCTGCTGGAGTCCGTAAAAGTTGACCTGGTCATACTTGATGTGATGATGCCGAATATGGATGGCTGGCAGCTGTGCCGGGAACTGCGGACTCACTATGACCTCCCGGTGCTGATGCTCACGGCTAAAGGGGAAATCTCTCAGAAAGTGAAGGGATTCCAATTGGGCACCGATGATTATCTGGTTAAACCTGTCGAGCCGCTGGAATTGGTGATGCGGGTCAAGGCATTGTTGAGGCGTTATCAAATTGTATCGTCCCAAACGATGCAAATCGGTGAATTGTTCATAAATCGTAAAAACTATGAAGTTACAGTGGGTAAAGCCATCATTTTTCTGCCACTCAAGGAATTCGAGCTTTTGTTCAAATTGGCCAGTCATCCGAATAAAACATTTTCACGGGAACAGCTCATTACGGACATATGGGGATACGAGTTTGAAGGAAATGAACGGACGCTGGATGTGCATATCAACCGGTTGCGTCAACGTTTTCCGGAAACGAATCACTCTTTTGCCATCAGAACCGTGCGGGGGCTTGGCTATTGTCTGGAGGTTCATTCGTGAAAAAGGGGCTCTCGCGCAGAGATAGGATATTTCGAGGGTTCGTTTTGTTCATCGTCATTTTTGCCATTATCATTGGCTGCGGCGCGCTGGCCGGACTGTTTACACGCATCATTTTTTTTACAACAGGGCATGATCCGGCAGAAGAATCTATTTATGGTCACAGCCTCACTTGGCTGATTTTGATCGCCCTCTTATTGCTGGTGAGGTACTACCTGAAATACGGAAACATCACAAAATATTTCGATTCATTTAACACCGTCATCCACGTATTGGATAAAATCGCCAAAGGCGACTACAAAGCCAGACTGAAGGAACCATTCAATGAACACGAATCGTTTGGCGAATTGGTGAAGAGCGTGAATAACATGGCTGCGGATTTAGAGCAGATGGAGAGTATGAGGCAGGAGTTCATCTCCAATGTATCTCACGAAATCCAGTCTCCTCTTGCGTCCATCCGCGGGTTTGCCCAAGTCCTGCAGAGCAATGATCTATTAAGTACCGAGGAGAAAAAGCTCTATTTAGGCATTATCGAAAGCGAAAGCGCGCGTCTGTCCAAGCTAAGCGACAGCCTGCTCCAGCTTGCTGTTCTGGAATCGGAGAATATGAACTTGCAGCCTCGGCCTTATCGTCTGGATAAGCAGCTCAGGGACTTGATTCTGGCCTGCGAACCGCAATGGAGAGGAAAAAAAATCGGTGTGGAGGCTTTCCTGGACGAAGTAATCTGTACGCTGGATGAAGACAGGATGAGTCAGGTGTGGATTAATTTGATTCATAACAGCGTCAAATTCACACCCGAGGGCGGCAGGATACGGGTTGAATTGCGTCAGCATGGTGAAACCATCGAGGTTCAAATAGCGGATACGGGAATAGGCGTTTCAGAGGAAGAGCAGAAGCGTATTTTCGAGCGTTTCCATAAAGCGGATAAATCAAGAGACCGTTCGAATCAAGGCAGCGGGCTCGGTCTGTCTATTACCAAAAAAATTGTAGATTTGCATGGTGGCGATATCCATGTCCGCAGCACCCCGGGTACGGGCACAACATTTACGGTCACTTTGCCAAATTAGATGCCATATAAGTGCCGGTCATGTAGAGTTGCGGTCCATGTAGAGTGTCAATCATGCAGGAGTGTCGAATATGAAAATTTTGGGATTTCTGATTTAAATTCAGTTTACTCACTTGTTATACGATAACTCCGAGGAGAGATTCCATAAAAAAAGGAGTGCTGATCGATGTCAGAAATCATGATTCAAACCCGCAATTTGATTAAACAATATGGAGACCGGAAGGTGCTTGACAGCATTTCCCTTTCCGTCAAAAAAGGCGAAATCTACGGCTTTCTGGGGCTCAACGGCGCAGGGAAAACGACGATCATTCGGCTTCTGCTCGGCATGATCCGTCCTACGTCTGGAGATGTCCTGCTGAACGGCAAACGGGTGGATGCTGGCGATCCTGCTTTATGGCAACGTGTGGGATATCTTGTGGAGACGCCCTATGCCTATCCCTCATTCACCGTGCGGGAGAACCTGGAGATCATCTGCCATCTGCGGCAGCTTTCCAGTACGAAATCCATTGATGAAGTCCTTGCGAAACTGAAGCTGACTTACTATGAGCATACGAAGGCAAAAGACCTGTCCCTGGGAAATGCGCAGAAACTCGGCTTGGCGAAAGCGCTGATTCATAATCCGGATATTCTGATTCTGGACGAACCTACCAATGGTTTGGATCCAGCCGGTATTTTTCAGGTCCGTCAATTGCTGCAGGATCTGGCCCGCAATCATGGTGTCACCATCTTTATATCCAGTCACATTCTGGAGGAGATGTCCAAGATGGTGTCCCGGATCGGCATTATCCATCAAGGCCGCTTGATTCAGGAATTAAGCGCAAGCGAGCTGAATCAGGCATTCCACAGACACCTGTTAGTAGAAACCGGGCAAAAAGAAGCGGCAAGAGCAAAGCTCGCGGATGAAGGATATACCGTTCATTTGTCCGAAAATGGATGGCTTGAAGTCACAAGCGAACATGCCATCCGGCATCCGGAACAGATTGCGCAGCTGTTAGTGCATGCCGATCTTCCGCCATCGCTGCTGAAGGTTGAAGAAGAAAGTCTGGAGTCTTACTTTTTGAGAAGTGTCGGGATGATTGGAGGAGATGCGAAGTGAACTATTTCATTGCTGCTTTCAGGGTCGAAATTTACAAATTACGCCGTTCTTCGGTCCCTTGGTTAACGCTTCTGTTCGTCATGGCCGTCGTTTCCCAAGAAGCAGGACAACCGGATTGGCATTCCTATCTGAGCGGTGCAGTCTATCGGTTTACGATTTTGGGCTCCATCGGCTTTGGCTTTCTGACAAGCTGGTTATTCGGCCGTGAATATGCGGATCGCACGCTAAAGGATCTGCTTGCGTTGCCTGTGTCGCGCCTGAACATTGTGCTGGCGAAATATGCAGCGGTCCTCATGAGCTGTGTGTTGATCACAGTGATCTTATTTGTTTATGTGCTTGGCTTGGGAATGATTGTGGGACTGCCCGGACTATCAGCGGACATGATTTGGCAAGCCTTTGGCGTGTTCGCCTTGACTGCTGTTTTCAATATGCTGCTGTGCACACTTGCCGCTTTTATAGCATGTTGGTCACGCGGGTGGCTGGCTCCGATCGGGTTTGTTTTCCTGACATTAGTATTGGCGTTAATTCTTGGGCCAAGCCCGGCCGGCCCCTATGTTCCATGGGCCATTCCGGCACTGCAAACGCTGCATTTCAGTTCCGGGGGAACCGCAGCCGAGATATTGAACATGATGAGCTATATCATTCTTTGCGTGGCCGGAGCTGCCGGATTCGTCGGTACCTTGGCATGGTGGCGTTATACGGATCAGAGGTAAAGACTCCATTTAGTTGTATATGATCATCATCTGTGACAGAAAAGGGTTGGGTGTTGAAAGGAAACAAATCTTTTTGAAATACTTGGATAATTTCTTTAATGCCTTACTTTCTATAATATCTTCTTCGCCCCAGCCTGCACAATAGAATAGAAAATAGGGGGATAGTTCAAGTTGTTGTTGAACAAAATGTATGAAAATCCTTTCTTCCTGATTAGCTTCAATCCCAATAAGTTCGGCTTCATCAGGCTGATACTGGTACGCAACATAAGGCGTACCTTCCGAGTAACGACCCTTTCCTTTACCTAAAAGGGACAAAATGAATGGGTTCAACCGGGATTCCTCACCACTAATCCACGTTATCTCCTTCTGTATGGCATTTTCAAATACAGGGAACCATCTCCTCATTCTGGGCATATATTAGGGGTGATAACGACACTTAAGGCATTATCAACCGGTTAATCCCATCTTAAACTAAGGAGAGAATAGCGAATGTCCCAGGACTTGTTAACCGTAGCTATACTGGCCAAGGATAAGGCGCACACTTTACCTTTGTATTTGAACATGATTGAACAGCAAAC
This sequence comes from Paenibacillus medicaginis, assembly GCF_042138635.1. Classification (NCBI taxonomy): domain Bacteria; kingdom Bacillati; phylum Bacillota; class Bacilli; order Caryophanales; family Paenibacillaceae; genus Paenibacillus; species Paenibacillus medicaginis. The sequence continues at coordinate 6,187 of NZ_JBHIRY010000050.1, read as the reverse complement.
GTACCCCTCCTCCCGAATTAAGCTCTATATCCGGACGAACAACAACAACGATCACACTGCGGAGGTTCTGAGAAACTGGGTGGATCGGGTGAAGGACGCTTATCATGAAGTGTACTTCGACGACAGCGATATCGAGGAGCCGGTACAGGACTATGCTCCCCACGACTGGAACATACTCAAGCTTAAAGCGTTGGGAAGGATCCGACAAGAATCTGTACAGTGGGCGATGGATCGAGGCACCCACTATTTTGTGGCAGACAGCGACAATTTCATTGCACCAGATACCATTGAAACCTTGCTGAGTACCGGAATGCCGGTGATCGGGCCGTTATTAAGGATAGCTGAGTCACCGGAAGCCCTCTACTCCAATTATCACCATCTGACCGATGAGAACGGTTATTTAAAACCGTCCACCCAGTACCATGAAATTCTGTTCAGGACGGTCAAGGGTCTGATTCAGGTGGATGTCATTCATTGCACTTATGTAATCCGCAAGGAATTTCTGCAATATGCACAATACGATGATGGTACTTATCGCTTCGAATATGTGATCTTCAGTGACGGGTTGAGAAAAGCCGGGATTCCCCAGTATATCGACAATCGGCGGGTTTACGGGGCGCTAACGTTTGTGGACACAGCACAAGACTTCGTGGAGAAGAACGTTGAGCCAAATTTTTACGAGTTTGCAGGCTTACAGGGAATGGGATGTATAAAATAACATAATTTGTACACGGAGGCGTTGATATGTTAGCTCCACTCACACAACCGGAGCACGAGGACAGAATCAGGATCGGAAATGGATGCCGCAGTGGACCGGGGCTGGTCATTTCCATTTCAAATCGCATGGAAATGGCGGATGATATCGAGATCGGCCCCTATGTCTCGCTGTGTGATGCGGCCTCTCTTGACGAAGTGTTACAGATTCCTGTGCCAGGGAAGCCGGTCCCTTCCGCTCAGAGCCTGCTGCGGATTGGAGAACGCGTGCGCATCGGAGCGCGGGCCACGGTATCCGGCAGCATTCACATTGGCAGATGGTCAGTCATCCAGCCGGGCAGCGTCGTCGTCTCGGATGTGCCTGAGGCATGCAGAGTAGCCGGTAATCCGGCGGTTGTGACCGCTGTCTATGATCCAGCCACATGCTCATGGGAGGATGTGGACACCCCACAGGAAGCGGAGGCAGCGCTTGCCCGGCGCAAGAATCAGCCCCTCCTGTCGATCTGTCTTCCCACCTATAACCGGGAAGGGCATTTGCAGGCCTGCCTGAACTCCATCTTCAGCCAGATTGGAGCGACCGATCTGGTGGAGGTGATTGTATCAGATAACTGCTCTCCCGACGGAACGCACGAGGTGGCGGCCCGTTTCATGGAACAATACCCTAATATGCGTTACGTCCGCAATCCAGGCAATATCGGCGCTGACCGGAACATTGTACAGGTGGCACAGATGGCGCGGGGAACCTTTCTTAAGCTCCACGGAGATGATGATTATTTTCTGCCTGGAACGCTGCGATTGCTGCTCTCCACCTTGCATAACCATCCCGACTGCAGCCTGATACATACGCACCCCGCTGGCACGGATGGAAAAGTTACGGTCGGAGATGGCATGAAAGCTTATTTGGCGGCTGCGTCCACTCATACGATTGCCATGGTCCAGACCTCAATGCGCCGTAAGGACTGGATGTCCCTGGAGAACCGTGATCACTGGGCATATACCTCACTGAGCCAGATCTATTGGCAGTACGGAATGCTGACCCAGAATCCTAAATTTTGTATCTTGAACCTCAATCTATATTGGTACGCTGGCACCTCACCGGAAGGTTATAACATTGGAATGGTAGGTATCCGCAACTATGAGGAGGCCTTGAGCCAGTTCGAGGGGAGCGGATTAGACAGGGCTGACATTGATGCGGAGATGAGCAGACAGTTGCTTAATAGTATCCTACCAATATACAGAATGTTTGCTCAGAATAAAATGGATGCCGATTTTACCGACTTTGAAGCTTATTATACGGCATGCTACAATCATCAGCCATATTACGAACAGGTTCTGCAAGAAATCCGCGCCCTCAGGGCCCAAGCGATGTAAAGGAGAGGCGAAAGCGATGAGTTTGCCAACATTCAAGGGGGTTGGGGAAGGCACTCAACTGGCACCCGGCGGAGTTGTGGAAGGCGCGGAAAGGATAACGCTTGGCCGTCAGATCTCTGTGCAGGCTCCTTATCGGTTGACTGCACGGACCGGCGCGGACTGGAATGAGACTTCTCCGCCGCTGCTCTCGATCGGGGACAGGTGTAAAACCAGTTCCGGCCTGGTCATAGACGCTTCCCATTCCGTCAAGCTGGAATGTGGAGTCATGATTGGCCCCAATGTGTATATCACGGATAAATTTCCGTTTCAATGGGAGAATGATTCGCTTTTCATAGGATATGAAAACCGCCCGGCAGGCGAGCTGGCCATTGGCGCGGACACACTCATCGACAGCGGCGTGGTTGTGGAAGGCAGTCTGCGTATCGGCAGAGGCTGCCTCATCCGTCCGAACAGTGTGGTGGTTCAGGATATTCCCGATTATTGTGAAGTGTCCGGCAACCCGGCCAGGATCACCCGGATTTACATGCCACATCCAGGGGAATGGGTTGCCGTTGCTAGCCGGGAGGAGGCTGAAATGCTGCTGGAGCAGCGCCGGGGCCAACCCTTCTTGTCGATCTGCATTCCTACCTATAACCGGGCTGCCTGTCTGAACCAATGTCTGCAGTCGATTTTCTCGCAGATCGGGGATACTCCGCTAATCGAAGTGGATGTGTCCGATAACGCCTCGACCGATGAGACGCCCGAGGTCGTCCGGCGGTATATGGAGACGTACTCCAATTTGCGTTATTCCCGCAATGATGAGAACCTGGGGGCAGACCGCAATATTTTGAAGGTCACGAATGAAGCACGTGGAGCATTCACCAAGCTGCAGGGAGACGATGATTTTTTTGTAGAGAATACCCTTTGGCCGTTATTGTCTGTCATCCAGCAGAACTCTGATTGCGGACTCATTTTTATTAATGTCCTGAATGGAGACGGTAACGTGATCCGTGGTGAGGGAGCAGACTCCTTCCTGGCACACCTCAGCTACAACGCCACCTTCATGACTTCGATCATTCTGCGGCAGGCGGACTGGCATCAGGTTGAAGACAAAACACGCTTCATCGGCTCCTCACTGACCCAGTTCTATTTTCAATTCGCTGTATTGTCCGGGGTCAACCCGAAATTTGCTATAATGAACTCTTGCATGTTCACCTATGCGGGCAATGAACCGAAGGGATATAACATGGGCGAGGTCTTTGTCAGAAATTATATGGATATATTAAGATTTTTTTCTGGTAAAGGATTAACCGAGGAAGGCATCAAACGTGATAAAGAGCGGACGCTGCGAAGCTTTCTGATGCCGTCGTATCCGTCGAATCGCCGCCGTTTTGCCCCGGAATTCACGGCTGGCTTCGAGGAGATTTTCACGGAATATTATCAGGATGAGCCTTATTATCAAGAAGTGCTGGCATGGTTCCACAGCGTAGGATAAGCGGGAATCGTACCTAAAATAAGGAGAGATTGCTACATGTCTCAGGAATTCGTAACTGTAGCCATATTGGCTAAGGACAAAGCGCATGTTTTGCCTTTGTATTTGGATATGATTGAACAGCAAACGTATCCCTCCTCTCAAATAAATCTCTATATCCGGACCAATAACAATAACGATGGCACCACAGAGATGTTGAAAACATGGCTCGATCGGGTGAAAGATGCCTATCATGAAGTCTATTTCGACGATCGTGATGTGGAAGAGTCTGTACAGAATTACGGACCCCGTGAGTGGAATCCTCTCAAGCTTAAAGTGTTGGGCAGGATCCGGCAAGAATCCGTACAGTGGGCGATGGAGCGGGGCACTCACTATTTTGTGGCGGATTGCGACAATTTCATTGCGCCGGATACGATTGAACGGTTGCTGAATACGAAAATGCCGGTGATCGGACCCTTATTAAAAGTGGCTGAGACACCGCAAAGCCACTACGCCAACTTTCATCATCAGGCCGATGAGAGCGGTTATATGAAACCGTCCAGCCAGGACTATGAAATCCTTTATGGGACGCTCAAGGGATTGGTTCAAGTGGATGTTATTCATTGCACGTACTTCATCCGCAACGAATTTTTACGATATGTGCGCTATGACGATGAAAGCGGCCGCTATGATTATGTGATTTTCAGCGATGGGTTGAGAAAAGCCGGGATTCCCCAGTACCTCGACAACCGGCGCTGTAACGGAGCGGTCACATTTGTGGACACGGTTGAAGACTTTGTGACCAAGAACGTGGAACGGAATTTTTACGAGCTTGCAGGCTTGCAGCTGGAAGTGAAGCATTCAAGCCCTCCGGTCTCAAAGGATGCAGAGAAAGAGGAGGCTGCAATGAGTCCTCCGCCGGCATTCAAGGCGGTTGGGGAAGGCACGCAAGTACAGCCCGGCGGTGTGGTGGACGGGGCGGAGCATATAACAATGGGCCGTCAAGTTTCGGTGCAGGCTCCTTATTGGTTGACTGCACGAGTCGGTTCGGATCACAACGAGGCTTCTCCGCCGCTGCTTTCGATGGGGGACGGATGTACAATCAGTTCCGGCCTGGTCATGGACGCTTCCCGTTCCGTCAAGCTGGAGTGCAACGTCATGATTGGTCCTAACGTGTATATCACGGATAAAATTCCGGCTCAGTTGCGGGATGATCCGTTTCTCATGCGATATGAAGACCGCCGGGCGGGTGAACTGACCATTGGCGCAGACACACTCATCGACAGCGGCGTGGTAGTGGAAGGCAGCTTGTGTATCGGCAGAGGCTGCATCATCCGTTCGAACAGTGTGGTGCTGCAGGATATTCCCGATTACTGTGAGGCGTCCGGCAATCCGGCCAGAATCACCCGGATTTACATGCCGCATCCGGGCGACTGGGTTGCCGTCGCTAGCAGGGAGGAGGCTGAAATGCTGCTGGAGCAGCGCCAAAGCCAGCCTTTCTTGTCGATCTGCATTCCTACCTATAACCGGGCTGCCTGTCTGGATCAATGCCTGCAGTCGATATTTTCACAGATTGGGGATACTCCACTGATCGAAGTGAATGTGTCTGATAATGCATCGCCCGATGAGACGCCTGAGGTCGTCCGGCGGTATATGGAGAAGTACTCCAATTTGCGTTATTCCCGCAATGATGAGAACCTGGGGGCGGACCGCAATATATTAAAGGTGCTGGATGAGGCGCGCGGGTTATACATCAAGCTGCAGGGAGACGATAATTATTTTGTGGAAAACAGCATCTGGCCGCTGCTGTCACTCACCCGCCGAAACGCCGATTGCGGACTTATCTATATTAATGTGCTGAATGGAGACGGCAATGTCATTCGCGGAGAGGGCGCAGAATCGTACCTGGGACAGATCAGCTTTATCGCCACCTACCTTCCATCTTTGATTCTGCGGCGGGCGGATTGGCATAAGGTTGAAGACAAGACGCGTTTTAACGGAACCTCGCTGAGTCAGTTTTATTTTGTACTCAACCTTCTGTGCAGTACCAATCCGAAGTTTGCCATTTTCAATTCCGTCATGTTCGCCGGTCCGTCCAACGAGCCAAGAGAACACACCATGGGTGAGGTCTTTATCCGGAACTATCTGAACATTCTGGGGCATTTTGTCGGCAGGGGTCTGAGTGAGGAAGCGTTCAAACGCGATAAGCATTGGCTCCTGCACGCTTACGTAATGCCGCAGTATGAATGGAATCTCCGTCATTTTGCACCTGAATACACGACAGACGTGGTGGAGACTTTCGTGGAATGTTATAAGGATGAGCCTTATTATCAGGATGCACTGGCATGGTTCCACAGCGTGATATGAAGAGGAGACCCAATCCACTTTAACCTTTGTAGCTGCTGGGTTCTGAGGAATTCGAATCCTCATCTAGTGCTGGACAGTCAAGCTGCCAGCCGATCGTGGCAAGACATGTGATACTCGCTTTTCAGGAGCCTTGCACGATTATCCCGTTGGATCAGGTAAGGAAAAACAGAAAACCGGGAACCGAAAATATACTTTAGGCTCGCTAAAGGTTACTACTTAGGTCCCCCCCACCTCCTGCAAAAAAATTTCGTACATGTAAGGAATTCCAGCCCTTCGTGTAGAATT
>NZ_JBHIRY010000004.1:0-297452 GCF_042138635.1 Paenibacillus medicaginis | reverse complement strand
ATGAAAAAACAGCCGAGAACCCAGTAATGACAAGGGCTCACGGCTGTTTTTCGTTCGATTTAGCTGCAAAAGTCAGGTTATAACACCATATAGAGCCCTCTACAATTGCAGATGTAGACATCTCCAACTCTACATGTAGACACCTCCAACTGCCTTCATATCATTTCGCGGAATGCTCTGTTTGCATTCCAGACAAAAGCAGTATCAGAGCGCCGCCTTCACCTGCTTAATATAAAAGAACCGCACAATGATAAAATAAACAACCTGAATCAGGAAAAACACGCCCAGCACGGCGGCCGACTCGCGGAACAGCGAATAGGCAAACATATTCGACATGGCCGTGAGCGCAACAGCACCGTGAATCAATGCGACGACAATCGGTGCAAAGAAGAGCAGCGAAATCTGCCGGGTGAGCACGCGGGTCAGTTCTTTTTCACTTAGGCCCAGCTTGGAAACAGAACGGAATTTCTCTTTATCACCGTCCAAATCGCTATACAGCCGGAAGTACAGAAAGCTGCCTGCCGAAACAAAAAACACGATGCCGACGAACAGACCGATAAACAGCATCGGAGCATATCCGCGAATGACAGCCATCATCTGATAGTCTTTGGCGAAGAACAAGTAGTTGTCAGAGGACGGAAGCTGTTCCGCCAGTCGTTCGCCCGCTTCAATCGCACCAGGCTGTCCTGCGGCCCCTATCCAGACATGCAACTCACGGACATCATCAGGTTGACCGAGTTGGGCGTAAGCCTGATCTGTCAATACAAGCGAAGCTTTGTTTTCAGGCAGTATGGTAGACAGCACCTGTCGGTCCGCCTGAATCGTGACACCGGATGCCAGCCGGTATTCGGAATCGGTCTGCGGTTCAGACATGAGTCCGCCGGAAATCCAATACCCCGCCACAGCAGCCTCTCCATCCTTCAATTGAATTTCTTCCGCCTGCAATGGATCTGCCAGTCGATTGTATTCGGATTGGCTGATGATCAGAACCGGCTTTTTATCACCTTCAACCTGATAATAGGTCAGGGTTGCTTCCAGCGGGACGGCCTGCACGTGTGCCCTGGATAGTTCTTCATGAATCATTTGCACTTGCTCGTCTGCTTCCGCATTGGATGTTGTAGATTTCAGGCTGACCAAGTAAGGATTGCTGTCCATCATAGGCTCGAGCAGAACTGTTCTGGCTCCGTACAGTGAGCCGATGGAGCAGAAGGCGACCGTCGAGATAATGGAGACCAGGAAAAACGTACGCGCATTGTCCTTCATCCGGTAAGCGAGGTCGGATAGCAGCAGCATATTGGTTTTCCGCCAGAAGATGGATTCGCGCTCCTTCAGCAGCCGGATGATATACACGCTGAGCTGGGTAAACAGCAGATAAGTTGCGACACTTACCATAATGACCACGGGAATCAGCAGTATGACGACCATGATCCCTTTAGCCAGCAGGGACAACGTATAACTGACCGCCAGCAGCAGCACCACGATCAGCGAGAGCACGACAGACGCTTTCGGTTCTCCTTTGGATATTTTGCTTCCTTTGATCAAAGTGACCAGCTTTCCGCTCCGCAGTACGGCTGAGATAAAGAACGAGATCAGAATGAACAAGATCAAAAACGAAATCATCGTGACTGCAATCGCTTTAAGCGGAAAATAAAAAGCGAGCCTGCCTTCAATGTACAGAATGTTTTCTCCCAGCAGGAGCAGGGCTTTGGCGAATACAAGACCCAGCCCGATCCCGCCAACCGTGGCTGCCGCGCCGATCATCATGTTCTCAAGAAAAACCATCCGGCGGAGCTGTCCAATGGACATGCCCTGAAGCATCAGCAACCCGAATTCCCGTTTGCGTGACTGCAGGAAGGCACTCATCGAGTAGAGCACAAAGAAGAACGAGAACACAAAAATGATCCATTTCGAAGTAGCCAGCGCCGCTGCCGCATCGCTGCGTATATGCCCCGGCCCGAGCAGCGGGTGATAGGCAAAGATGGAAAAGGTGAAGAACACCATCACCGTAAACAGGCTGCTCAGAAAATAAGCGGCATAAAGCCTTTTGTTGCGGGCGACATTGTTAAAGGCGAACTGGCGAAACGTCATTGCCGTGCCCCCCTAACAGTGACAAGGTGTCGATGATTTTCTGGAAAAAGGTTTGCCGGTTGTCGCCCCGGTTGATCTCGGTATACAATCGGCCGTCACGGATGAAAATGACCCGGTGACAGTAGCTGGCCGCTACCGCGTCATGTGTAACCAGCATCATGGTGGCTCGTTGTTCAGCGTTGATTCTCTCCAGCATCTGCATCACGTCCTTGGCAGCTTTGGAGTCCAGGTTGCCAGTCGGTTCATCTGCAAGCACGAGTTTGGGGGAGTGAATCATTGCCCTGGCAATTGCAGCCCGCTGCGCCTGCCCCCCGGATATTTCGTAGGTGCGCTTTTTCATAATGTCTGTAATGCCCAGCTTTTCGGCAATCGCCTGTGACCGTACTTTCATTTCCTTAACTCCTTTGCCGTCCAAAGTCAGGGGCAGAACGATGTTCTCCTCGACCGTCAGGGTATGCAGGAGATTGAAGTCCTGAAAGACGAAGCCCAGCTCACGGCGGCGGAATTGGGCCAGCCCATTTTTGGGAAGCTTGGTGATATTGCGGCCGTCGATCAGAATTTCGCCGGTGGTCGGTTCATCAATGGTCGCAATCAGATTGAGCAGGGTCGTTTTGCCGCTGCCTGACGGACCCATAATGCCGACAAACTCCCCGTCTTCGATGGTAAAGCTGATATCGGTCAGAGCACGGTAGGCTACTTTACCCTCGTAAATTTTAGATACCTGGTTCACATTCAGCATGTGCAGTTCTCCCTTCAAAATGCCTTCCTAATCTGTGACCAGTATAGTCCGCCGCTCGAAGCGCCATCTATCGATTTCCCTTTCACTTTGCTTACATGCATGTAAGGTTCGGCTCTGGACGAAGCTGATAGGAGGCAAAAATAATCCGTACTGTCGTGCCTGAGCCCACCTGTGATTCAAGCTCAATCCGGTGGCCAAGGCGGTTAGCCGCTTCTTTGACAAGATAAAGCCCCATCCCTGTCGATTCCCGGAATCCGCGGCCGTTATCCCCTGTGAAAAATGGATCAAACACCCGTTTGATGTCCGAGGCAGGAATGCCGACACCACGATCTCGGATTTCGATGATGGCCTCCGATCTACTCGTATAGGAAGAAATCGTTACTTTTTCCCCGGAGCCTGCGGAGTATTTCACGGCATTGATGATGATCTGGGAAATCATGAAGAACAGCCATTTCTCATCCGACTCGGCGGTGATGTCCGGTTCGCCCGTGATGACCTCCGGGTAGACCTGATTGCGGATTAACAGCCGTTTGTTGTCATTCAGCACCTCGCTGATGATTTTGGAAAGCCGCACCGCCTTCACATGAAAATCCTGCTCGAAGGTGCGCAGCCGTGCCATGTACAATACGGTATTGAGGCCGCCGCGCAACTGTTCAAGCTCTTCGCGAATGCTGGCAAACTCCGGCTCGTCCACATTTTGCACGGTAAGCTCGATGACCGACAGCGGTGTTTTCATCTGATGAACCCACTGATCCATAAAGGTCAGATGCTGCTCCTGCTCCCGCCTGGCCTGGATCAGTTGCTCCTGATAATGCCGATACTGCTCGCGTAACAGCTCCTGCAGCGCCTCGGCTACAGGGGCGGTTTCCATTTTCTCAAAAGAAGCATCCAGGGATTCAAGGGGAGCATTCAGTCTCTGAAAGTAACGACGGCGGCTGAAGTAGTGATAGGCCAGATAACAGCCAAGCAGAAAGAAGCCCAGAAAAGCCGAGTATAACCCAGGCCTCAGCTGGCGGTAGCCGTCCAGCCAATAGATGGAAAGCATCAAAGCAAATTGCACGACCTGCACGACAATAAGCAGGGCATGCTCGCGGAAGAAGAGCTTCACTGCCCCGCCTCCCCGTCCCAGGTAACGTGCAGCTTGTAGCCGGTTCCCCGGACGGTTTCAACCGCGTCTTCAACACCCAGCTCCTGCAGCTTTTTGCGCACCCGTGTTATATTGACATTTAGCGTATTTTCGTCCACATAGGACTGGTCATCCCACAGCTTCTCCAGCAGGGCGTCCCGGCTCGATACCCGTGGATAGCGCTCCATCAGGCTTTCCATAATATCCGCTTCTTTCCTGGTGAGCGTGACCTGTGCGTTTCCCAGCTTGAGCTCCAGCCTTTCCGGCAGCAGCACAAGGCCCTGCACCTGCAGCATTCTCTCCTGATGCCCTGAGGCGTATTCGCCGTATGCCCGCCGGAGCTGACTGCGGATTTTGGCCATTACCACTCCGTAGTTGAAAGGTTTGGTAATATAGTCATCGCCACCGTTTTCCAAGGCCATAATCTGATCCATCTCGCCTGCGCGCGCCGAAATGAACAGCACCGGGCAGGTGGAGGTCAGGCGGATTTGGCGGCACCAATAGTATCCGTCATAACTGGGCAAGTTGATGTCCAGCAGCACAAGGTCGGGCTTATGTTGTTGGAACTCCTCCATCACCTGGCTGAAGTCACGTACGCGATGGACATCGTAGCCATATTTGACGATATAGGATTCAAGAAGCTCAGCGAGCTTTGGATCATCTTCCACGATCATAATTTGCTGCATAAGGCATACTCTCCCTGCATAAAGTTTTTCTTGAAATTTCTCCTTGAAAACATATGACACAGCATGTACTATACATAGAGTATTTTACGAAATATTTCATCCAATTTCATAGAAACTCATATAATCTTGGGAATAAGGCCCGAAAGTTTCTACCGGATAACCACTGCAATTGTCCGACTATGAGTGAACTCGCATGCCGCACGGGGATTCCATTTGAATTTGCAGCGGCTGCTTTTTTGGGTGCTGGATCGTTCGATAGATCCTAAGCCCGGAAGGACAGGTTTCACTTGAGAGAAACAGCTCAAGGAATCTGTCCTTTTTGTTTTTCAGCATTACAGGAGAAAACAAGGGGAGAGAAAGCAGACATGAAGATACTTGAAGAGCGCATCCGGCGCGAAGGACAGATTTTATCCGATACAGTGCTGAAGGTGGATTCTTTTTTGAATCATCAGGTGGATACAGGGCTTGCGCTGCAGATTGGCCGGGAATTCGGACGTATCTTCGCTGATGAGCAGATTACCAAGGTGCTAACGATTGAAGCGAGCGGCATTCAGTTTGCGATGGCCGCGGGCATTGCGCTGGGTGTGCCGTTTGTATATGCGAAAAAGAAGAAAGCCGTAACCCAGGCGGAAGAGGTGTACACGGCTGAGGTGTACTCTTTTACCAAACGGGAGAGCTATCAGGTCAGCATCTCGCGCCGGTATCTTGGGCCCGAAGACCGCGTGCTGATTGTGGATGACTTTTTGGCGACAGGCGCGGCGCTTGTCGGGCTGACGGATATCGTGGCAGAGTCCGGTGCGGAGCTGGCCGGGGTTGGCTGTGTGATTGAGAAGAGCTTCCAGGAAGGCCGCAGCCTGCTGGAGGAAAGGGGAATCCGTGTACATTCCCTGGCGCGGATTGCAGCCATGTCGCCGGGACAGGTGCAGTTTATTGATGAAGAATCGTTAGTCCATTAATTTCGAGGAGGTGGTTGTATGTTAAGCAAACCTAAAGTTTTTGCTCTCGGCTTTCAGCATGTCATGGCCATGTATGCCGGTGCGATTGCCGTACCGTTCATTGTTGGTGGGGCGCTGGGATTAACGGAAACACAAATCGCTTATCTCATTGCGGCGGATTTGTTTACCTGCGGTCTTGCGACTCTGCTGCAGGTTTTGCGGATCAAATATTTCGGCAGCGGCCTGCCGGTCGTTCTGGGCTGTACATTTACCGCCGTGGGTCCGATCATCGCTATCGCTTCGACCTCCAATCTGGCGACGGCGTACGGTGCGATTATATTATCCGGTCTGTTTGTCGTGCTGTTTGCCCCGCTATACGGCAAGCTGCTCCGTTTCTTCCCGACCGTGGTGACGGGAACTGTGGTTACGATCATCGGCCTGACTTTGATCCCTGTTGCCATGAACAATGCAGCGGGCGGCCAGGGAAGTGCGGATTTTGGTGCCCCACACAACCTGCTGCTCGCCTTGATTACGCTGATCGTCATCTTGTTGTTTAACCGTTTGGGCAAGGGCTTTTTGCGCGTCGTGTCCGTGTTGGTCGGACTTGCTGCAGGAACGGCAATTGGTTATTTTATGGGGATCGTAGACTTTTCAGGTGTGGGACAAGCGTCTTTGTTCAGTGTCGCGCAGCCGTTTTACTTCGGTGTGCCGGAGTTCAGCATCGTCGCTGTTCTTACCATGATTATTGTGAATATCGTCAGTATGGTCGAATCCACAGGCGTATATCTGGCTGTCGGGCGGGCGACGGACCAGAAGGTGGAGCAGAAGCAGATCGTGAACGGAATCCGCTCCGAGGGGGCGGCCATCGTGCTGGGCGGTATTTTTAACGCATTTCCTTATACAGCATTTTCGCAAAATGTAGGGCTCATTACGCTTACCCGTGTGAAGACACGCAATGTGATCACGGCGGCGGGCATCATTATGGTGGTGCTTGGCCTGCTGCCAAAGCTGGCGGCGCTCACGACCGTCATTCCGAACGCGGTGCTCGGCGGCGCCATGATTGTGATGTTTGGCTCGGTCGCGGCCTCGGGTATTTCCATTCTTTCCGAGGTTGATCTGCGCAAAGAGGGTAATCTCCTGATTGCGGCCTCCAGCATTGCCGTAGGCCTGGGATCGGCTGCGGTGCCGCAGATGTTCGATATGCTGCCGGAATGGAGTAAAATGCTGCTGCAGAGCGGCATCGTAACCGGCTCGCTGACAGCGGTCATCCTGAATCTGATTTTTTCTGCCCGTAGTGGCGGTCTCGAACAGCCGGGTTCGGATTTTCCGGCACCGCATGCTCCCCAGGAAGCATAATAAGTGGGTGAACATCTTGGCGCCTCAGTTCACAGGGGCGCTCTTCCTACCCGCAGGCTTCCCAGACCAAGACGGGCTATTCGCCAATTTTCGGAACAACCGGTCAGGGGCATCAGCAGTAACAAGCCGGTCCGTCTGTCACAGTCTAGGTACTCTGCAGAAGGATGTCCCATAAGGGAGTAAATGGCGGCACTCAGCTTTGAATTGCGAAAAGACGGGATCACGAAGGACAAAGGTCGAGAGCAGGAGCAAGTTTCCCTGTTCTCGACCTTTTTGTTCAGTTAGAAATCGCTGAAGATTGGCGATTTCTAACTGTTATTTTAAAATGTATGTGGACGTACGGAGCAGCGGAGAGGACGAAGCAATTCCGGAAAAGCGGTAGCGCTCGCCTTTGGCCCCGAATTTCTACCGCTGAAAAATCATTCATAGAAATTCGGGGTCAACAGCGATTGCAGGAATGCTTCGTTCTCGGAGCGTCTCAGAAGATGACAAAGACTGGTCCACCACCCGGGTCCTGCTTCACGCTGGCCTAAAGTCCAGCTTCCAATCCGGCCGCTGGTCCGTTTGCCCGTCCCGAAGAAGAACATATAATGGCCTCAATGATGAGTTGGGGTGATAATAAAAATGTACTTTTATAAAAAGAGAAAGCATGAAGATCATAGTTTATATGTACTGCTGACACATACGGGAACACAGTTTACGACACTGATCCGGCAGTTTACCGCTGCTCCCTATAATCATGCGTCCCTGGCGCTGGATGCCGGGTTGAACGAAATGTTCAGCTTTGGCCGCAAGCAAGTGGCCTACCCGTGGGTAGCCGGGTTTGTACAGGAGGATGTGTATGATGGGACCTACAGCCGTTATCCGGACACCGAGTGCATCCTGCTCCGTATTAAGGTGACCCGGGACATCGTAGAAAGAGTGACTGAGACCATCGATGATTTCAGGCTTCATCAGCACAGATACAGATACAATCTTATGGGACTGCTGGGCGTCTTGCTCCATAGGAGCATTGAACCGGAGAATGCTTACTTTTGCTCCCAGTTTGTTGCGGAAGTCTTCAAGCAGAGCGGCTGTCCGTTGTGGGAGCGGCCGTCAGGACTGATCACGCCAAATGATTTTCTGGTCCATCCCGCATTTGACTACGTGTATCAAGGGCCGCTGTATGACTACCCGCTGCTCGACCAGAGCAGGCTTGTACAACAACAGCTTGCGGAGGAAGAGTGGGGATATCCGGCGGAGATGCCGGGGGTGTCAGGGCATGGCTATTATCCGGATGTGCGTACAGAGCCCGTTTAACCGTAAAAGAGTACAGGCAGTTCCTGATATTTTCCTCTGCAGATGATATACTCTAAAAGTTGGGGTTTTATAGAGGAGCTATCGGAAGGAACTGATCCATATGAAAAACATACTGTTTATCAGTACAGGAGGAACGATTTCCTCATCCTATCAAGAGCATGGCCTTACACCTACACAGTCTGCGGAAGGCATACTGGCCGAGATTCCGGAGCTGCGGGAGATTTGTCACATAGATGCTTACAATCTGATGAGCATTGACAGCACGAATACACAGCCGGAGGATTGGGCAATAATGGCGCGGATGGTGCATAAATCTCTGGATAAGTACGACGGGATTGTGATTGCGCATGGGACGGATACGATGGCATATACGGCTTCGGCGCTCAGCTTTATGCTTGGCACACTGCACAAGCCCGTGGTGCTCACTGGTTCGCAGGTATCCATTCTGGCTGAAAACAGCGATTCCAAGAAAAATGTGATCGATGCTTTTCTGACAGCCTGTGGAGAAGTTGCGGGAGTGTTCGTTGTCTTCAACGGCAAAATCATTAACGGCAGCCGCTCCTCCAAGGTCAGAACACGCAGTTATAACGCTTTTGAAAGCATCAACTATCCATATATCGGTCTGGTCGAGGACGGGAAGGTGAAGTATACGGAAGGGCTTGTGCCTTCGGTACAGGTCAACCATCCGTATAACGATAGCTATTGTGCCGAAGTGTTCCTGCTGCGGCTGATACCGGGCACCAACCCCGGGATATTCGATGCCATTCAATCCTTGGGCTACAAGGGAATTGTCATTGAAGGCTTTGGACTTGGCGGTGTACCGTTCAAGGAAAGAAGCCTGATCGATAAAATCGAACAGCTTATGAGGGATGGCATCACCATCGCGGTTACGACACAGTGTCCTTACGAGGGCGGGGACCTGACCATCTATGAGGTGGGGCAAAAGGTGCTGGAAAAGGGCGTTATCCCCGGCTACGATATGACTACGGAAGCGCTGGTGACCAAGATGATGTGGGCGCTGGGGCAGGCGGCTGATTCGGCGGAAGCAGCGCGGATCATGGGCACCAATTATGTAAATGAGGTTACGATTCCTGCGGATCAGCAGTGATTAGCAGCAATTTGAATATGTAATAAAAGAAACGCCGCCGGGCTTCCGGCGGCGTTCTCCCTTTATAAAGACGCTGGCGGGAACCAGACATGTCTGAGATCGACCCATCCCTGGCTGTTGAAGGTCACACCTCGTACGGAAGGCAGGTAGGCGGTCTGA
Source organism: Paenibacillus medicaginis (assembly GCF_042138635.1). Taxonomy (NCBI): domain Bacteria; kingdom Bacillati; phylum Bacillota; class Bacilli; order Caryophanales; family Paenibacillaceae; genus Paenibacillus; species Paenibacillus medicaginis. The sequence continues at coordinate 287,956 of NZ_JBHIRY010000004.1, read as the reverse complement.
ACCGGCCGCTCATAGAGGATGTGCAGGTGGTTTTCGCGGATCAGCAGCGTCTCCAGCTTCGCCAGCGCCTCTGCTCGGGCCTGATCGTCCGGTTCAGTTCCTATTTTCCGCAGCAGTTTTTCGATATCAATGCGCGTATGTGGGTCGACATGCTCTGCGGCTGTCAAATACAAATCGAAAAGGCGAAGCTGCTCATCCCGGTCGCGGATGAGCGAGAACAGAATCAGGTCCGACTGCAGCCGGACTTCCCCCTTGAAATCCTCGACCGGCACCGATGCTACGCTGCATGTATAGCCTGCCTGCTCTAACTGTGCCGCAATCAGGTCCGCATCCTGTCGGTACTGCGGAATTGTGGCAATTTGCAGGGAGATTGGTGCTCCGCTTTCTGCCTTTTCGGCTGCGCTTGAGGCAGGACCATCGTCCCCACGCAGGCAGGCTATGATGCGGGCCCGCGCCTCCGGATTGCGGAGCGGTCCGGCTTTTTGCGTATTACAGGTGATGAACTTGCGCACGGTGACATCCGAGTGGATCTGGCTCCACGCCCCCGTCTCCGGGGAAGCCGGGTTGTGGATCACGTGGAAGGGGGATGAAGAATCCTCGGAATGATCCGCCGACTCCCAGGGGACGTGGATGATTTCGACACGATCCAGATGGGGGCGGCCCTGAAAGTAATGGGAGAACACCTCCAGGCAGCAGAGGCTCCCGCTCATTTCCGTCAGTCTGAAGGGCCCTGTACCGACAGGCTTCAGACCAAATTGCTGCTCTCCCAATTGATCCAGGTCCTTCGGAACGATGGCCGCCCTGCTGGTGCAGAGGAAGGGCAGGAATAGCTCGTTTGCTTCCTTTAGCTCCATCATCACGGTGAGGGGATTAAGGGCCCTGACCGATTGGATTTGGCGGAACATAAAGCTGTACAGCGTTCTTTGCGAGGTTCGCATCAACCGCTCAAAGGTGTAGACGACATCCTCGGCTGTAAGCATTTTGCCATGATGAAACAGCACTTCTTTGCGCAAATAGAAGGTCCAACCGGTACGTTCGGCGTTCACCTCCCAGGCGTGGGCCAGGCCCGGCACAATCCGCTGGGTTTGGCTATCTCTCCGGACCAGCCCGTCAAAAACATGACTCGATACAAAGGATTCAGCCAGCAGATTCATATACAACGGGTCTACGGTGTACAGCTTCTGCCGTACCGGCAGCCGCAGCGTATCGATCTGCCGATTGCGGCGAATTTCCGAATGGCCGCCAAAGTAGGACATGATCCACCCCTGCAGTCGATCCTGCAGGCTGGCGGACGGCGCATAGGTATGAATCTGGTCCATCGCTCTCCGGATGTCCCGCCGGTTGATGGCCTGCATCATGGATTTTGCCGCGATTTCCTCCGGCTTGACCAGAAATTCCAGCAGCGAGCGGCTGCCCCGGCCCCGCCGCGGCGTCCAGCGGACCCAGCCGTGCTGTGTCATTTTATTAATAATACTGAGTGCGTTGCGATGCGTGCAGTCAAAGGTTACAGCAAGCTCATCCATGGTTACGGAAATTTCATCGCTTTCCCCGTATTGTGCCCGCAGACGCAGAAATTGGTTATACAGCTTCATCGTTTGATCGGCTCCTAAAATAGGAAGTTTGTCATCTTATTTCTTCTCTTTATCTTCTTATTTTATCACCTAGAATAGGGTGTAGAAAATACTGGAGGTCATGTTTCATGGTTGATAAACTGCTGCAGAGCCCCAAACGTCCGCTTTATGCGCTAGCTGGAGCCCTTTTACTGGCGGTCATTCATCAGTATCTGTTTTTTGGATATTTCCCGGGTCTGTCGTATCCGCTATTTACGGTGTGTTTGTACGCATTTATGTTTGTGTACGCCAAGGATCGGATGCGTGAATTCACCTGGTTCGGCTGGCTGTTGTTTACTTCGGTCATGCTTCTGTCCCTGACTTATGTACTGTTTTATAATCCGCTTTTTTATGCACTCAATCTGCTCGTTATTCCATGTCTGGTGTCTGTACATATGGCCTACAAGTTCAGCAGGAGAAGGCTGGATTGGGCCGATATCCGGCTGCTGTGGGATACGATCGACCATCTGATTCCGCAAAACCTGCGGCATACTGGTACGGTGTTCCGCATGCTGAAGAACAGCATCGGCCGACGGATGGAGGAGGGACATAAGAGAGTCCTTGTCCAGATTCTGACCGGTTTGCTCGTGGCAGTGCCACTGGTAACGATTGTAGTGGCTCTGCTGGCCTCGGCCGACGGCATGTTCGACCATATGCTTGCCAGTGTTCCTTCCTGGCTGGGAAGTCATTTATCCTTCGGAGAAGGCGGTGTACGTCTGGTCTGGGCCGTGGTGCTTTGTCTGCTGTTCTTCGGATATCTGTGGGGGTTCGTGGACTTCAAGCCGTATTCCACGGAGCTTAAAACTGGGGATACAACGGATGACAGGCTTGAACAGAAGCTGGGTGAATGGGCGGAGGAGGCGGTAAGCGTCAAGCTTGCTCCGGTGATTACAGCAACCATACTGGTGACGATGAATGTGGTGTATCTGCTGTTTGTTTATACCCAGTTTGCCTATCTCTTCGGGGCAAGCGAAGGTGTATTGCCGGACGGGCTTTCTTACGCGGAGTATGCGAGAAGCGGCTTTGCTCAGCTGATCATGGTGACGGCTATCAATTTTGTCCTGATGCTGGTTGTACTGCTGCTGGGAGAACAGGCCCCCGGCCGGCTGCACCGGTGGAATCAGGGAATGCTGTATGTATTGGTTGCATGCTCGGGGATCATGCTGTATTCCGCGTATATCCGGCTTGTCATGTACGAAGAAACCTATGGTTATACGTATACCCGCTTTCTTGTGCATGCTTTTATGATCTTCCTGGGGCTATTGCTCCTGATCGCGGCGCTACGCATTCATATTACCCGGATACCGCTGGCAAAATGTTATATCCTGCTTGGTTTATGCGCATATGTGCTTATCAATTATATTGGAATGGATACCATCATTGCGGACCGGAACATTGAACGTTACCGTGTGAGCGGCAATATGGATGTCTACTATCTCCAGGGCCTGTCGGCGGATGCAGTTCCACACCTGATTGAATTTGCCCGGAACGAGTATCCGGAGCTGAATGCCCATCTGCAGGAGCGTTTTGCCGGAATGGACAGCATCCATGTACCGTGGCAGTCCTTCAATCTGGCGGAGTATCGTGCGCAAAAGGCTCTTGAAGACTATTTTAGGGGTCAGTAAATACGCGTTCCGCTGCCTTAAATAAAAAAGGGGATGCCCTCAAAGGTCCACACTTGACCTGGGCATCCCCTTCATATGCTTCATATGTTATGAGGCGCTCCGGGAACGAGCCGTTCCCTCCGATTGCTGCTGTCCCTGCTGCAATTATTCAGCCAGGGGACGAAGCAACTCTTGACCGTTCATGTAAGGCCGCAACGCCTGCGGAATGCGGATTGAGCCGTCCTCCATCTGATGGTTTTCCAGCAGGGGAATCAGGATGCGCGGGGAGGCGACGGCTGTGTTATTGAGCGTATAGCAATAGACGAGTTTGCCTTCCGCATCCCGGTACCGAATATTGGAGCGGCGCGCCTGGAAATCCAGCAGCTGCGAAGACGAGTGCGTCTCGCCGTATGCCTCGCGGCTCGGCATCCAGGTTTCGATATCCTGCTGCTTGTAGGTTTTCTGCGACATGTCCCCAGCACAGACAGTCATAACCCGATAGGGCAGCTCTAGCAGCTGCAGCAGCTCTTCCGCATGCCCTGTAATTTCCCGGAACATCTTCTCTGACGTCTCCAGGCTGGCCTCGCACAGTATGACCTGCTCGACCTTGGCAAATTGATGGACACGGTACAGACCGTGCACGTCTCGTCCCGCCGAGCCTGCTTCGCTGCGGAAGCAAACCGAGACGGCGGCCAGCCTTATTGGCTCGGCAACGTCGATGACCTCGTTGTTGTAATAAGCAACGAGTGGAACCTCGGAAGTTCCCGCCAGCCATTGGCCCTCTTCCTCGATCCGGTAGGTCTGCTCTTCACCGAGCGGGAAGAACCCGGCATTCACCATAGCCGACGTGCGCACCATGAGCGGAACCTCAAGGAGCCGAAACCCTTTGGCAAGCAGAAGATCGACTGCCAGCTGCTGGACGGCCCGGTGCAGCAGTGCGCCGCTGCCGGTGAGGTAATAGCTGCGTGTTCCGGCTGTTTTGACGCCGCGGGTGATGTCGATCATCCGGTGGAGCCGGCCGAGCGCAATATGATCCTTGAACTCAAATTCGAATCGGGGCGGTTCACCAACGCGCTTCACCATCACGTTATCCTCATCCGAGCTGCCGGCGGGTGTGTCGGGCGAGACGATATTGGGGATGAGCAGCATGCGCTCCCGAAACTGTGCTTCCGCCTCCTGGTGCGCTTCCTGCAGCCGATCCAGTGCCGTATGAACCTCCTTGGCCTGCTGACGCGTTTGTTCTATCGTTGTGTTGTCCTTTTTCCGCATAAGGGCCGCGATCTCGCCGCTCAGCCTGTTGCGCTGCTGCCGAAGTGCCTCTATCTCCTGCAGCAGCTGCCGTCTCCGGTCGTCCCACTCAAGTAATTCCGTTACAGAAACCTTGATTTTTTTCTGATCCGCCCCCGATTGTACTTCTTCCTGATGCTGTCTGATCCATTTAATATCCAGCATGGCACCGCACTCCTTCACAATAGAAATGGTATTGCGAAATGCAAAAAGCGCCCTCATCCACATGGGACGAGGAGCGCTCTGATCTCGCGGTGCCACCCAAATTGACCGGACATGCAATCTGTCCAATCCACTTTAGTCCGCTGTAACGGGCGGGTCCGGTTAACTTAGGGAGATTTGCGTTCGCTGCGGGATCTCCTTGACGAAAACGCCTCCGAGTTGGATGCTCTTCATGGGCATGATCGGGTGTGTTTTTGGATATTATACGCAGATCAGGGGGAAACAATCAAGTATGGAACTGAAAATTTGTTCAGAGGAATGCTGCTGCATAATTTGGGAAAATTATTCTCTGAGTGGACAAATCATCAATTTGTATCCCTCACGCGTATTTTACAAACTTTCTTGCTGACCTGCTGTGTGAGCTAGTATATAATGAACTAAATTTGCTTTTAGTAGGGGGATATAAATGAGCTTTCAGCAAGAAAAAAAGCTGTCTGAGAAAGGAGAGCGTTTCTCCTCCGCCGGGTTTATCTTGGCGGCGATCGGCAGCTCAGTAGGTCTAGGGAATATGTGGAAGTTCCCTTACATTACAGGACAGTATGGAGGAGCGGCCTTCTTCCTGATCTTTATCATATGTTTGATAGCGGTAGGGCTGCCGGTTCTGCTGGCTGAGCTGGCTATCGGACGCAGCGGACGGGGCAGTGCAGCTTCATCCTTCGTCAAAGCCGGCGGGGGCAAGATCTGGGAACGCCTGGGGCTGATTCAGATCATCGCGCCTTCCATGATTCTGTCTTTTTATGTGATTGTAGCAGGCTGGACGCTTCATTATGCTATTCTTGCGTTCAGTGGCAGATTGTTTGTAAATGAGGACTTTGCCGGGCAGTTTGGCAGCTTAGTGTCCGGACCTATGGTGATTGTATGGCAGGCGATTGCCATGCTTATTACGGTTTGGGTTGTCATCCGCGGCATTTCGGGAGGCATCGAGAAGTTTAACAAGGTGCTCATTCCCGGCCTGGTTGTACTGTTGATTGTATTGATGATTCGCGCCGTAACCCTTCCGGGCGCAGATGCAGGGGTTTCCTTCTTTCTGAACCCTGACTTTTCGAAGCTCACCACAGAATCCGCGCTGGTTGCTTTGGGACATGCCTTTTTCTCGCTATCCCTGGGTATGGGAATTTTGATTACATACGGGGCTTATGTGGACAAACGCCAGTCGCTGGGGACGGCTACGCTGGCCATCGGCGCAGGCGACCTGATCTATGCGTTGATTGCCGGCCTGATTATTTTCCCGACGGCGTTCTCCTTTGGCATTGATCCTGGACAAGGACCTTCGCTCGTATTTATTGCCCTGCCTGCGGCATTTTCAGAGATGCCTCTGGGCTGGTTGTTCGGAGGATTGTTTTTCGTTCTGCTGGCGATTGCCGCGTTGACCTCTGCTGTATCGATTCTGGAGGTTCCTGTAGCTTATGCCAAAGAGCGCTGGAATTGGAGCCGTACCCGCTCCGTGTGGACGATGGCGCTGATTTGCTTCATCCTTGGTATTCCTTCCGCGCTCTCGCTCGGAATGGTACCTGCATTGACCTTTGGCGGCAAGGCATTCTTTGACTGGATGGACTTTATCGCCTCCAACATTCTGCTTCCGCTGGGCGGCCTGCTTACCACACTCTTTGCAGGCTACTTCTGGAAGAAGGCGGCGGATGCGGCGGGTCTGACCGCTGCGTGGTTCCGCATCTGGCTCTTCATGCTGCGTTACGTAGCACCTGTACTGATGCTGCTCGTGCTGTTGTATTCGGCGGGTGTCATTAAGTTTTAATCTCTGGGGGCTACATAGGCACACCCCAATTTACAACCGAAAGGACCTCGAATTCCACTATATAGTGGAATTTGAGGTCCTTTTTTCGGAGAAATTCAGTTCAAAGTGGGGAACAAAAAATCAAAAGTTGACTTTTGGGACAACCTCTTTTTGCGTTGCAAGTATGATTAGGAACGCAGATGAATATACTACATAGTGTACATTGTGTACATATTCTGGTACAATGGAGGCGAAGGAGGGATGATTATGCAAACCGTTCTTAATGCTACAGAAGTAAGAGCAAATTTTGGTGGTTTTATTGATACCATTGTCAGAGATAAGCCTCAAGCGATCAAGCGGAACAGAGATGTCATAATGGCATTCTCGAAGCAGCAAATGAAGGAATTGCTGTCCGTGTATGAGTTGACCTTTGAATATGAACAAGATGAGGATGGCCGATATGCCGGCTCAATAGAGCAAATCGATGATATTGCAGCAGACGCCGAGACACTAGAAGAACTCAAATATGAATTGTCCAGGAACTTGGTGGAATATGCGATAGATTATGAAGCCAATTACTCGCGTTACTACAATACCCCCAATCGACATAAACATGCCCCGTACATTCTACGTGTACTATTGGAAGATGATATTGAGTCAGTAGCACGTATGTTCCATGCCTAGTTGGGGTGACTTGGAAAGCTTTTTAAGACGTGATGATTGGGTTTTGGTAAGACAGAATGGCAGGGATAAGATATACGAAAAAACTCTGCCAAACGGAGAGATTTTAAGGACAGCGGTATCAAAGGGAACGGGAGAAATCGGCAAAGGCCTGTTTAATCGGATTTTAAAACAGCAGTTGAGAGTTGATAAAGAGTATTTTAATTCGAAAAAATAGAATTAATGACGTAGGATCCTTCGGATTGTGAAGGATTTGTAAGAACTTACCGATGCAGTAATCCTGGAAGAGCTTAAGCGCTTGCATCATCGCCATGACTAAAGTGTTGGCAAAGCACGTTTATTTGTTGAGCCTTCTTAAACCAGTATCTGGTTCATCAACAGGCGTGAAAACTATGCTCTCTTAGATGTACAGCATGGGCCCCGGTCTTCGGGTTAACACTCCGCTGTGTTTCGTTCTTCGGAGGGCGGGTAATAAATGAACGTGGCGCTACCACATAAAAAGTTCAGAGGAGTGATAGAACATGGCACAAAACCAAGATGGCAAAATGAGTAGGGAAGAAGCAGGCCGAATGGGCGGGGAAGCCACTGCTCGAAATCACGACAAAGAATTTTATCAGGAAATCGGCCGCAAGGGTGGCGAAGCTACAGCAAACTCCCATGACAAGGAATTTTACCAGGAGATCGGTGAAAAGGGTGGCGAGGCGACTTCCAAATCGCATGGCAAGGAGTTCTATCAGGAGATTGGCCGTAGAGGCGGCGAATCGCGCGGCAGTGACCGCTAATTCCCCGGTAAGGCATACAATGGGCATCATTATAAACTTTCATGCTATTTTGCGACCATAGGGTCAATTAAATTTTCAGGGCAGAATATCGCAAATCAAGCAGAACCGCCGATATCGGCGGTTCTTTGCTGTGTTGTTTGGCCTACGGCTATACGACTTGCTCTTCGCCAGGTATTTTCTCCTCCGTCTCTGGCTGTTGAGAACCGGTCCATTCCAGGAACAGCTCATAATCTGCCTCCACCTGATCCGCGTAGGCTGCGGACCACTGAGTAATATGGTGGCAGAAGGCGTCCCTGTCGGGGCCCATTGCTCTAGCGATTTCATGCTCACTATGATAGGACAAAATGCCGGCGGCAACATCCGCATCTGCCCGGGCATGCATTTTGGCGGTAAGACGGCCCATCAAGGCCACAACCTGCTTCATATCGTCCGTGCTTTCGATATTTTCAAGCTTCAATCTTTTTTTATAAGGCGATCTTTCCCGGACATAGAAGTCGCGGCCATCAATGGTAAGAAAGCCGAGATATTCGTCGGCCTCGTGATGCATCGCCTGCTGTGTAGCCGTTACCCGCTTGCCCTGATGACTGAAGGACTGCCAGAAGGACTCCGAAAATGGCATGAAGTATGCAGGCACGGGAACCCGGACCTCTTTAACCTCCAGCACGGTATCATCCGCGCCTTCCTTCTCCATGCCGCCTTCGATAAGCACATAAAAGCGGTCAAGGCCGATGGAGGCTGTGCCCGATCCGTGTTTGACGGCGATATCTTTTATTCTGTAGTGCTCTTCATTATGTTTTCTGTACTCGATGGTGTCCAGATAGGAAGCCCACGCCTGCTCCAGGCTGTTCTGCTCCTCGCTGGTGGGCACAACCAGCTCCGTCGTTTCGAGGAATACGCGCTCGCTCTGCATAAAGGCAGTTACCTTTTCAAGAAAATGCTGCTGCTTGCGTTTTTCCAGCTTGCGGAGCAGCTTTTTGACGGGTCCCTTGGCCGAGTGCTGATCAACGGAAAATGCACCGGGATCGTCTTTGCCAGCCGAGAAGCGATGCATTTGTTTGTAATAGGCGCGCACATAGTCTGACACGCTCTGTATTTGTTCTTCCCTGCTGTACCCCAGCTGTCTTCCAACCAGCGCTATGCTGACAGACATCCGCAGCAGATCGTACAGATAGGAACCGACATAGCCTTCATCAAAATCGTTGACATCATAGACGATCTGTCCCGACTCGTTCCGGAATGCCCCGAAATTTTCAAAGTGAAGATCCCCTTGTATCCAGGTAGGACGGTCGGCGGAGGTATGATAAGGGAAATACTGGCGGGTTGCATCGAAATAGAAGAGATAGGCGCTACCTCTATAGAAGGAAAAAGCGCTCTGCGACATTTTCCGATACTTCTCCATTCGCTTGGACTCTTCCAGCTTCATAAGGGTGCCATCAAATTCATTGAAAACGGAATGCAGTAATTCCTTGCGCAGCTTCGCTCTTGTGCGTTGTACTCCTTCGGTTATAGCGGAAGTCATTCCCATACGGCATGCTCCTTCAGGACTTTTTTCTTATCATAGCTCGTTGCGGCGCCGGGTGCAAAGGTATTTTGGTCTGCTGTTAATCTTGTACGTCTGGCCGCCGGGGTGGGCCTGAAGCTTCATACGCTTTCAGTATGGAATCCAGCAGTCCCGGAAAACGGCCCTCCAAATCTTCCTCTCGCACTGAAACCAAGCGTTGTGTCCCTTGACTGCGCGTAAACACTACTCCTGCCTCGCGCAGTGTTCGGATGTGATGGGACAAGGTGGATTTGGCAATCGGCACCTCGAAGAAGTTGCACGGGTTTTCGCCGTGTTGGCGAAGCAGAGAAACAATGTATAACCGAATCGGATCGCTCAGAGCGTACAACACGGAGGAAAGCTCAATATCCTCCCGGCCCGGATGATACAGCATTTTCATCTGAATTATCCCCTTTAGGAAAAGAAATATAAACAAAATCACTAATTGCATTTTAATGGATGTCATGCTATATTTCAAATGTTCGATTATAATCGAACTAAGAAAATATAAAGAGTAGGTGAAATCAAATGAAGGCAGCATCAACCGATGTTACCTCATCCCTCTCTGCAGAGGGTGATTTAAAAAAGGAAAGTGTGCTGACGCTGCTGCTCGGGCTTGCCGTTGTTCTGGCCATCATGAATACGTCCATGTTCAATTTAGCTTTGCCCGAAATAGGCGCTGCGTTCGGACTCCAGGATTCGGTCGCTTCCCTGATCGTCACGAGTTATTCCATTATGTTCGCCATTTCTTCCATTACATACAGTCGGCTTTCCGATTTTGTGCCGCTCAGGCGCCTGCTTGTAATCGGTTTGCTTACCTTGGGCATTGCCGCATTGGGCGGGCTGTTCAGCACAAGCTTCTGGTTCCTGCTGGCCATGCGTGTTCTTCAAGCGGCTGGAGCCGGAGCGGTGATTTCACTCTCTATGGTGTTGTTCACCCGCTACATCCCTATTGAACGGCGCGGCAAAGCCATGGCTTTCATTATGTCGGCCGTTTCCCTGGGTCTTGGTCTTGGTCCGGTTGCCGGCGGCGCCATTGTTGATTACTTCGGCTGGAACTACCTGTTTGTGATCACCGCAATCAGCCTGGTGCTTGTTCCGTTCTTCTACCGTTCTATCCCGAAGGAAGAGCCGACGCGTGGTGTTTTTGATACGCCGGGGGCTATCTTTATCGCTGTGGGCACGACCGGTGTACTGCTGTTCCTGACCAGCCATTCCTGGCTTGCGCTTGCGGCGGGAGTTCTGGGCCTTGTGCTGTTTATTCTGCGCATCCGCTTTGCTTCAGAGCCATTTGTCCAACCGGCCCTGTTTGCCAATGCTTCTTATACGGCTTTATCATGGGTAGGTATTCTTTCGTATTTGTGCAGCTTTGCAACCTTATTTCTCATTCCGCAAATTCTGGTGCATCGCTTTGACTTCACCGCAAGCCAGGCTGGCTTCGTGATTTTCCCCGGCTCCTTGCTTGCCATTGTCGCTTCCCGCAAGGTCGGTTCCATCATCGACCGGCATGGCAATTCGGCGATTCTGCGCTACGCGCCGCTGATGGTGCTCAGCGCAACGATTCTGTTCGCCTTGTATGCCGGGAATTCCTGGCTTTCCATTGTGTTTATCTATTTGCTGAACAGCCTGGGCTTCACCATGCTGTCCAGCAGCGTATCCAACGAGATTTCCCGGATTCTTCCCAGAGATCAGGTTGGCTCCGGTATGGGTCTCTTCCAGCTGCTGCAATTTTTTAGCGGCGCATTCAGTGTAGCGATCGCATCGAGCGCCATGGAATGGCAAAAAGGGTTTTCGCTCCCAACCGCCTATTCCAACATTTTCTGGGGGCTTATGATCATGGCTTTGCTGTCCTTTATCTCGGCTTACGCCTATTTGCGCGGCGCCAGACTGCTGGTGGCGCAAAACAAATCCGGCTCGCTTGAAGTCTAATTGTACTCTTTTGCTTAATAGGAATAATTAGCCTTTATTTATCCCATCCTAAGTCTGCAATTGCATCTTCGCTAACCTTGCGTTGTACCGGAAGGCTGGCGCAGGCTCCTGTAATATGTTATGTTAATTTTATCCTGCGCCACCGGGATGTTATGATAAAGAAGCTGGCCAACGTCCTGTATGCATGATCGTTTGTCCAACAAGTCATAATGAGGAGTTGAAATGTAATGAGTGAGAAGGTGAATGAACTGGATCTTGTCCGGTTCATATCGGAACAGACCAACATCGATTCCAATAGCATTAGGCTTGTACTTAAGCATGAGCAGGATTTTATTAACAATGCCCAGGCGGATGTCAATGGAGATGTTGAAATAGACGGAGATGAACTGGTGGATTACATTCTGAGCAGAACGGATGCCCATTTGGATGAAATCACCGTGGAGACGATTCTGGATACGGAAATGGACTTTTTCATGGACCGGGGCTATGCGGGCTATGAAGATTAAATAAACAAATATGCGGGCTCGCTCAAGGCTCTCCGAAATCTGGAGGGCTTTTTAGTTTCCAAATGCGAGGTCATAATAATGGATCTGGACACAGGTTCATCCGGCTCATAGTTGCGCGCAAACATAGTATAAAAATGATACTAGGGTACACCAATGTGAGTACTTGTCTTGGAATTTGCAAAGTATGATAATGAATTGCACGCAACTTACTTGGGCTGTAGCATAGCTAAAAAGGTATAATACATGATTCACGAATCTGTAGTTGAAACTACCGGAAGGAAAACAGGGAGGGAATCACCATGTCAAAGAACGTACTGTTTACACCTTACACCATTAAAGGACTGGAGCTTAAGAACCGGATTGTTATGGCGCCAATGTGCCAATATTCCGTAACAGCCAAGGACGGCATCCCGAACGACTGGCATTATGTCCATTACACAAGCCGCGCAGTGGGCGGCACAGGATTGATTATTATAGAAATGACAGATGTCGAGCCTGACGGCCGCATTTCAGACTATGATCTGGGCTTGTGGTCGGATGAACATATCCCCGCATTCCGCCGTATTGTCGAGGGTGTGCATGAGCATGGGACGAAGATAGGCATTCAAATTGCCCATGCCGGCCGCAAGGCGGAGGACGCCGCTGAACCGGTTGCCCCGTCGGCCATTGAGTTTCCTGGCGGAGAGCCGTACAAGAAGCCGCGCGCGCTGACAACGGAGGAAGTGCAGGGGATGGTGCAGAAGTTCGGTGAAGCGGCACGGCGTGCGGTAGCGGCCGGTATGGATACGATCGAGATCCATGGGGCGCACGGCTATCTTATTCATCAATTTCACTCCCCTCTTACCAACAAGCGGGATGATATCTACGGACAGGATCTTTCACGCTTCGGCGTAGAGGTCATTCAGGCCATCAAAAAGGAGATGCCTGAGCACATGCCGCTGCTGTTCCGGATATCTGCTGTGGAGTATGCGGACGGAGGGTATGATATCGACCATTCCATCGAATTGCTTAAAGCATACCGTGATGCGGGTGTGGATGTCATTCACGTCAGCTCCGGCGGTGAAGGGACACCTGGAGCCAGAAGACCGGGGAACCATCCCGGCTATCAGGTTCCGTTTGCCCGGCAGATTCGGGAGGAGGTTGGCATTCCTGTCATTGCTGTCGGCAGACTGGATGACCCGGCCATGGCACAATCAGTCATCGGGAACGAAGATGCCGAACTGGTAGCCGTAGGGCGCGGCATGCTGAGCGATCCTTACTGGGCTGTTCATGCAGCGACGGCGCTCGGTGAGGATCATAAAGTTCCGGTACAATACGAGCGGGCGTTTTAATGGCATATAGCAACCCGGCCGCGGGAATCGGCGGGGTTATATCAGTTCGTGTCTGATGTCCCTACGCTCTGCACATTGCTTTGCACGATTATCCCTTTCGTTCAGGGAGTAGGGTTGGCAGCCAGGAAAGAAGATAAGGAAAAAAGGCGGCGTTTCAGGGCGTTTCAGGTGGGATTTTCGGCAGAATCTTCTTCTTTGTCCTAAGCCCGTCCAATGATCCCGAGCCTATCTGCTCCTTCACCAAAAAATATTCTTTTCCCGATTTTGTCTGTTTCTCTGTGACCTGATCAAATGGGATAATGATGCAAAGCGCCCGGTTGGCGGATGTTGATCTGCCACCCAATTCACCGGCTTCCCTGCCATCAAGTTTTTAACACCTTTCAAGCACAGAGTGTTAGGTTGAGTTTTTTTTATATTTGCAAAGTTGACAAATGCTCCGGATGTCATTATTATCTCATAGTACAAGATAATTTATAGAAGGTGTAAGCCATGCAATTGGACTATAAAGCATTAGCGAAAGAGCTCTTTGAATATGCTGCCCAAGCTCGCAAACCGCCGCTGGATGATCGGGGGCAACCTTTTTCACGCGGGGAAATGGGGATTCTGATACACCTGAATTTCCATAAAGATGGGGCGACCTCCGGACAATTGAGCGAATTTTTGTCTGTCAGCACGGGACGGGTGGCAACGGCGCTGAAGAGTCTCGAGAAGAAGGGTTATGTTGTACGCCGTACCGATACGGACGACAAACGCAAAGTGATCGTATTTATTACGGATGTCGGCAGGCAGTTTCTGCTTGACAGACGTAATGAAGGAATTGTGTTAACTGAGAAACTTTTGCGCAAGCTGAGCGAGGAGGATGCCAAAGAATTTGTCCGTCTCGTAAAAATCATCGTTTCCAAGAGCTGATAACCAATGCAGTTAGCCTAAGGGATGAATGATATTTTTACCAAATATCTTACACTATAAGATAAAAAGGAGAGCAACCAGATGGTGAAGATTTTCAAATACCTCAAGAGGCATGAATGGGTGCTTGTGCTGTTTAGCTTGGCTTTCATCGTTGTACAGGTATGGCTTGATTTGAAGCTGCCGGATTATATGGCTGAAATTACGACCAAACTACAGACGGGGAGCTCAAAGATATCGGAGCTGCTTATACCCGGCAGTTACATGCTGCTGTGTGCTGTCGGCAGTATGATCGCCTCGATCATTGTCGGTTATTTCGCCGCCAAGGTGGCGGCCGGACTGGCCATGCGTCTGCGTGGCATGGTGTTCGACAAAACGTTGTCATTCTCCATGGAAGAGATTAACAATTTCTCGACAGCAAGCCTGATTACACGCTCAACCAACGATGTTACACAAATTCAAACCGTGGTTGCACTGGGGCTGCAGGTGATCATCAAAGCTCCAATTCTGGCCGTCTGGGCCATTGTGAAAATTGCGGATCAAAACTGGCAGTGGACGGCCTCCACGGGAGGAGCAGTAGCCGCCTTGATTTTGATGCTGAGTGTAATCATTATTTTTGCGTTGCCAAAGTTTAAAAAGATTCAACAGCTTACGGATAATCTGAACCGCGTAACCCGTGAAAATTTGACCGGGCTGCGGGTGGTTCGCGCTTATAATGCAGAGCCGTATCAGGAAGCCAAGTTCGAGCAGGCCAACGTTGAATTAACGAAAACAAACCTGTTTGCCAACCGCTTAATGGCGATGATCGGCCCGGGAATGACTTTTATTATGTCCGGCCTGAGTGTTGCCATCTATTGGATCGGCGCTTATCTGATTAACGCGGCTGCCGTGCCAGACCGCATCACCCTGTTTTCAAATATGGTCGTGTTCTCCTCTTATGCGATGCAGGTGGTCATGGCCTTTATGATGGTCAGTATGATCTTCATTATGATGCCACGTGCGTCGGTATCCGCCAAGCGGATCATGGAGGTGCTGAATACCGAAGCCAGGATCGTTGACGGGAAGGAAACCGGCGGGAAGACAGAGTTGACGGGCCAAGTGGAATTCCGCAATGTCAGCTTCAAATATCCGGACGCAGAGGAGCCGGTGCTGCGCAACATTAGTTTTACCGTCAGAAGGGGCGAAACGGTGGCCTTTATCGGTGCTACAGGCAGCGGCAAAACAAGTGTGATCAACCTGATTCCCCGTTTCTATGATACGACAGAAGGAGAAGTGCTCGTTGACGGCGTGAGTGTCAAAAATTATACACAAGAAGCGCTTCATAACAAAATCGGATATGTGCCACAGAGAGCTGTGCTATTCAGCGGTACAGTGACTTCCAACGTGGTGTATGGCGATAACGGAAAGGGTGCTGACGGGAAGCCGGAAATGTCCGGGGAGCTGGTTAAAAAAGCAGTTGAGATTGCCCAAGGCTCCGAGTTCGTGGAGAACATGGAGGGCAAGTATGAGGGGCAAATTGCCCAGGGCGGCGCCAATGTATCTGGCGGTCAGAAGCAGCGTTTATCCATTGCCCGCGCGATCTATCGCCAGCCGGAGATTTATATTTTTGATGATTCCTTCTCGGCGCTTGACTACAAAACAGACCGCATTTTGCGCTCGGCCCTCAAAAAGCAAACCGGCGATGCTACGACACTCATTGTTGCGCAGCGTATAGGCACCATTAAGGATGCCGACCGGATTATTGTGCTGGAAAATGGCGAAATTGTAGGCAGCGGCACGCATGAAGAGCTGATGGATCACTGCAGCACTTATCAGGAAATCGCTTATTCCCAGCTTTCGAAGGAGGAACTTGTACATGGGTAAAAATGAATACACCGTGGGCAGTCACAATTCAAAAACGAAACTGCAGGGGCCTGGGAGTGGAGGTCCCATGGGCGGCATGAGGCCTGGTGAAAAATCGAAAAATTTCGGAAAAACGATCAGCCAGCTTTTATCCTACAGCAAAGCCTATGTGCCTCTGATTATACTGGCTATGATTCTCGCTCTGGTTGGCTCCGCCTTCAACGTGATCGGTCCTGATAAGCTCAGCGATATTACGAATCTGATCCAGGAAGGAATCAGGACAGGCATCGATCTGGACGCCGTGCAGAGCATCGCTCTTGTGTTAGCCCTTTTGTACGGATTGAGCCTGTTCTTTAGCTATTTCCAGGGATTTATCATGGCTACTGTCACACAGCGCATCACGAAAAAAATGCGGACAGAATTGTCGCAAAAAATCAATCACATGCCTTTGAAGTATTTTGATTCCACGAGTTATGGCAATGTGTTAAGTCGCGTCACCAACGATGTGGACACTATCGGCCAAACGTTGAATAACAGTATGAGCACACTGGTTGGAGCGATTGCTACGTTTGTTGGCGCTCTGCTGATGATGGTTTTTACCAACTGGATTATGGCTCTTACCGGGATTGTGGCTACAGTGATCGGTTTTGCATTGATGACGGTGATCATGAAGCATTCGCAGAAATATTTTATCGCCCAGCAAGGGGAGCTCGGCCAAATCAACGGTCATATCGAGGAAACTTATGCCGGTCACAACGTGGTCAAGGTATATAACGGGGAAAAAGAAGCCAAAGAGGTATTCCATAACATTAACGGCCGCCTGTACACGAATGCCTGGAAAGCCCAATTCATGTCAGGACTTATGATGCCTGTCATGATGTTTATCGGGAACCTCGGTTATGTAGCGGTCTGCGTTGTCGGCGCTATGCTCGTATCCAGCAATGTCATTACGATGGGTACGATTGTGGCTTTCATGGTGTATATTCGCCTGTTTACACAACCCTTGTCCCAATTGGCACAGGCTGCAACCAATCTGCAATCCGCAGCTGCCGCCAGTGAACGGGTATTTGAATTTTTGGATGAACAAGAGCTTGCCGATGAAAGCAAAAAGACCTTGAAGCTCGAAAACGCCACAGGGGATGTTGAATTTAAAAATGTCCGTTTTGGCTATAACGAGGACCGCTTGATTATTAAGGATTTCTCGATGAAAGCCAAAGCCGGACAGAAAATTGCCATTGTTGGCCCGACAGGCGCTGGCAAAACGACGCTGGTGAATCTGCTCATGCGGTTTTATGAGCTGAACAGCGGGGAAATCTATATTGACGGCACCCCGATCAGCCAATTATCACGTGAAAATGTCCATGCTTTATTCTGTATGGTGCTGCAGGATACCTGGCTGTTTGAAGGAACCATCCGTGAAAATATCGTATTTTCCAAGGATCATGTCACCGACGAGGAAGTTGTAGCGGCAAGTAAGGCGGTGGGGCTGCACAGCTTTATTAAAACCCTGCCGCAGGGCTATGATACGGTGCTGGATGATAAAGCCAATCTCTCTGCAGGTCAAAAGCAATTAATCACCATCGCCAGAGCCATGATCGAAAATGCGCCCATGCTCATTCTGGATGAAGCCACGAGCTCGGTGGATACACGTACGGAGCTGCTGATTCAGCAGGCGATGGATCAACTCACGGTTGGCAAAACCTCCTTCGTCATTGCCCACCGCCTCTCGACGATCAAGAACGCTGACCTGATTCTGGTCATGAAAGACGGCGACATTATTGAAACAGGCAACCATGAGGAGCTATTGGCCAAGGGCGGTTTCTACGCCGAGCTGTATAACAGCCAGTTTGAGAATGCGTCATAAGTGTGATGTGAGCCGCTCCGCTGATGCGTGCAATCACCCATATGGTGTGGTTAGGGAAAAAGGGAAAGAGATGCTGATCGAACATCTCTTCCCCTTTTTGAAGATTTCAGAAAGTACGTCAATAGACGTACATCCAAAGAAGACAGACCGCTTGACGCTGCCCATTCTAGTTTATGTCCTTAGTTTCCAAACGAAGCAGCGACAGCCAGGCAAACCATAAGCAGATGGGTCATCACTTTAACAATATTTACTTATAATTAGTAAAGATAGAGTATATTGGTTATACTCTATCTTTACCTGAAGGAGGAATATTTAATGTCAGAACTGATGGAATTTCATTGTGTTTTGTCAATTAATGAAGCCAATACTCCCAAAATACAAGAGATTCTCATTAATATTTTTGGAAATCCTTCACCAGGAAACGAAAGACTTCAAAATTATGAGGTTTTTAGTCTTGAAGAGAATGAACAGTTTAAAGGGTTCAAATTAAAATGTACTGAAAATGAGTTGAAGACAGTTAAAGAACAACTAAGTAAATTGGGGATAAATAATTTGGATAGTTATTTTTCTCACATCAGGAAGCATTTTCATCCCAATTGTACGCTCAATAAAGTGGAACACGAAGGGGTTGCCTATAAAAATAAATTAGATTGGGAAGTAAAATACACCGAAGGTCCATTGACAGAAAAACTTGGGAACCCAGATGAAGATGGCGAATATTTCATTTTTAGCCTCAAAAAGAGTGAGAGAGTAGATGGAAATGAGCTAGAATATATCAATAAAAAGTTTAAGGAATGGGTTGAAAATTCAATAAAACACAAATGATCAAATACAAAGGAACAAAATGGGGTCTGTCAATATCTTTGTGTAAACTACATATGTACAACCGAAAGGTGACGACTCCATGAAAAAATCTATGGACAATCCTTTGCCATAAGACTGTTCCTTTATATTCAGAGGCGCAATCTCACTACAAATAATAAGTATAATAAAACAGGTAATCCTATTACTGATAGTATTGTAATTACAGTACGTACCTTTTTCTCATCTCGTAATACAAACAATAAAAACCTATACCCTAAAATACCAACTAATCCACCCAAACAATTTAAAATTATGTCATCAATGTCTGATGTTCCAATGCCTAGAAGCCCCTGAATGATTTCAATAAATAAACTCACTATGAAGATAAATAGCAGATTGGTTATTACTCTTTTATTGTTTTTGAATAATGACAAATATGTGCCAAGAGGAATAAAGATAATTATATTGCCAACCACATTAGCAAAAGCGAAATTTTTTATAGTGGCAGAGTTGCTAAATATATATTCTTTTATACTATGAAAAGGGATGAGATTGATTGAACTATCAAAAGTCCTTTGACTATCTAACAAATCCATAATTGAAACTCTTGATAAGAGCAATAATTTAAATAAAAAAAGTATGTAACAAATGAAAACTCCATATAAAAAGATGGTTTCGATTCTCTCCCGTTTATTCATAATTCCTCCTTTTTTCATTTCTTCCCACCTATTCTCTGATGTTTAGTTTATAAATTCGTAACGGCTTCGACTATAAGCCGACCTAACGTGTAAAATCATTCTACCAAGCCTGTCGATTAACCACTAAGTGGTAGAAAAGAGTCTACCACGATTCCATTTATCCTTCAATTCGTATCGTCTGAAGAAGTCGCACCCGTTGTGCCCCCTTCCTTACGGAGGACAGGTAGACCCCATTTTCGCCGCCGAAATAGGCGAACCCGCAAAGCGGCAGAACCGCGGCGTATTCGCCCTAATCTCAACCTCTACTAAACGCGGTCTGGCTTCGTCAAGGGCAGAATGATGAGCCAATAGATGCCGAAACACATTTTTGTGCGCGGAAAAACGGGAGCAAAAAAAGCAGCTGCGATGTGGCTCGCAGCTGCTGCATATGTGGGGGACATAGTGTAATATTATGCTCCTAACAGATGGTGCGTTCGTGTTCATCCGGAATTCCGCTTTTGCGGAAGAAATACGTATTGATCATATCGCGCCATTCCCCGGCATGCTCCATCTGGTGCTCCAGCCGTCCAAAGGCTTGAAGTGGTCATAGGCGGCCCGTGCGCGGTCGGTGGAGCGGTCGCACCAATCCTGCTTGCAGTCGTACACGAAGCAGCGCCAGATGACCAGCCCGCCGTACGGCTGCAGCGCTTACGTCAGCATGCTGGCTCCCGGTACAGGACGGTACCGTAGCCAGGCTTCATACCCGGACTGCACCGCGTCAGCGCCGATGTAGTTATACATGTTATGTCCTCCCGGAAAATGCCGTCAGGCAAATTGCTTGGTTTGCGCTTGCAGTCCGGCCGTCAATCGGTTGCCCTTTCCTTCAAATAACCACAGAATGGCGGTCACGCCACGCGGATAATATTTGCTGCCGATAATGTCGCCTGCCAGGATCTGATCGCTCCAGGCCCAGTAGGAATGCTCCGTATGAGTAAGCCACGCTGCATGGGCGGCATCGGCCGCGTGCCCTTCCTGCTCCCAGGCGAGTCCGAGAATTTCGCGGGCGATGAACTGGCACAGATAGATTTTGCTGAGCCAGGAGTTGTTGCTGGTGGAGGAGAGCTTCCAGCCTCCATCCTCGAACAGACAGGTTCCCGACACAAGCACCGTCTCCAGGTGCTGCTTGAGCATCTGCAGGTAGGACCCAAAGCGGCTGTCCGCCCTGAGGGCGTCTTCACAGCCGGTGAAGTACGGGAAAATCAGGCCTTCGATGGCGGGAATAATTTTGGAATCATTACCCTCCGCGATGACGGCCGGAATGTACCCGCCATCCGTTATGTGGCTGGTGATCGTGGTAGCACATCTATCCGCCTGCTGCCCTGCCTCACGGGAAAGCTCTGCGAGACCCTCGGCAGCAAAAAGCTTTTCAAGCGCGACATATACAGCCCAACATTTACCCGCCAGATAAATATTGTTCCGTGACTGTCCCAGCGAGACGTCCAAGCTGTCATACGTGGTGATCTCCGCTCCGCCCAGCGTGCGCGAGCTATCCAGTCCCATCAGGCCGTTGCGCTTGTCAGCTTCAGGATGATCGCGGTTCAGCATACTCTGGAAGCATTCCTGTATAACAGGCAGCATGCGCTCCGTGAACTCCCGGTCTTCGGTCTGCTCTATATATACCAACGCACAGCACAGCCAGTTGACCAGCTCCTCATGGCTCATATAGGAAAAGCAATCATCAATGCCGGCCAGCTCGTAGGCGGAATATCCCGGACGGGAGAACACATTGGCGACGCCTACGTCATGAGTGAACGCGATGCCTCCCGGATATTTGCGTTCCTCGCCCGGGAAGAACACCTCGTCATGATAGCTGTAACGGTTCACGAACAGTTCCAGCTCGTTGCGGACGGTCCATGGGTTCATCAGCAGTTCGAAGTACAGCTGGTCGGCCGTCAGATCCAGCGTATTCATCATTCGGTATTCGCCTTCATTGACGATCCAGAGCGGCGCGCCGTCCGCGTCCAGCAGTTGCGTGCTGCCATAGTAGCTGTGAATGGCATGTGCCAGCATAAAGGACTGGTCGGCGGACAGGCCCGCCGCCTCAATCCAGCCGTCCGCTGCGGCGCAGGCGGCGGTCAGTTCCTTGAAGTGGCTCAAAGCATAGCCGGAAACCTCCTCGATATTGGAGAAAAGGCGGGTGTAATAATACGACGCGTCAACGCCGGAGGTCACCAGACCCCCACGGTAGAAGCATATGGCGAACCGGTACGTCCGCTGCTCACCCGCCGGTACTTCCATCAGCATCGCTCCCGTGCCGCCGAGGCCGAAGGTCAGATTTTCTGCCATCGACTCTCCCAGTATCTTTTCAATCGTAAAACCGAGTGCGGGCACGACACTGTCATCGTCGGATACGATCGCCGTGCTGCGGCCCTGGCCGATACCT
The DNA here is from genome assembly GCF_042138635.1 of Paenibacillus medicaginis. Lineage (NCBI taxonomy): Bacteria > Bacillati > Bacillota > Bacilli > Caryophanales > Paenibacillaceae > Paenibacillus > Paenibacillus medicaginis. The sequence goes on along the minus strand of NZ_JBHIRY010000004.1, from coordinate 266,196 downwards.
TTGCCGCCGGCGGAAGCATGATCAATGACGCGCATCGCGCTGTACGGGTCGCTTCCTTCATAACCGAAGAAGGCTTTTCGTGCGAATTGGCCCTGTGTGTTGTCCACGATCAGTTCAACGAATACGGCAGGCACAAGAGCGGCCTTCAGTTCTTCTTTGCTGCTTTTGCCCGGCTCAGGTACAGAGCGTACAGGAGAGTAGATCCGGAACGTCAGATCACCGGCGTGCCATGTATCGGTGCCCGCCTTATACTCGCGCGAGATGGCTGCCACATCGAATGGCAGCAGTTTTGTCCCGGAGGGGGAAATTTCATCCGCTTCTTTATCCTTTTTCTCCACATCGTATCTGGCGCTTTCATCCTGAACAGCCGTAAAGAACGGCAGCGCTTCATAGACTTCGCCATCCCGTGATTGCAGTCCGATATACACGTTCTCGTCGGCCGGCTTGCCGAGCTCAATACCAAGCCCGCCTTTGGCGCCGCGAAAGCCAAGCGTGAAGCTGGCAAATGCTCCGATCGGCGAATGCTGCGCATTAAAGAATAGATTTAACGTCATGACTGAAACCCCTTTCATATTAGAGTTGAATTGTACTCCGTTGAATAGTTCAGCTACAGCCTATCACGGAGCAGGCGGGGGAGCCATTGACAAATCGCGCAAACATTTACCCAAATCGGGCTGATCCCGGTATATACTGTCATTAATCATATTGCGGAGCAGGGGGAGCGAGAAATGGGAACAAGCTTTGTACCACCCAAGCCGGGCAGCAGTGTGGAGGAGGCCTTTTTCCCCGATGTGCGGACGACGGTCAATCTGTTCGCCATTCACACGCGCCGGGTGGGCAGCGGATGGGATTATCCCGCACACGAGCATACCCAATACGAGATTAATGTCGTGCTGGACGGAGAGCAGCATATGAATGTGGAGGGAAAACACTACGTGCAGCAGGCGGGGGACTTGATGCTGCTGCGTCCGGGCATCGTTCACTCAAGTAAAAGCGGGGGGAGGCCCTTTACTTATTTTTGCATGCATTTCGATATCGACGACAAGCTGTTTCTGTCCCTGCTCGCCCGTCTGGAGCAGGAGTTGTTCCCTGCTGACGGAGCGGTGGCGATGCAGCTGAAGCCGATGCTCGCCAAGCTGCTTGATCTGGCGGAGTCCGAGACGGGGAATACCGTCGCCCGCCGCATGCGGATGCAGTCCGCAGTGTTCGAGCTGTTTGCCGTCCTGTGGGAGGCCGTGTCGAGTGAGGCGGCCGTCCTCTCCATGGGCGCTTATGACCGAACCGAACTGGCGCACCAGATCGCGAGCCGCCTGCAGGGTATTGCCAATCAGACATTCAGGCAGGGGACGGAAGAGGCGCGCCACTATGGCATCGACGACATCGCGGGCGAGCTTGGCATCAGCGTCTCCCACTGCAGCCGTGTGTTCAGACAGGTATTCGGAGAGTCGCCGCGCACGTACCTGTCCAGGCTTGTCCTGCATGAGGCAAAGCTGCTGTTGGCCGATCCCGGCATGCCTGTACAGCAGATTGCGGCCATGCTCGGCTACAGGGATATCGCCCATTTCAGCAGACAGTTCAAGCGCTGGTCGGGGATGTCCCCAAGCGAATTCCGGCAGATGGAAGACGTTCGGCAGGGGGAGGGAATGCTTCAGCTCCACTGAAACCTATACACTCTTTCATCTGAAAAGTAAAAAGGACGAGGCCCGTTTTAGACAGGCGTCGTCCTTTTGCTTGGCTTTACAGACTTTGCGACGTAGGTCTGACAATCAGTTCATTGATCGTCACGTTTGCGGGCTGCTGGATGGCAAACAGAACGGTGTTGGCAATATCGCTTGGATCAAGCTGTTGCCACTCCTTGCTGCCCAGGTTTTCCAGTACCGGATAAATCGAATCATCCGTGATGGTGCCGTACAGCTCCGTTTCAACCGCGCCGGGGGAGATCAGGGTTGTGCGAATGTTTTGCTTCGCGCCCAACTCCGTCCGCATCCCTTCTGTCAGAACCCGTACTGCAGTCTTGGTTGCGCTGTAGACGGAGCTTGAAGGGAAGGTAAGATGTCCGGCGATGGACGAGAAGTTGATAATATGCCCTTCGTTTCGTTCTTCCATATGCTTGTACACAGCCGCCATGCCATAGAGCACGCCTTTGATGTTAACATCTATCATGCGCTCCCACTCGTCCATCTTCAAATGGCGGAAAAAGGACAACGGCATGATGCCGGCGTTGTTAATCATAATGTCAATTTGCCCAAAGGTTTGAATCGTGGCTTCGGCCAAAGCTTCCACATCACCGCGTGAAGTCACATCCGTAACTCTATAGCTGGCTTCGCCTCCGGCGCTGCGAATTTCCTCTTGCAGCTGCTGCAAACGGTCTTCTCTGCGGGCGGCCAGCATGATTTTAATGTCATGTTGGGCGAGGAGTTTGGCTGTTGCGGCTCCCATCCCGCTGCTTGCACCTGTAATAATAGCCACTTTTTGCTTCATCTCGAATCTCTCCTTGTTTTGTATTTTAGTTACCAGTCCCAACTGGCTTGAATATATCTTAGCTAATATAGTAAACTCTAAGTCAAGCGTGGAATTGAAATGAAATAAGATATAAAGAAATCCTTTATATATAAGGATTTATGTTGGTATGAAGGATGGGTTTTTGGTAAAATGGGCGCTAATCCAAGGGAATCATATTATAGTTAACTCTAACTCATGGAGGGTAAATGATGTCTACGATTAAAGAAGTGTCGGAGGAAACAGGAATCACGGCATATACGCTGCGTTATTATGAGCGGGAGGGAATACTGCCTGGTGTCAAGCGGGATGAAAGCGGCAATCGCTTTTACGATGAAGAGAGCATGGACTGGCTGAATTTTATTTTGGCGCTGCGCTCTACAGGCATGCCGCTGTCCGAAATCAAGCAATACGTTGACTTGTACCGGGAAGGGGAGAGCAGCCTGGCTGCCCGCAAACAAATGATGCTTGATCATAAGGCGAAGGTGGAAGAGGACATTAAACAGACCTATAAATATCTGGAGCAAATCAATTACAAGCTGGCGCTGTATGACATGCAGGAGAAGGGGTTAATGAAAATGTTGCCTTAAGAAGGAAACCACATGCTGAACACGTATATCAATCGTCTGTGAAAATGTTGTCTTCCCTATTGAGACGTCTCAATCAGGTGGCCTCGAAATAAACAATAGTTGTATTCTCTTAACACTTGGATGTTTTTGGATTTCTGGAAGAACTCATCTATTTCTTGAAAAATGGGTTTATTATTCTGTAATTATATTGTATATTGAGAGAGTGACTTGGGTATTTATACCAGTTACATGTTCATCGAACAACGGCCCCCTACCGATGCATAGATCGGGAGATTAGTCTTACTGTAGTAATCAACAATGAAACCTCAAATAAGATAGAGATTTATGGAAATGGGCATACAAATTAATAGAAATGAGGTGCATTAAAACTGAAAGTCAAACAACGTACGACTTGGACATTAGTTGTACTGACAGTGAGTACTATTGCTTTAACTGGAATTTCAACAAACATTATTTATGCCAATAACGATGTTCCAGGTGTCACATACAATAATGATGTCTCAGGTGAAGAAAGTGTCACCTACGACCCTCTCCCGCCTAGTCTTCAAAATCAAGTGCCAGATCAGATCTACACGGAAAATGGACAGTATGTAAAAACAGATCTGCCAGAAGAAAATTTCAGTCAGGATGAAGTCGTCCATGATTCCCAACAGACAACGGCTCAAACCAAAGTGATCATCGATTATGGTAACACTTATGTGAAGGTAGAAGATAGTAAATAGAGCTAAAGGACGGCCCAATGGGCCGTCCTTTAAACTGAACAAGCTCCTGAATAGTCACATGGGCCATTCAGGAGCTTGTTTATTGTAAGGTGGGCAACCTAACTGCTTGTCGCTTCCAACTCCATCATCATCTTAACAATTTCGACGCCGTATGTAGGACTAATGGCCCATGTTCCACCTAATGCCTCTACCGTAGTTGCTTGCCCCATCAAACCAGGAAAATGCCTGGGATCAGGTGTAAAGGTTTTAGGGTAACCCGGTGCCCCTGCATACAGCGCCAAATGGTCAATCTGCGCCTGAACCCCTTCCTCCCAGCTGGCAAAGCGTTGATGTGCCTCGTGGTCTGTGTCGGAGCCTCCGACTGGCGTTTTCAAGCCAGCCGGATTCATAAACGTTTCATCTAATATGCCCCCAAATTTTCCAAAGCCCGTTTCCTTGGCAAACTGGCAGTACACAACAGTCGGATCGACCCCTACCAGTGGCGCTTCAGCCCAGACAATATCCGCCAGATCTATGAACACATCCGTTGCGCCTTTGGCCGTTGCCCATGCTTTGGCTTGCTGGACAGTAGCTCTGGGGGTAGACACTATGTACGTATCGCCAGGTTGAGCCAGTTGATCAGGTTGGGTCGGTTGAGTCTGAGTCTGCTCATCGGAGTTATCGTCTTTTGTTTCCTTGTAAGACAGTGTAATGGTATCGCCAGCGGAACTCCACGTAATGTCCATTCCGACAAGCTCACTCAAAAACCTTAACGGGACATAAGTTCTTTCGTGAAGTATCATGGCGCTAGTATCCATATCGATTTGCGTTCCGTTGACAACAGCCGCTTTGTCGCCGATCTTCAAATCTACATTCACATTGTCTTTTGTCAGAATAATATTTTTTTGGCTCCCGCTTGCTCCCCATTTTACATCAAAATTCAAGGTCTCCGCCATGAATCTGACAGGCACCTGTACTCTGCTATTGTCATCTATAAACGGTTTCGCATCCGGAAAATTGACTTCCGAGCCATTGTATATCAAATGAATATTACGCTCAGTGATGACACTGGCATCATCAGATTGGGTCGTATCGGCTGACAAATCCGGCTTAGTAGCGTCTGGACCTCCATTGGTAGCGTCTGTATCTCCAGTAGAAGCTGTGGATCCCTCCATATTATCAGCTACACCGTTAAGCTCAGACATCGTCACAAAAGTGTAACCTTGCGATTGGTAGTAATCGATAACTTGGGGAAGCGCCGTGAGCGTCTTATCCCGCTTTCCTCCCCCGGAATGCATCAGCACGGTAATCTTGTTACCAGAGCTTGACTTCACCGTTTTGAGAATATCGGCAACCGAGGAGCTCGCCGCCCAGTCCCGGGTATCCACATTCCATAACGCCTGTGCATGCCCCAATGCATGAATTTCTTCCTTCACCTGAGCCGATGAATCCCCATAGGGAGGGCGTATCAGCGTTGGCGCAAAGCCGGTAATCTCACGAATCGCATCATCCGTCTTTACGATTTCCTGGCGAATCTTTTCTTTGCCAAGCTTGGTTAGGTGAGAATGACTCCACGAGTGATTGCCCAAAGCATGGCCTTCTTGTACGATGCGTTTTATAACACCGGGATATTGTTTAACCCGTTCTCCTACTACAAAGAATGTGCCTTTCACTTTGTGATCTTTCAGAATATCAAGCACCTTCCCGGTATATTTCTTGTCTGGTCCATCGTCAAAGGTTAATGCCACCATTTTATTGGCCTTGCTTCCCGATGAGGACACCGGTTTAGATCCATTAGGCTGCTTTGAAGCCAGAATTAAAGAATTTGGGGTTAAGACCAATGTCATCACCATTGCGGTAAAAACAACAAGCTTCAATAGATGATACCGTTGCTTCATTATAAATTGACCTACTTTCAGTGAATATTAATTAATGTACTTAAATAGTATAGCTAGCAATTGTTTCAGAAACTAGAGAACTTGTACCCAAATTGCAACATATGAAAATATGAATCAATTGCCAGTGTTTGAGTACGCTTAATATCCTAACATCAGCAGGTCAGTATTTCCAAAGGATAGAGTATATTCGATAGGCAGAGTATTTTTCATAGAGGTGGATTGTGGGGGCAAGCACCATTGCGAACATAGTTAAAAACAAAACGAAGAAGCCTGTTTATTTTCCGTAGGCTTCTTCTTCGCATTCAATTTCCTTGGCTAGCGCAGCGTTCGCGTTTCTCAAACAAACTTCCCGCTTTTCATAATTAGCTTCTCATCCAGATACACATCCGGCTGGCCGACTACACCGTCGAGATGCACACCCGCCGAGATCGTTCCGCCGAACGTATTGTTGCTGCCGAAAGCGACGTGGATGGTGCCGTACACCTTCTCGTCCTCCAGCACGACACCTGTGATTCTCGCCTTGTCGTTTGTGCCGATGCCAAACTCGGCCAGCATGCGGCCGTCGCCCTCGCCGAGAATCTCCAGCAGCCTCGGTCCGTCCGGTCCATCCGCTTTTACAATCCGGCCCTGTTCAATCGTGAGCAGCAGCGGGGAGCTCAGCTTGCCGATGCCGGCCATGGAGCCGTCGATCAGAATCTGGCCTTCCGCCGTGCCCTCCAGCGGTGCGATGTATGCTTCCCCGGATGGAAGGTTACCGGATTCCCCCGGATTCAGGTACATGCCGGTGCTGGGTACGCCTTCGCGGCCTGCAATGGAGAAGGTGAGCGTATATCCGCCTTTTTCAATCCGCACCGCTTCGGCCGGCGTCAGCATGGCGCTGACCTGCTCGGTCAGCGCCATAACCTGGTTGTAATCAGCTGAGATAGCGCCTTCCAGGAACATATCTTCCGTAATACCCGGCATCGTGGCCAGGCGGGCGCCCGCTGCGGCGGCCTGCTTGCGTGCCAGCGTATGCGTTAGCGAATGCTCGGTCACACAGACGACCACATTCGAATGCGCCATGGCGATGGCAATAGCGAGCGGTGGTTCTTCTCCGGGTTTCAATCGCTCCTTCATGACGACGAGCATCGCTTCCGCGCCGAGCTGCTTGCCAGCCTCATACAGAGCTTCGGCAAGTTCCTTTTTCACATCATCCGCCACGACCAGGAAGGTTTCTTCCGCCTTCAGGCCGAGGCAGCTTTGCAATACATTTTTACTGATATCCACCAGCTGTTGATTCATCCGTCATCCTCCTTCAATCACGCTGCGTCTGAAACTTCACGGTTCCATTATAACAGGATTTCCGTGCGTACTGTGTCAGATCATCTCAGATACCAGTTTGGCCATGATAGTGTTGGATAAAACGACCGGCTTCCCGGACGTCCACGCTACCAGCTGGCGTGCTTCCTCCGTATACCCCATGCAGTCCAGCAAAATAATATCGGCCTTGTCCTTTAATTCCAGGGCTGCGGCGCGGTAATGCTCCGGGTTGTTGACATAAGGGGAGGCGACGGCAAATACCGGGTTCATCCCGTAGGGGGTGTACTTGGGCTTCAGATTCTCCCGCTGCTCCTCCAGCGGCACAAGGACGCCAAAACGGCGCGGCCCCACCAGGGCTTTCATCGTCGGCGGAATAATATGATCCGGCTCGATCAGGTAAGAAGTGTGTGTTTGCAATCCCGGAAATACACCTGTGCAGAGCAGTAAAATCTGCTCGATTCCCAGATCCTCCAGATCATAGATTTTTTGCTGCAGAAGCGGCTGAATTTTGGAGCGTCCCATAACTGCGGACTCACCGCTCACCAGACGGGAGGTTAGCACATAATCGCCCGCCTCGGGCGCAAGCTGCTCATCAATGTGCTCCTTGGTCATCCCGTCCAGCACGCCTACTTGCACAAGCTCGGCGCGTCCATCCAGGTATTTCTCGATCATTGGCGCCACGTCGGTGCGCGGTGCCTGACCGATCGTGATCATTCCCAGTTGTTTCATTACCATTCACCTCCATAGTTTTGCGCATACACATGCGAAACGGGAAAAAGAACAGCGGGGGAATACATCCCCCGCCGCCCGCTGCCATCCGTCAGCGGATTACTTTCCGCTGGTCTGCAAAATCTTCATGGAACCATACAGTGATGTCATGCGGTCAAATTCGGCAGTGTCGTAGAACGCGCAGGTTCCGTTGGTCGTTTCTTTCGCCACTTCCACAGCGAAGCGGACGGCGTCCGCAATATCCACCTCATGGCTTGCTCCGGTTCCGCAGCCCGGTACGATGGATTGAGCGGTAACGGCAACACCGACCACCGGCGCATTCGTCGCTACCGCAGGTTGAAGAATGGAGTTGATATGATACAGATCATTTCCGTAAGGCGTAATATCCTGCATCGTCACAGGGAAGGTTACGGCGAATTTGCCTGTGGCCATCTCCATGATGCGCAGCAGATCTTCGCTGACGCGGAGAATGTATCCCTCCTTGACCGTAGGGGAGATGGCAATACCCTTGTGATTGATCACACGGTTGCCCTTGGTCGTGTCGATGGACAGAATGGCGTCCATTTCCGGCACCACTTCATGGGTGTTCATCGCCAGGATATCCACCGGCGAATCCATGAAATCCACCGGCTCATGCGGACGGGTTGGCGCATCCGGGCAAATATGGGTCGTTACGATCACATCGCCCTTCAGCTTGTCGCCTTTTGTTTGCATGTCGGCCAGCTTCAACGCGGAGGCAACAGCCGCTACGGCGCCGTCGGCGTCGGATACAAGACCGATCCGGCTCGGACGCGCACCGATGCCGCCGAGACGGCCGACAATGCCGAAGGTTGGCGCATCGCCGCCGTTGCTTTTGCCGTTCGTGCCCGGAATGAGAATCTTGATGAAATCCGTACTTCCCTTCTCGCCGGTGACCTTGGTGACGGTAAAAGTCACGTCAGGATAGCTGTTGAACAGCCTTTTCACCTGTTCGCCGTTCACATATCCGTTGTCCAGTTCATCGATTGCAATCAATGTTTGCTTGAGTGTCATGTGCTTGTCCTCCAAGTAATGTTTGTGGCAATTCCTACCGGTCGTTAGCTCAGATACGGGATGACCGGTTTGTGAATGATATCTTCAACCGACTTCATCAGTTTGGTGTTGCTCATGGTGGTGCTGAGCAGCAGATTTTCCCTCGGAACGGTGATTACAGCCAGCTGCTGTCCTTTTTCCACTGTGGCTGTGATTACGGGTTTGCCTGTCTTGGCATCCAGCGTCATGATCAGGTCCGGGAAGGTGGCATAGCGCTGTCCGTCCTTTTCGAGCGTGATATATTCATTCCAAAATGTCATTTCGTAAGCATCGTCGATAACTACCGTACCAACGTCAAATCCCCCGGTGGTTTCCAGACTGAAATCCGTAACCGTGCCCATGGCGGCCACCTGCCCACCGAGCAGGGATACGACAGCGCCGATTGCGGCCTCCCCCTGCTTGGAGAGCAGCGCTTCCCCGACGGCAATCGCTTGTGTAATGGCGCCAACCGCCCCGTTCGCTTTCGCATAGGCTGCGGTGACGGGGTTGCGTGCTACCGCCACGAGGCCGCCCGCTTCCACAGAGGCCTTGCGGACTATGGTGGAGGCCTTGTCGAGCGATCCGGAGATGACCATCTCTACGTAATGATCCCCTTGACCGCCGACCGCCGCCTGGTGGGACACGTAACCCTCCACCTCCGTCAGGTTCATCGAACCCATCGTGCCGGTCGGGTGGGCACGGCCATTGCAGGCGAAATCGACGAGCGGAATGCCTGTTATGGCGGACTGGAACCAGCCGTTCACCGTCGTGCCAGCCCCGTTCTCGTTCGTATGGATGGCCTGAATCGGCCGCCCAATCTTCTGCGTCAGCAGCTCCAGTGTTCTGGTATAATGGACCGGCTTGACGAACTGCTCCTTGGCTGCGGGAGCACCGACCAGGGAGACAGTGACGAACAGATCGTCAGCGGCGAATTCATCGATGGTGACCAGTTCGGGCTGGCCGACTTCAAGGGCAAGTCTTCCGATCTGCAGCCCGTCCTTGATCCAGCCGCCGCCGCCTCCGCCCAGAACAGCGCCGCCGTATACCGCATATTTCACAATTTGTTCATCCAGTTTGATTCTGGTCAATCCGGCTCACCTCATTTGTTCATTTTAAAGATCGAGTTGAAGAAGCTGTAAAGCGCGTCTCCGGCGATAAACCCGGCTGCCAGAATGCTGAGGTTGGTTTCGGCTTTTCTGTTCGTTACCTTCAGTACAATGACACGGATCAGAATACCGGCCAGTACAGCCCAGCTCGCATTCGGGGTAGAGATCAGCAAGCCTGTTGCGAACAGAACGCCAAGCTGACGGTGCGGCCCGCCGATCAACTGCACGATGGCTCCGGGAATAGCCCAGAGCAGAAGCTGAAGGGCGACATCGCCGGAGGTGCCGGCCTGAATGGTGGATACATACACCTTGTCAATGGGTGGTACCAGGTTTTGTGCGAAATAAGTTTGGTAAGTCACGATAACGGTGATCAGGGCCACACCGAATGCAATCAGAGAAGCGAGATACTGCTGCTTCCGGCCCTGAACCTCGAACTCTTTATCCTTGCCGTTCCCGCGCAGGATGTATCCTGTCTTCAAGTCATAACCCATATCCGCGAAGGCCGGACCGGTAGCGGCACTGAAGCCTGCCAGCAAAGCCAGCGCCAGCGGAGGAAAGCCGATCATCATGCCGACGAGCAGGGTAATGAAGGCAACGGCGAAGGCCGGGAACCAGCCGGAGTGCATGGCCGCGATGCCGACAATAATTTCATGGACGAAAGCGGCGAAGGCGGCAAACACGATGAAGCCAATCAGCATGCCGAAGGACATGTGCGTAATCAGGCCGCCAATGATGGCGATGATCAGGGCAATGACCAGGTAGAGCAGGAAGCCGATGCCCAGCACCCGTCGTGCCTCATTGACCGGACGTGTGTATTCCTCGGCTTCTGCTGCTGCTTTCGCGGCTCCGTCTCCCCGCTGGTCCCTGGTCTTCGTTTTGCTGAAGATCAGGAAGCCGGCTTGGATCAGAGCCACGATACCGGCGCCGATCATGATGCCGTGGGCAATATACAGCTCGTTGACGTCAATGTTGAAAACAGGAACGGAATACTGCCGGATCAGCAGCCCGATACCGAACATGGTCAAGGCCCAGATATTGCCGATGAAGGCCACGCCGAAGGCGGACATCGGGATGTGCAGGATGGAGCCGATGAGGCCGATGAGTGTGCCGACACCGAGCAGGCCCGCGCGTTTGCCGCCCTTGTCTCCGGCGAGGATCGACTCGGCTGTAGCGACGCCCGGAGCCCAGGTGCCCGACGCGGGGAACAGCTTGGAGTCGAAGATTTTGTACAGAATCGCCGCATCGAGAAACATGGCGAGCGCCGCTCCGATCAGCATCGGCAGAATCAAATCCGGCTCACCCATCACAAATGGAATACCGATCGGAATCAACAGGCTGTTGGCTGCTCCGAACGTGGCGGATGATATGGAGGTCTGTATGAGATTTTGCCGGTGTATCGATTTGAATCTATTGAGAATGGCAATGGGAATCCGGGCAATCAGCATGGCGATCAGGGCGCCGATAATGGCGGTATTTGGCGTCACTCCCAGAGAGGTTACAATCTGCATGCCGATAATGGCTCCCAGAACACTGGTTACGATGATGAGAATCAGGGAGACAGGTTCAAAAATGGTCGGATGCTGCTGTTTTTGATTATCCATGGTTAACCCTCCTGCGGATCTATGAATTGAGTGCCTAAAAATCATTCCTCTTTTAGTGGATCGGGTTATCGGTCACGGTTTGCAGGTAGAGGGAGGAGGCGTACAGGCCCTCGGCTTCCACCGAATCAATCACAGGAATCCGCAGCTCGTTTCTAAGCACATCAGCCAGTCCGATGGTAGAGAAGCCGGTGCAGGCAAACTGAATAACCTTGGCTCCTTGATCGATAAGAGATTGCGCTGCCTCGATAGCTTTTTCGCGTCCGGATGGTGTCAGAATATCTGTCGTATTGGTGACTCCCTCAGGACGAAGATATTTGACCAGCCGGCTGCCAAGCAGGCCTGATACAACCGCAGGAGCCTCCTTAGTGATACCCATAACGCCGACGGGAAGCCCGGTAGCGAGCGCACTGTAGGATGCGGCACTGCCTGCGCCAATGACGGGAATGGACACGCTTTGCCGAAGGGCATCGATGGCCGGGTCCGCTGCGCAGCTGATAATCAGCACTTTGCAGCCATCATGTTCCATGCTTTTCCCCAGCTCAACGATCTTGGGATTTGCGATTTCTTCCGTCTCATCATCATAGATTCCCAAAGGCTGATCCGGGATGCTCTTGCTTATCACTTGAACACCATACTTTTCTGTAATGATCCTTCCGTGTTGTTCCAAAACGTCCTGGTTATCAGTTGTGAAAACACGTATTACGCCTATCATTCAGTTCAACCTCCCCTGTGTGATGTTATTTAACATTGTAGAGAGCCGCATAAATATAAACAATGTACTCATATGCCAAAACAAACAGAGGGTCATTGTGCTCAAAGCACAATGACCCTCTGTTTAATCCGTTTTTTTAACCAGATAAAAAGCACTGCACAGCTGGTACATCAGTCGGTTGACAGAGTTATCCAGATCAATGTCAGTCAGCTCTTTAATCCGGTCAATTCGGTATTTGACAGAGTTGCGGTGAATATACATACGGTTGGCCGTTTCCATCAGACTGCCGCCGGTCGTCAGATAATAATAGAGCGTTGTTACCAGGTCCGTATCATTTTCTTTGTCATATTTGGCCAACTGGCCCAAATTGCGGTCGATGACCGTATCGAAGTTAACAAAGCTTCCAGCTTCCAGCATCAAGCTGAGCATTTCAATTTGTTCGAAGGAGTAAATATGCGGCTCGCGATCCAGTCTGGTGCCGATGGCGACAGCCTTGCGGGCCTCCATGTACCCGGCATTGAGCTCCCACAGAGGCCTTTTGCTGCCAAAACCGACGCGGATAAGGCTCCAGCGCTGGAGAAATGGCGTCAGGCTCTGAATCCACTCCTTGTGCGGCTGCTTTCTCGCTGTGGAGTCACCTGCCGTGGTGGACAGCAGAAGTAGCAGCCGCTCTCCTTGCGGGAGCACATAGCCGCGTACCTTGCGCTTCGCGGCTTCCTGATGAACCAGCTCTTGCAGTTGTATCGCAAAAGAGGAGCCTTCGTTATATAGCTGCTGGCCTCCCTCGATCAGGCAGACCTGCCATGTCCAGTTGGGCTGCAGACCGAGCTGTCTGCCCTTGTCTTCAACCTCCTGCCTGGAAGGGTGAACGCCCATGAGCAGCTCCTCAAAAAAACTGCCCTGTAGCCGGAGCTCGGTGTCCTTGGCGATTTTGCTTCGCATCAGCTCCAGAGCAAAGACAAGCCTGGCCTGCTCGATACACACCAGATCCAGCTCGTCCAGCTCCTCCTTGGCCACGACCAGCTTGCCTACGAGTTGATTGTCTACCGTAATCTCCCAATGGGAGCGGTCCCCGCTGCGTTCGGAAGAGGCAATATACGAGGAGGAGACAAGCATTTCCCCGGCCCTGTCCACAATGCAGATCCCTGATCCGATCAGCTTCGCTACATGGTCGGCCACGGCCTGGATGCCGCGGTTGTTCAGCACAAGATGTGTCAGTGTCGTGTACACCTCTTCAGACCTTCTGAGCAGGGCAGCCTGCTTGTCGACAATCTGCTCCATCACCGTAAATGTGATGTCTATATAAGGCATGCCGGGAGGCAGCTCAATCACGGGAATGTGATAGAGATTGCTCATATCCACCATATCCTGAGGGACCCTGCCGATGAATCGCTCCGGCTTGAAGGCAAGCGCAGCCCCGTCGGCATGCGCCAATTCTTCCACAAGTCCCGCCAGCAGAGAAGGGTCATCCCGCACCGAATAACCGGTCGTCATGATCATTTCCCCTTCACGCAGCCAGGACTTGATATCAGGCACTTCCAGAATATCAATGTAACGTACAACCCGGTCGAGGCCCTGATCTCCGCTGATCAGCCTTGCATCCTTGAAGAAAGGAAGCTTGAGCAGCTCCCGCACCGTCAACCCGCTTCGATTCATATTCTTCACCCTGTTCCCGCTTTTAGTTGTTGATAAGTCTATCCCAATTTCCCTTGCCTGTCCTGACATTCTATGTAATATATTCAATGAAAAGTATGGTTATTTTTTGGCCATAGGTTAATTAATGTGACATTACGTCATTTTTTTATTTTGTCTAAACTAAGCAGATTAGTTACAATAACGGGTGAGGTTGTGCTTGTTCTATAATGACCGCTTTCATACAGTGGAGAGTAAAGGGGGATCCTATATGTCACCAAGGCAGGGGCTCACCCTGCAGAGGGTGCTGCAGGCGGCGGAGGAGATCGCCAACGAGCAGGGAATGGGGGAAGTGACGCTGACGACACTCGCAGGCAAGCTGCAAATTCGCCCGCCTTCCCTCTATAACCATATCAGCGGAATGGCGGGATTGCGCAGGGAGCTTGCCATGTACAGCATGAGGGAGCTGGAGGGAGTGCTTACCCGGGCTGCCGTCGGCCATGCGGGACGGGAGGCTGTTCTGAACATGGCGGCGGCCTATATTGAATTTGCCCGTACCCGCCCAGGGTTATATGAAGCAATGATGCTTGCGCCCAATTTAAAGGATGAGGAAGTTAGACGTATTAGCGATAAGGCGGCGGAGGTTGTGTTCAGGGTGCTGTCTGCCGGGTACTCCTTGACGGAAGAGGAGGTCGTGCATGCAGTGCGCGGTTGGCGGAGCCTGCTGCATGGATTTGCGTCCATTGAGGGCAGCGGTGGTTTCGAAATGCCTGTCGGGAAGGATGACAGCCTCCGGTTTGTGATGGACATTTTTACAGCAGGTCTTGAGCAAATACGCTATCGGCAACCCGAAAACTAATTTTATTATTGATAAAACTAATTATATTAGTTAAAATCAAAGCATCAAATTAAAGGAGGACGCCGTCCTATGCGAGTTCAAAGCAGACAGCATTTGCACCAGTTGACTTTTCTTCCGGATTTTTTTCCTGTGAATTGTTATTTGGTCGAGGAGGAGGGGGGACTGACACTGGTGGATGCTGCGCTCCCTTCTAGTGCAAAAGGCATCATCAGCGCGGCGGCGCGGATCGGAAAACCGATCACCCGCATTGTGCTCACCCATGCGCATAATGATCATGTTGGCTCTCTGGATGCATTGAAGCAGCATTTTCCAGAAGCTCCTGTATATATTTCGCGTCGTGATGCGCGGCTGCTGGCCGGCGATGTGTCCCTGGACCCTGCTGAGCCCAACGTTCCGGTGCGGGGCGGGGTACCATCCAAGCTTCACACCCGGCCGGATATTCTCCTTGAGGAAGGGGACCTGGCAGGATCGCTGCAGGCTGTCAGTGCCCCCGGACATACGCCCGGCTCCATGGCATTCATGGATACCCGGACAGGTGCGCTGCTGGCGGGCGATGCCTTTGTAACACGCGGAAGGGTTGCCGTTGCCGGGAGAGTGGTCCCGCTCTTTCCCTTTCCGGCACTGGCGACCTGGCACAAGGAGACAGCCTGGCATAGTGCCCGCAAGCTGCAGGAGATGAAGCCTTCGCTGCTGGCTGTCGGCCACGGGCCTATGATTGACGCACCGCAAACGGCCATCCAAGAAGCGGTGGAGGATTTCGGGCGTCGTCTTGGTATTTAACAATTTTAACGGGTGCCACAGCCGCTATTGGGGCCAAGATCGTTGATTTCAAATTCTAGCGGTTGCCCTTGCGCTTATTTTACTAAACCCGGTTATTTTCGCTTAGATTAAGGCAAATAACGGCGGTCGCAACCGTTAGAATCTAGAAGAGGCCTTTTTTCGTAAAATAGCAGCAGCTTCAACCGTTAGATTTCCAGTGGGTGCAATATTGGCTCGAAAACCTGAGCTTTTGCGGAAATCTGAAAAAGATCAGGGCTGCAAGTTGTCTTGTGAAGAAGTTAATGCAACGCTAACGAGGCTGTCCCTCAGCTATAATCATAGCTTTTGGAACAGCCCCGTTTATGCTCTCGATATGTCCGACAACCGGAAAAGCTATACACCCGAATACGCCATGAAGCCGCCGTCCACCGGAATGACGGTACCGGTTACGAAGCCGGAGGCAGTATCATCGGCGAGCCAGAGCAGCGTGCCGAGCAGATCCTCCGGCACCCCGAAGCGCCGCATCGGGGTGTGGGCGATGATCTTGGCCGAGCGCTCGGTGAGCGAGCCGTCTTCATGGGTGAGCAGCTGCCGGTTTTGCTCGGTCAGGAAAAATCCCGGAGCGATCGCGTTCACCCTTATCCCCGCCTCAGCCAAATGCACAGCCAGCCACTGGGTAAAATTATTGATAGCCGCTTTCGCGGCGCTGTAGGCTGGAACCTTCGTCATCGGGCTGGGAGCGCTCATGGAGGAAATATTGAGCACGGCAGCGCCATGACGCCCGATCATCCCTTTGGCGAACACTTGTGTCGGAATTAAAGTTCCAACGAAGTTCAAGTCCAGCACATTGCGGAAGCCCGGTACACTCAGATCAAAAAAAGTCGTCACCCCCGGCTGACCCAGGTCGTCGGGGGAAAATATCTCGCGGCTCGTGTTGGCGCTCGGATGGTTGCCCCCTGCCCCGTTTATGAGGATGTCACAAGGACCGAGCAGGCGGCGAACCGTCTCCTCGGCCTGCTTCATACTTTCGGTATCGGTCACGTCACAGGCCACCGCAATAGCTTCTCCGCCATTCGAGCGAATCTCTTGAGCCAACTGTTCACCTTTTTCGGCAGTACGGTTCAGAATAGCGACCTTGACGCCCTGGCGGGCAAGCTCTTTCGCCATAGCGCTGCACAGCACGCCGGAGCCGCCGGTCACGACGGCTGTTCTTCCGGATAAGGCAGGATGAAGGGGAAGTGTGGTCATTGTACGGCCTCCTTAGCAGCTGCAGGCACATCTGCACCACGCTGGTAGGCGTCCCACAGACCCCATAAATACATGATGCCGAGCGCACGGTCATACAGGCCGTAACCCGGTCTGCACTGCTCATCCCAGATGTGGCGGCCATGATCCGGCCGGGCATAACCGGTAAAGCCGACATCGTGGTAGGCCTTCACAATACCGGAAATATCGACGGTCCCGTCCTGTGTCCTGTGCGAGGTCTCGATAAAGTCACCGTTATCGAATACCCGCACATTGCGGATATGGGCGAACGGGATGCGGTCGGCAAATTCGTGAATCATCCCTATGATGTCGTTATCCGGATTGGCGCCAAGCGAGCCGCTGCACAGCGTGATGCCGTTGGCCGGACTGCCATGCAGCGCCAGAAATTTACGCAGATTGTCCTGGCCCGTAATGATGCGCGGCAGCCCGAAGATCGGCCATGGCGGATCGTCAGGATGGATGGCCATTCGGATTCCGTTCTGCTCTGCAACAGGAATGACGGCATCCAGGAAATACTGCAGATTTTTCCACAGATCCTCTTCAGTCACGCCTTTATAGGCTTCAAAGAGCGACGTGAGATGCTCCAGGCGCTCTGGCTCCCAGCCGGGCATCGTGAGCGTGCTGTTTTCGTTAATCTGCCGCACCAGCTCGAACGGGTCGGTGCCATGAATTTTGGATTTCTCAAAAAAGAGCGCAGTAGCTCCGTCTTCCGTTTCCTTGTGCAGATCGGTCCGTACCCAGTCGAACACCGGCATGAAGTTATAGCAGATCACCTTAACGCCGACCTGGGCCAGCTTCTCTATGGTGCGTATGTAGTTCCCGATATACAGATCACGTGTAAGCCGCCCCAGCTTGATATCTTCATGCACATTGACGCTCTCCACCACTTCCAGATGCAGCCCGGCCTGATCGGCCTGCCGCCGGATTTCCACGATCTTCTCCATAGGCCATTCTTCGCCTGCAGGCACATCATGCAGCGCCCATACAATGCCCTCTACACCCGGAATCTGCTTAATTTGCTGCAAAGAAACCGTGTCATTGCCTTCTCCAAACCAGCGAAATGTCATTCGCATGGCGGCACCGCCTTTCTTTTAATAGATAACGCTTACAAAATACCGTCGCTCCCGCGGAACAGGCGCCATCCGCCTGAACCTTGGGCAAGAGCTCATTTAAAATATTCAGGATACTGCTCCCGCAGGACACTCAAATCCGCCACACCGAGATTCAAGTGATCGTGCATGATCCGTTCAGCTGTATCCGGGGACTGCTCACGGATCGCTTCCACCATCCTGCTGTGCTGCTCATAGAGATGGTACCAATGCGGATTCGTATCAAGCCGCAGCATGCGCAACCGGTTAAAATGAATGTTCATCTGCTGCATGACGGTCCAGGTTGCGAGCTTGCCGCAGCCTTCGAACAGGATGCGGTGAAATTCTTCATCCAGATCGAACAGCCGGTGTCCATCATGGATTTCAATACTGTCCCGCTGCCGCGCCAGATTCGCTTCCAGCTGCGCAAGCTGCTCTTCAGGGAAGCTTACGCAGGCCAGGCGTATCACGGCGCATTCCAGATGCTCGCGCATGAAGCGGGCCTCCTCCACAAGCCCTGTGTCGATCAGAGATACTTTGGTACCGCGCTGCGGCAGCACCAGCACCAGCCCTTCCTGGGCGAGTCTGACGAAGCTTTCGCGTACCGGGGTCCGGCTGACCTGAAAGCGGATGGAGGTTTCTTTCTCGGACAAAGCGGTACCGGGCGGCAGCTCGAGGCTCATCATCTGCTGCTTCAGCCGGATATAAACAGAGTTTCCGGCCGATCCGCTCTGGCGGTACATGGTTTCATCCATGTATTCACCTCCTTGTTCACCATACTACCATACAAGTATGGTAGTTGGCATTAGCTTTTTTCATTGCAGACGAAAATCTGGGGAGGCAGGCAGCCGGGAACGCCAAAAAGCCGCGATCTCAAGCGATCACGGCTTTTCATATGCTGCGTCAACGTCTGTTTAGGTTAAGCGTTAAGCTGATTTACAAGCTTAGCGACAGCCTCGCCGAGAGCAACAGCCGGACGGCCGAGCAGGGCTTCAAAGTCGCTCCGGCTCACTTCGAGCGCGCCTTCCCGGATGGCGGACTGGATGCCGGTCACGATTGGCAGCGCCTCCTGCGGCACGCCGACTTCGGACATGACGCGGCCGTAGGCCTCATCATCGACATGCTGCACAGGCACCTCACGGCCAAGCGCTTTGGACAGGGCGGCCGCCAGGTCGTCATAGGTTGCGGGAGCGCCGGACAGCTCATAGATCGTATTCTCATGTCCACTGCCTGCCAGCACAGCTGCGGCGGCCGCTGCATAATCCTCGCGCAGTGCCCAGCCGACTTTGCCGCTGCCTGCGGATACAGTTACGGGGGCACCTGCCAGCACGCCCTGAATCACGCCGAGCTCGTTCTCCAGATACCAGTTGTTTCTCAGGAAAGAATAAGGGATGCCAGTCTTCTTGATGGCTTCCTCCGCAGCGCGGTGAACCGGTGCGAGGAACAGAGGATTTTCATCGGCGTTGGACACACTGGTGTAAGCGATAAAGCTGACACCTGCGCTTTGTGCCGCGGAAATGGCATTCTGATGCTGACGAATCCGCGTATCGTTGTCGTCCGTAGCGGAAATAATCAGCAGGCGGTCGATGCCCGCGAAAGCCTTAACAAGTGAAGCGGGATCGTCAAAATCACCCTGTCTTACCTCTACGCCGCGAGCGGCCAGAGCGTCTGCTTTGCGGGGATCACGCACACTTACAGCTACGTTGTCCGCCGCAACTTTGGCGAGCAGGTTATCAACCACTTTAGAACCGAGTTGTCCGGTAGCGCCGGTTACCAATATTTTCATGTCACATCTTCCTCCTTAATATTATGGAGCAGCTATACTAAAGTTATTATATTGTAACTATAATAGTTACAATAAGACTTGCTGTCAAGCTACTATCTCAATTGGCATACCAGAACATGAATTTCCGCATTGCACCTGCCCTCATCGACCATTCCGAATACTGTGAATTGTGATAAAAAAAACTTGCTTCTCTCCGCCGATGAAGACGAAAAAAAGCAAGTTTTTCAGGAATACGTTGACCGTGTGGTCCTATCTCGTCACATGGGCGGTGGGAGAGAAGCACCCTAATTCAAAATAAGATCATTTATGAATTTATTCAATTCACTTACTAAAGAGACCTGCATAGTTTTTTCCGATATCCATTCATTGTCCTGTATAGAAACTTGATTGGATTTTCCAGGTCGTAGTACATTAGCGATACAGCCCAATCTAACCTTGGATTGATCAGAAATCCCCCATTTTTTTCTATAAACTTCATCGATAGTCTCAATGTAACTATCAACAGCCTTCA
Organism: Paenibacillus medicaginis; assembly: GCF_042138635.1. Taxonomy (NCBI): domain Bacteria; kingdom Bacillati; phylum Bacillota; class Bacilli; order Caryophanales; family Paenibacillaceae; genus Paenibacillus; species Paenibacillus medicaginis. Next base: position 246,110 of record NZ_JBHIRY010000004.1, on the reverse strand, counting down.
ATAAATCCGGATAAACTACCTCCGCACATTCCAGTAAGGCATCGTCTAACGTGCCGATATTTTTATTGTTAGGAAAAACGTGAATACCTATTCGCTTATTGCCCAGCACTTTAACCTCCCCTGGTATTTTTAATTCAGGGAGACTTTCAATCTCGCACAAGCTTTCGCTTATCTGATCACAACATTTAATCGCTTCTCTTGAATCAGCATCGGCAAATATTCCTATAGAAAATGGTTTATCATTATTTTCTTCCTTATCAATAACATTAAGTAAAGTAAGTCTGAGTCTCTTAACTAGTTTGGTAATTCCTCCAACTGCATGAACCGCAATTGAATATTGTTCATTTTGAAAAAAAACGGGGATTGGGACCCTTTTCAAAAGATTACCATCCGGCGGGAATGTTTTAGGTATCAATGTAATCCAAATTGGATTTAAATCTTCTAATTTTTCAACTCTTTTGATTCCATATAACTTCAGTACTCGCCCAATAGCTTCAACATCATGAGGTCCCTCGGTAACTAAGTAAGCAAATCGCATGAACCTATCTCACATCCTGACCAAGCTCATATCGAATATCATATAAATCCTGTCCAACAAATTTTTTAGCGTCCGTATAGTCATCGTTTGTCTCGAGCCGATACGCAATCAGCTTTTCGAGATTATTTTTTTCGGCTGATAAGATGGCGTCTATTGTTTCCAAACTATGAGTGGTTGCAAATAACTGTACATTATATTCCTCGCATAAAGAGACCAGCCAGTCAAAGAATTTCTCAAATAGCTTTGTATGAACCGCAGTTTCTATTTCATCAATTAACAAAATCCCATCTTTACATTGCAAAACTGCAGTGGCTATGGTCAGTACTCTGCGTACACCATCACCAAACACTGAAACTGGAGCATAGCCCATTAATTTATGTTTGAAAAATGGAACTGGAGAGCGGCCATCAGGCGATAGAACTTCAATTCCCTCTATATTTTTATCAAACTTTTGAAGAAGTTCGATGATATCATTCTTTTCACCTGACATTATTGATCTCGTCAGGTGTCTAGCGGATATGGGTTGTACCCTATGATCAATTGGAGTAACCATTCTATGTTTTAGGATTTTAATTTCAATGTTCTTGTCACGAACAAACCGAAATTGATCGGTTAGTATAAATTCTTCAGAATACTCCCGTTTGGATTCTTCATCATTATATTCCATTTTTATAGACAAGGCTCTGACCTCTTCTTCTGATACCTCATCTATATTTGTGGCTTTTGATCTCGTTACTCTCGAAATAGATTGAAGGACTTGTTGTTCTGTGCAGCTTACTTTATAAGTTCGTTTAACTTCATTTACTTGAGATTCAATAAAAATTTCTCTAGCTTCATCTTTTTCATTAGATATATGGGGAAACATCCAAATAACGGATTCAATCGTTGGCATTCTAATGGGACCGTTCCAAACCCTATCACGACTTTTTGAAGTTATGACTAATTGTGTTATATCCAAAGGGCGACAACTTAACTCTAAAGCCTCGAGAAGCGAAGTCTTTCCGGAGTTATTCTGACCCACAAATAAATTGATTTGACTGAGATGAGGTAAATTAAGTTGCTTTATTCCTCTAAAACCTCTAATATTAACCTCATTTATAAAACTCATGTTTTCTTCCTTTCCCGGTTCAAAGTAGCAAAACTATTTCAAAGTGACCGTTTTTATAACTCATTATACTCGCGGCTTATTATAAGTATACTATAACCCAAAACTAGAACACATCATTAGCTAACAATTCAACAATTCAACATCAAAAACAAAGCCGCGAAGCATCAATGCTCGCGGCTTTGGCGGGTTGTGGAGTATTATTTTTTCGAATCCAGGAGCTCAAAAATAATTTCCGCATTTTGAGTGTTGTCGATCAGCCCGGCAAACTGCCCGCTGCTCGGTCCGTAGGCATATACAGGAACATCCTCTCCGGTATGGCCGCCTGTGGTCCAACCGGTAAACGAACGGGTGTCAAAAATCTTTTCAATCGCATTATCGATTTCAGTAGCATCCTTCGCGGAGGCAGCGGCATCCTTGACGGATTGCAGCTCTGCTTCCGTGAAGTCCAGAGATACATATTTCTTCAACGTTTCTGCCGGACCGGCGCCTGCCTTAATTTCAGCAGCCATGAAATCCGGCGTGCGTGTAGCCGCTTTGATCGGTGTTACATCAAAATTGTACTCCCCGTTCGCGCCGACAGAGAGGCCGCCGGTGGAGTGGTCTGCCGTAGCTACGACCAGCGTATTGCCGTCTTTTTTGGCAAAATCAATAGCCGCTTTGAAGGCTTTCTCGAAGTCTGCCATTTCACTCATCGCGGCCACAACGTCGTTATCATGTCCTGCCCAGTCGATTTGGCTGCCTTCCACCATGAGGAGGAAGCCTTCTTCGTTTTTGCTCAGACGCTCGATAGCTGCATGGGTCATCTCTTCCAGAGAAGGTGTCTCCGGTTTGCGGTCAATGGCTTTATCAAGTCCGCCATTAGCGAACAATCCCAGCAGCTGGTCATGCTTGTCATTAAGCAGTCCCTCGCGGTTAGTTACGTACCCGAAGCCGGCACTCTGGAACTCCTTCGTCAGATCGCGGTTTTCACGGACAAAGTTCGTCAGGCCGCCACCGAGCAGTACATCGATTTTATGCTTGCCGTTGATCATTTCATCGAAATAATCGTCAGCAATGGCATCCATATTTTTACGGCTGATATCGTGAGCGCCGAAGGCGGCAGGGGTTGCATGCGTAATTTCGGAGGTGGCGACAAGGCCAGTCGATTTGCCCAGCTCTTTTGCCCGTTCCAGAACGGTTTTCACGTTGGTTTGGTCGTTGTCGACCGCGATGGCGGCGTTATAGGTTTTGACACCGGCCGACATGGCTGTTGCTGCGGAAGCGGAATCCGTAACGTTCTGGGACTCGTCCTCGGGGTAAGTCATTTGCGTTCCGACCAGATATTTGTCAAACTCGGTTTTTTCCATCACAGGCGTGGAATGATCATCCTTCATATAGCGGTAAGCGGAAGTATAGGATTGTCCCATGCCGTCGCCGATCAGAAAGATCACATTTTTCACGTTGCCATTGGCATTAGCGTCGGCAGCCTCTGCACCAGGAGCTCCGGACAGAATCGTTGAAGTGCCCAGAGTCAAGCCGAGCGCAACGGGAAGCATTTTTCTCATCATTCTATTTTTCATTATTAACCCTCCCATTTATTTGAATGAATACATGAAAGCTTGTTCATATCAAACATTAGCCGTTTATTGTTAGAGGGAAATGGAGTTTGTGTAAATTTTGTGTAAATCGATGATGGAACAAAAAAATCAAGATTCCAAATTCGGAACCTTGATTATGGAGAGTGTCCTATCGGATCGTTAGTGCTGGCGGCAACTGCCACCTATTCGAGATTGGCGTGCTTGCCGTACATGCTTACTGTTGTTTGTTTGGTTATTTCCATGATCTTCAGCACGACCGCATCGCCGAACAGGAGCAGGCTCTGCTCAAACAGCGAGCCCATCGGCTGGATGGTTGTGTATTGAGCATTCGCCGGGTCCTTCTGTGAGCCGGGGAGCGGGACCACGATATCCGCCACGGAGGCGATATAGGACTGAGGAGCGGTGGTGAGCAGGGCAACGGAAGCGCCCAGCGATTTGGCCTTGTCCGCCATGGCCGCAAGACTCCTGGTTTCACCCGACCCGGAGCCGATGAGCAACAGGTCCCCGCGGCCGATCCCGGGCGTAACCGTCTCGCCGACGACATGACTGTTCAGGCCAATATGCATAAGCCGCATGGCGATGGATTTGACCATAAAGCCGGAACGGCCTGCGCCGGCCATAAAAATTTGTCCAGCTTCCATAATGGCGGAAGCCAGCCGGTCGGCTTCTTCACTGGAGACGGCCTCTGGTGCTCTTTCAAGCTCCTTGATGATTTCCGACAAATATTGAACTGTCTGCATGTCGATCAGGCACCTTGATGCATCAGCTGCTTCATTTGGGCCGCAACCGCCTGTTTGTCGCTTTCTCCTGTAATGCCTCCGCCCACAATGACAAGATCCGGTTGTACGGCAATCACCTCGGACAGAGTGCCCAGCTTGATTCCGCCTGCTACCGCAGTCCGGGCCTGCTTCACTACACTTTTGACTGTTTTCAGGGCTTCAAAAGGACTTTCCCCTTCAGCCTGCAAATCATAGCCTGTATGCACACAGATGTAGTCGACTCCTAGAGCGTCTACTTCTTTAGCCCGCTGCTCCAGGTTTTTGACGCCGATCATGTCTACGAGGATCTTTTTCCCGCCTTGTGTTCTGGCTTCTTCAACAGCGCCCCGGATGGTTGCATCCTCGGCCACCGCCAAAATCGTCACGATGTCCGCTCCCGCTTCGGAAGCCTTCATGACCTCATAACCGCCTGCGTCCATAACCTTCAGGTCAGCCAATACCTTCAGATTGGGAAAGGCTTCTTTCATCGCTTTTACCGCGTGCAGCCCTTCATTAATGATCACAGGAGTACCGATCTCCACCACATCTATATAAGATTCAACCTCTTTTACCAGTGCAATGCCTTGTGGAATGTCCACCAGATCCAGTGCCAATTGCAATTCCATTCTTCTGTTCGCTCCTTTAATCGTTTTGAAGTCAGATTCATTGTACTTGCCGTCTCTTTAGAATGTAAGTACGCACTTTTTTGGAACGCAGTACCCATGAGGTAAGGCAGTTACTGGGAGGGAACCAGAGAAAAAGCATCTGCAGGGCCGCTGTATATTAACAAACTTCGTTATATACTATTTTGAAAACGGCATCATAAAATAGCTCTAACAGCTATTTTAATAAGGAGCCGAGGAGGATTAGACATGTCCAATGAGCGTTTGTTAATCATGAATGCAGATGATTTCGGAATGTGTCATTCAACCAATCACGCTATAAGCAAGCTGCTGGCCGATGGCATCACGGCTTCGACAAGTCTGATGGTGACTTGCCCCTGGGTACTGGAAGCCGCCGCTTTCTTGAAACAGCATCCGAATGTGGATGTGGGGCTGCATACGGTATTCACGAGTGAATGGCAGCATTACAAATGGGGACCGTTGAACACGCAGTTGTCAACCTTGACGGATCAGTTCGGATATTTTCCGCCAGATACAGCGACCGTTGTCGCCAATGCCGCCCCTGAAGAGATTCGCGAGGAAGCGGCCGCACAAATTGAATTCGCTCTGCGCTTGGGAATAGACCTTACTCACGTGGACAATCATATGGGTTCGGTATATCATGTCACTGAAATTCTGCTTGATCTGTGCGAGACATACCGGCTCCCGCTGCGGTTTTCCAAGCTAAGCGGCATGTTCTTGCAGCATCCCCGGCATAAAGAGATGGTGAAGCTGGCGGAAGAGAAGGGCGTGCTGCTTCTCGATCACTTTGAAATGCTCCCTTTTTCCTCAGAAGCTGGAACGAAGGTCCCTTATTCTTTTACGAAGGAAGCGGCAATTGACGTGATTAAAAATTTAAAGCCTGGCCTGACAGAGCTGGTTTTTCATCCATCCCGGGATACGCGGGAGTTAAAAGCAATCACGGACACTTGGCCCATTCGCCGTTATGAATATGATTTGTTCCGTGATAAAGACATTATCCGGTTATTGCGGAAAGAGGATATTCGCGTGGCCACTTGGCGGGAAATTCGCGATAGACAGCGCTCGATGCAGTCCACATGAAAAAAACAACCGGACCGGCAAGGATAAGCCCCTTTCCCGGTCCGGTTGCTTTTTCAATCCGGCTGCAATAGGTATGTTGGAATTTTCATGATTCGACCTGGTTCAGATATGTCTGGTGCTGTGTTCCCCAGTCCGCCATTTCATCCAATAGCTGCCTGACCGTCAAGCCGTACTTAGTAAAAGAATATTCGACCTTGGGCGGTACCTGGGAGTACACCTCCCGATGAATAATACCGTCCTCCTCAAGCTCGCGCAGCTGCTGGGTCAGCATTTTCTGGGTAATGCCCGGCATATCCCGCCGTAATTCGCCGAATCTTTTGGCGCCATCCGTCAGATGGCAGAGAATAACCGGCTTCCATTTTCCTCCGATCACCTTAAGCGTGAGCTCTACCGCTGTTTTGAATTGTTGGTCCCCCATATCCTCCGACCCCTTCAAAATTCTGATCATTATATTGTATATGAGGTCGTTGCAAAAATCCATTGCGGCGCATGCTAGGGTCCCGGATCAGCTGTCTCCGTGCTCTTCATACAGACGTATGATCTCGAGCATCACTTCGGTTGCCTGTACCATGACATCGGCGGAGATAAACTCATATTTGCCGTGATAGTTTTCGCCGCCGGTGAAGATGTTCGGTGTCGGCAGCCCCATATAGGAGAGCTGGGAACCGTCCGTGCCGCCGCGAATGGGCTTGATTTCAGGTTCAATGTTCAAGTTGGTCATCGCCTGCTCCGCGATCTCCACAATATGCTTCACAGGCTCGATTTTTTCCCGCATGTTGAAGTATTGATCCTTGATCTCCAGCAGAACGCGTTCTTGCCCATAGACGGAACGGGCTTCCTCTACGATTTCGGTCAGCCGGGCTTTGCGGTTCTCAAACTGCTCCCGGTCAAAATCGCGGATCAGGTAGTGCATTCTCGTCCGCTCAATATCTCCCTGAATCGACATCAGGTGATAGAAGCCTTCATATCCCTCCGTATGCTCCGGAGCTTCCATTGGAGGGAGCTTGGTATGTATGAACATCGCTATTTTGGCGGCATTCACCATCTTGTTCTTGGCTGTTCCGGGATGGATATTGACACCCAGGCAGGTGATTTTGGCCGCTGCGGCGTTAAAGCTTTCATATTCCAGCTCGCCAAGCGGGCCTCCGTCCATCGTGTACGCATATTTCGCGCCGAAGGCGGCGACGTCAAAGCGCTGCGGTCCTCTGCCGATTTCCTCATCGGGGGTAAAAGCGACGCGGATTTTGCCATGCTTGATTTCCGGATGGCGGATCAGGTAATCCATCGCTGTCATAATTTCCGCAATACCGGCCTTATTGTCCGCTCCCAAAAGGGTGGTGCCGTCTGTGGTAACCAAGGTGTGTCCTTTATAGCGGGACAGGCTTGGGAAATCCCGGGGGGACAAAATGACTTGCTCCTGCTCACTCAGTACAATATCCTGCCCATCGTAGTTTTCCACCACTTGCGGACGGACGTTCGCGCCCGTAACCTCCGTCGCCGTGTCCAGATGAGCCAAAAAGCCGATGACCGGTACGGATTTGTCCGTATTGGAGGGCAGAGTGGCCATCACGTAGCCGTTCTCGTCCATGCTCACCTCCTGCATGCCTATGGCATTCAGCTCCTCCACGAGCATGTGCGCAAGGGTCATCTGACCGGGTGTTGAGGGGCAAGTATCATTATCCTCGTTGGATTGTGTATCGACCTGAGCATAGGTGCTCAAGCGTTGAATCAGCTCTTGTTTCATAGATTCAAACTCCTTTCAAAAGGCTTATTTTGCTGATCCTAGTTTAACATGGCGGGTATCGTTTTTTCTAAGCCGTGATTTTTATGTGTTAGCCGCCTCATCCATTCAGCGCCCACACGGACACACTGCGCCCGTTTACCGGAAACTCTGCCCATCCGTTCTGGTCAATTCTGATGCTGTCATTCCGGTTGCCCGTCAGGTCGGTCCATAGTTCACCTGCTCTGTGCTGGCCGACCCGCATCCGCTTTTTTCCGTCTTTGCCGTTGGATATGACGACAGCCAGGCCGGAGTTTCTGATCTCAGGCGTTCCCAATCTTACCCAGCCGATAGTGTTGGGCTGATCGAAATAATCCTGCTGATCACCGTAGGCTTTCTCATAACGTGCATAGAGCAGAGGATCGATCTTATCCTGCTTGCCTTTGACAGGCTTCTCTCCACCAATTCCGTAATAATCGCCATAGAACACACAGGGATACCCGTCCTTCCGCAGCAACACCAGCGTATAGGCGATCTGTTTAAACCAATCCTCCACCCAGGATTCCAAGGCCTCATCCGGCTGGGAATCGTGATTGTCCACAAAGGTGACGGAGTTGAGGGGATATGTGCCGACCAGTGTATCCTTGAAAATCGTAGACAGATCAAAATCGCTTCCAGCCAGAGAAGCCCTATGCAGCTTGTAATGAAGGGCCACGTCAAACAGATCGATTTTATAGTTGATAGCCTCCAGGAACTTCTGGCAGGCCTTCAAATCGGATTTCCAGAATTCCCCTACAATGTAGAAGTCCTGTCCGCGCTTCTTGATCATCTCCGCCACAAACTCGCGGATAAAGTCGTGATTGATATGCTTAATGGCATCCAGCCGGAACCCGTTGCATTGCAGCGTATCGATGAGCCATTTGCCCCACCGGATCATCTCTTCCCGTACAGCCGGATTGTTGTAATCGATGTTGGCGAACATCAAATAATCGTAGTTGCCGAATTCATCGTCCACATTTCCATTCCACTGCTTGTTCTTGCCCAATATACGGTAAATGCCTGTCTTGTTCCGGCTGGCATCATAGTCGGTTCCATTGAAATGCTCGAAATTCCATTGAAACGTCGAATATCGGTTCCCGCGGCCCTGAAAGGTAAACTTCGTCCAGCCTTTAATATCAAAGGGCTTGGAAATGACCTCGTTGCGGTTATCCGGATTCACCTCAACCACCTTGAACAGCTCGGTTTCATCCGCTCCCGCTTTATGGTTCATGACCAGATCAACATAGACGGCCAGACCATGTTTGAGACAGGCGGCCATAGCATTCTGCAGTTCGTTCCTGGTGCCGTATTTGGTCCTGACCGCTCCCTTCTGGTCAAATTCACCGAGGTCGTACAGATCATATACACCGTAGCCCGTATCGTCCGGAGATTGCCCTTTGGTTACAGGCGGAATCCACAAGGCATCTATCCCTATTTGCTTCAGTTTGGGTACAAGCTCAATCAGCCGCTGCCAATGCTTCCCGTCAGCCTCTACATGCCATTCAAAAAACTGCATCATCGTATGATTTCTTTTCATGCAGGTTCCTCCCTTTGCTCTTATATAACAAGTTACCCATCAAGCAAGGCAGGCTAAACTCTTCTGCCAACAAAGAGCGTGCGAAACAGCAGATGAATGGGAGCGGGCAGGTGCGTTTATTTTACTGGAATGTGATACAATACAAGCATCACGTGGTAATTAAAGTTAAAGCTGAACCTATGATTAAACGGAGACGTTTGTGGACAAATATAGATATCTGACAAGCTTAAGGAGGTGACCCGGAGAGCAGAAGCATTCTGCCTGGGCATGATGGAAGCAGCCGAACAGCCATTACTGAAATACTGCAATTATTGTAAGGAATACAAACCATTGACCGGATTCCAACGCAGAACCGGCCGTAAAGCAGGTCCGCTGTCACGGCGGGGGGCATGTCTGGACTGCAGGCGCCGCAAGCAGCCTGTCGGCAAAGCTTCACCCGGCAGGCTACACACAGAAGCGGCCGAAGCCGTAACGAAGCCTTCTGCCTCAGGGCGCGGCGGTGCCCGTGTTCATGGCAAGCCGGCTGCCCGTGCGCTTCCGGTTCACTCGGAGAGACGGCAGCTCTCCTCCAAGGGTGGACAAGCACAATTAGACCCCAGGGACCCGAAGGCATTGCGTTCTAACCGCAACGGAATGATCCGTCTGTGCGGCAAAACGGACAAAGGGCGGCGCTGGCATCAGGAGATCGACCTGGAGCTGGCGGCAACTTTGGTGAGGGAGGGTATGGCGGTGGTGGTCAATCGCTCCACGATTCGGCGTTTATACACGAACCGGGAATTCCGCCGCTATATCATGATGAGGGACAAATATACCTGTTATTTCTGCGGCGAATACGGCGACACGCTGGATCATCTTCTTCCCCGTGCCAAAGGCGGGCATACGACCCCCGTGAACTGTGTCTGCGCGTGCAATGAGTGCAACCAGTCCAAGGCCGACCGCGATGCGGATGAATTCATACAGGCGCTGGCATTGGATTAGCATGACCCAGATAACCTGACAAAAAAGCTTCCGTTCATGGTGAACAGGAAGCTTTATTTGTTCTATACGCCTGCGAATCAGTACATCTCCACCTCGAGGCCGGCTTCCTTCCAGGCTGCCGTTCCGCCTTCTATGTAGGCCACATTGGTGAAGCCCATCTGTTTCAGCAGATAAGCAGCCAAGGCAGCTTGGCCGCCTGCGCCACAGGTGGTCAGAACGGGACGGTTGCGGTCCGCCAAACGCTCATCGCGCAGGTTTTGCGGCAGCTCCAGATCCGCGCGGATCGGAAGCATGCCGAGCGAAATGTTCGCGCTTCCGCGAATCAGGCCGCATGCACCCGCATCAGTGGCATCCTGAACGTCGATGACGAAGGTCTCCGGATTTTCTTCAATCATCTTCTTCGCTTCCTGGGAGCTTACACCCTTCACGTTCGCCTGTGCTTGCTTGAGCATATCCATAAATGTCAAAGCCATTTCTTGTAGCCTCCATATCGATAGGATTTGGTTTCACTTCAGCCGGCCTTCCCGTGTCATCGGAACGGGCCTGCTGTATAATATTACCCACTAATGATAGCCAATGATCACCAGCTTCGTCAAAAAAACAGCCTTTTCATATAAAATTTTGGGAATAATTCGGTTATAGCCGCATCTTTCATGAAAATTAAGGCATAATTTATAAGATTTTTATATAAAACTAAAAATTTTTTCGACGCTGGGCTTGTGAAAGGTGTAATATAGGGTTATAGGATTCCGTTTCGGCCTGTTTGATTCACGAACATGAAATGCGTGGTCATTGCAGCAGCAAAAACACCGAAGACCGAGGCAAGGCACCCATACATCATCCGGCCCGTCCGAGAAGAAGAATCTTTGGGCGGCGCGGGTTTTTCAATATGTCATGGATTTTGTTTGACCGGGATTCGTTGAGCCGTTTATTGCAAGCAGGTAACGAGAGAGGAATGGACTTCTATTTTAGAGTAAAGGAGGACGTTCACGTCATGTCAGAAAATCAACAAGAGGTGGCAGCTACACAGGAAGCTACTACGGAGTCCCGCGATGTGCTGGACCAATTGATGAAGCCGGAGGTTCAACAATCGTTGACCGTTCTGGTAGAAAATCTGCCAAAGCTGACAGAGATGGTCACAGTTATGACTGGCGCCTATGATGTAGCGCGCAGCCTCGCAACAGACCCGGTATTTATCGGGGATATGAAAAACTCCATGACCGAGTTTGTGAAGCCTGTAACAGAATCGGCCAAAGGCATTGCTTCTGCTGCTATTGAAGCGGGTGACCGTGTACAAACCGAGTCGGGAACGGTTGGGCTGTTTGCTATGCTTAAAATGCTCAAGGACCCGAATGTGCAGAAGGGCTTGCGCTTCGCTTCAGCTTTCCTGGACATTATGAACGAGCGCCAGGCGCAAAATAAATAACAGCTGCCTAATCGTTAGGTAACAGGTAGAACAAGAACGGAGGATGGACATGTCGAAGCAAATATTGATTCTTGGCGGCGGATACGGCGGCTTGCTGGCCGCTTTGACGGCTCGTGAACATATGAGTCCGCAGGAAGCTACGATTACTGTAGTTAACCGCTATGCGACACACCAAATTATTACTGAGCTGCACCGGCTGGCTGCAGGCACCATCAGCGAGAAAGCTGTGGCTCTGCCGCTGGAGAAGCTGCTGCGCAACAAGAATATCACCCTGAAGGTGGATACGGTAAGCGAAATCAAGCCTGCGGAGCAAAAAGTAGCTCTGGCAAGCGGCGCAACGCTCAGCTATGATGCGCTTGTTATCGCCCTGGGCAGCCAAACCGCTTATTTCGGAATTCCGGGACTGGAGCAGTACAGCCTGACGCTGAAATCAGTGGATGAAGCGAACAAAATTCGTGCGCATGTGGAAGCACGCCTGGATGCTTACAAGAAATCCGGCAATCCGGCGGATGCCACCATCGTCATCGGTGGCGGCGGTCTGACAGGGGTCGAGCTGGTCGGCGAATATGCGGATAAGCTGCCTGAAGTATGCCGTGCGAAAGGCATCAACTACAACGATATCAAACTGTACTGCGTTGAAGCGGGTCCTTCCATTCTGGCAGGTTTTGCCCAGCCGTTGGTTGACCGTGCGGTCGCAAGTCTGGAAAAACGCGGCGTTGAGTTTATCACCGGCGTTGCAATCACGGAAATGAAGGCTGACGAAGTGCTGCTGAAAGACGGACGTGCCATCAAGACGAGCACTCTGATCTGGACGGGCGGCGTTCAAGGCAATGTGCTAGTCGGAGCATCCGGTATCGACGTGGATCGCGGACGCGCTACAGTTACTGGCACACTGCAGTCCACTTCCCACGAAAATATCTTCCTCGCTGGCGACAGCGCGGTTGTATTCCCTGGTGAAGGACAGCGTCCATACCCTCCAACGGCACAGCTGGCTTGGCAGATGGGCGAGACGGTTGGCTACAACATCTTTGCATTGTTCAACGGGCATCAAATGGAAGCCTTCACCCCTGTATTCTCCGGAACGCTGGGAAGCCTGGGCAGAACGGACGCCATCGGTACCGTAGGTGCGAACCAGACCCAACTGAAAGGCGCAGTGGCGACTTTGATGAAGGAAGGAAGCAACATGCGCTACCTGTCCCACATCAAAGGTTTGTTTGCATTGGCCTATTAAAATTTAATCTCTTTATATCAGGGAACCCGCATCTGTTTCAGGATGCGGGTTCCCTTTTTTAATACGCTTGTTAAGTCTCCGCCAGCCGCTAATGATCTGTGGCAAGCCCATGAAATAGAGGCATATGAACGTTTAGTAACGGTGGAGACCGTTTACGAACACCTGCCTCAACCTTAGATGTCGCGAGAGTGCAGGAACTGGATTTAACAGCGTAAATATGATACGCTTTAAACAAGCGAATATTTATTTTCTACGGAGGAACCGTGCCTAATTTTTATTAAGCATGGTTTTTTTATTGGAGGGGTTAGAACATTGGAGCATTCAGTGGAAAGTCTCTCGGAACAAATAAGGAACAGGGTTGATGCGAGGTTTCCAGTATTGTTAGCTAATTTAGCAGAAGAGCTGGCATATGACTTCATGTTTGCACCTAAATATAAAATCACTCACAGCTATGATCCTCCATGGGATTGTTCGGGCATGCTGATTCAGACCAATGAATCATTTTCAATGGATGATTATGATCGTGTTGCAGACTTTTTTGCTGAGTATACAGGTCAATCTACAGCCAGCTATATAAGTGGTATCGGTTTTTTACATAATAGATTTGAAGAAAAGTACGAAGATATGATCAGAAAATTTGTTTTTGAATGTTACGTTGAGGTTCTGTCTGAAATAGATGCGCACTTGCTGGTTCAACAGTTATTGGAAAATGGATATGATATCGGGGAAGTGGATAAAAATGACATTGTACAGGCGGTCACAGATTATGAACTTTTTGAAGAGCCATTCTGGTATCATTACGAAATTATTGAGCGCGTGAAGCCGCTTAGTCTCAAAAAGATGATTGCCCGTGGTAAAAATGAAGCTATAAAAAAATATCATCATCAATTAATAAAAAGGGTGGAAGAAGAGCAGAAAATAAGCTTTGAAAGGAGAGCTGCACAAAAGCTTTGGAATAAACTTCAGAAACTATTCAGATTGCAAAAGGGATATCCACTCCCCAAAATTGAAATGAAGGATTATGAAATGTTTCAGGAATTTTTGGACCATAACCGGATATCGATCGAAGAAAGGATCATCTTATCTAAATATGTGGGCGATAAATTTTCCAACAAAGTGTGCATGTGTTTAAGGAATGAACAAGGGCCGGAGTGAGAAATTCACTCCGGCCGTTTCTGTATCGGAATTATTCAATTAGAAAGTATCAAGTCTGCTGTTGTTATCACTTTTGTCATAAATCGTTCCGTTGATATCAGCATCGCTGTATTCATTGTCAATCGCTTCTACGATACCGTCTTTAAAGTCGCTGCGATGGGAGCTGCTGAGACTGTTCCAGTCATCCTTGTTAACGTAGACTTTTACTGTTACTTTGTCTTCGTCACCGGTCAGTTTGATGTCGAATTTAACATTTTTCCAGTTACTGAAATCATCCTGAATGTCATCCTCAAGGTCACTAATGTCCACACCGGAGGACTTCTCGCTCAGCGATGCGGTGCCCGAGCTTCTTACGGTGATGTCAGCCAAGGTGCTTCCACCATCGTCATCACGTACGGAACCGGAAATCGTAGCATCTTTGTAAGTCTTACGAATATCGTCAACCATGTCCTGGATCAGGTTGGTTTTCTTGCTGCTGGACAATTTGTTCCATCCAGTCTTGGACACATTTACACGAAGGGTAAGTTTATCTGAATTACCGCTCAATACGATCTCGGATTTAGTACTTTCATAATTGCCGTAATCATCGTTCAAGTCATCTTCCAGGTCGCCCAGGCTGGTGCTGCTGTTGTTTTTCTTGTTGTCATCAATTTGCTTCTGCAGGGCTTCTTTATCCTTCTGAAGCTGGGCGATAGTTGCGTCCTTGGTCGCTGCTTCGGATTTTGCCGTAGCAACCTGTTGATTCAAGGTATTGATTTGGTTGTTCAGTGCTGTAATCGTAGATGGATCCACCGGAGCCTGATTATCCTCAATCACAACGCGTTTGTTGTTACCGTCCCAGGTAATTTTCTTATCCAGGGCTGTACCAACCATGCGAAGCGGCAGGTAAGTCGTTCCGTTAATCATGAAAGGCTCTGTAGATGCGTCGGACGGCACTGTGTTGCCGTTGTAAACGATGGCAATGTTGTTGTACACCGCTTTGATGGTTTTGGTAGCTTGTGCGGCATATGTAGGCTGCGTTAATAGCGCTCCGGATACGGCCAAGGCCGACACTGCAGCAATAATGACGGGTTTCTTGAATTTCATGCGTTTGTCTGCTCCTTTTTCTTAAAATGATGTCCGCTAACGGAGCGGAAGACCCGATTCCCAATCCAGCAAAGGACGGGTAACGGAAAACATACTACTAGAGTAACATTATTAAAAGAAAGAAAACAACATCAGTAATGTAACCTGTTGCCAAAATCTTTCTTATACATGTTAGACGCATCAAGGCAGTAATAGGTTGCTGTTCAAAGCATAATTTTAATTTTTTTCGGAAAATCTCCCCTTCACAGAATATCTCCTAATTTCGTTTCATTTCTTAGTAGACTTAAATAAGTGTGTGTGCTAATATCAAAACAACTTATATAAGTCATAAAGTTATTTTTTTTCGTAAATAAGATATTCAGGAGGTGCTTACAATTGATCGAGCCTGAATTGAGATAAGCGAATTTTCCATGTTCTAATAGTTGACATAATAAAACAAAGGTTTTAATATTCATATTCGATAATGATAATCATTATCACTTAAAATGTACGTAGGGGGGTCTCGATAAACCAAGGAGATTGCAGATGTATTTTTCTATAATCTTGATTTTCGAATGGGAGGGAATGCAAAAAAACGTTAAACATTATTAAAAATTAAAGGAGCTTGATGAAAATGGGGAAAATATATATAGATAAATGTAATAAAATGGTTAAAACGATTGTCATTGCATCTTTGCTGGTAAGCGGGCTGTCCGGGCTGAGACCTGTTCATGCGGCAGGAGGAGGGAATCTGGAAGCACTAGGCAGCATGATACTGCCAGCCAGCGGAAGCGGATTCATGCATTCTATTAAAGTAACGATTCCGGCATACACCGTGCTTGGGGGTGGAGACCAGCTGTACATCTCGCTTCCCGGAGGAATGGACTTGTCGAGAGACTCCAATGGCTATGTAATAGATCCCATGGATGACAGCGGTTCGAATCGGATATACATATTGGGCAGTTCCAATCCGCTCAGGGATTTAAACGGCTCAGCTCCGGGCGCACCTACCATCGAGGTGATAAAGGCGGACGAGGATAGCTTCCTGCTGGAGATACCGGACATGGGAGAGGATTATACACTGGAGGAAGACGCCTCCTTTCTGATTCAGCTGGGTGATGTTACCTGGGAGGATATGGACGAGGGGCCGGTGGAGGTTGCGTTTACAGCTCCTGGTCATAGCGCTTTTCCGGCAGGTAAAGTCTCGATAGCTACAGTAGGCGGTGGCAAGGTTGCGGTCACGGCTGGTTCCAAGAAAGGAACGGACAGTGATTACTCCTTCAGTCTCACCTTAAAGGAGGCATCCGCCGGGGCACTTGAGCCGCTGAATGAAAGCGTTAAAGTTAAATTGCCGGCAGGTTATAAATGGAACCTGAATGACAGTGTCCGAAAAGTGGAATATGGGACGACTTATGGACAAGACATGTACTTCCGGCTCACCTCCACGGACGACGAACTGACGGTAGACGTTCTAGGCACGACTTGGAAGGACGAGGACAGTGACGGTGACGTACAGCCCGTGGAAGTCACCGGGGCAACCTATGAGATGAGCAAATGGACTTTGAGCGATTTAAAATTTACATTAACCAAGCCTGAAAATGCTGTTGACGGAGATATAACAGCCCGAATTAGCGGTGAAGCCGATCTGGATGTAACGGAACTGGTTGTAGGCACACATGCGCAGTACGGTGTTACGGTGAGTGCGAAAGCGGAGCAGCTGCCTGTCATCTATTCCGGACGTGCGGAACAGCGGATTTCAGACATCCTCATAAAAGAAGCGCTGTATGGAACGCTGCCCGCAGGCCGTACCCTCACCTTAACTCTTCCCGAAGGTGTGGCGTTTCAGCCGGTTTATGCAGGCAGTTCGGAAAGTCCCGCCAGAGAAACCGACAATACGGATGATTTGGAGCTTGCATTTGTTCGCTATACCGGAACGGATAACCGGACAGCCGTATTTGAAATAACCGGAGCAACAACATCCAGTCCCGGGACGTTTTCACTGCAGGAAGTGGATGTCGTTACTGCACCCGATTTTGCGGGAGATTTAACCATTGAAATAGGCGGCAGTGCGGGTGCCAAAGGAAGTGTTAAAGCTGCGGAAGTTCATGCAGGGTTGGCCGTTTTGGCAGCTTCTGTTCCAGAGGTGATCATCGGACGATCAGGTCAGCAGGCTGCCGATTTCAGTCTGGCGGAAACTGTTGCTGGCGGCCTGAAAGATGGCGAGCTGGTCACACTTACACTTCCTGAAGGGGTGACGTTTATAGCGACGCCTACTGTTGATGTGTATCAAGGGGATTTGCAGTTTGAACCGTTGAAGCTGTTAAATAACGACCAGTCGGTTGCTTTAACAATTACAGGCGAGAGCGATGAAATCACCACCCTTCAATTCAGGGATGTTATATTCACGATCGACCGGACGGTTGCCGAAGGGGAAATCGAGTTGATGGTGGCCCGGACGACTGAGGTGAGCAGCTACACGCCGTTCCATAACCTGGGCAAAGAAGTAAGAGTCCCGCTGGCGCGGGTCGCCACTCCGGCTTCGGGAGAAACCATAAGCCATTCCAGTTTTAAGGTCGGAGAAATGGTATATACGGTGAACGGTACAGAGAAGACAGCGGATGTTGCGCCGTATATTCATGAAGGACGGACATATCTGGCGCTTCGTTATGTAGCAGATGCTCTTGATGTATCAGATAACAACGTGTTATGGGACGCCACAACCCAAACCGTCACCTTAATCAAAGGGGAACGGATCGTACAACTGCAGGTGGGCAGCACGACAGCTACCATTAATGGCGTTCAAATCTCATTAGATGTGCCCGTAACCATCAACAATGGAAGGGTGTTTCTTCCTATTCGATCTACTTCTCTGAGCATGGGAGCTGCTGTAGAGTGGCATGACACATCCAGAGAAGCCAGAGTTGTCAAGAGTTCATGACTCATTCTCCGCCCGGTACAGGCATTTTCTGATTTTATTTCAAAAAGTATGCATGAATTCGGTAAACGGGAGCATATTATTATAGGTCTATATACGCCAAGGGAGGGGATTCCCATGTATAAACGCCATGTTCCCGAGCCTATTCCGGAAGAAAATACGGAGGTATGGTCCTGCACCAACAATGACTGCAACGGGTGGATGCGCACGGGGTTTACGTTCAGCGGTGAGCCAAGCTGTCCTTTATGTGACTCGTCCATGAGTCAGGAGATCAGAATGCTGCCGGTTCTGAATGCCGCAGGCAGCTCTTTTCCCGGCACACGCTCCTGACAGCGGGGTTGAATGAGCAGCAGGAGAGGAACACTATGCGAATTACCGCTTGCGCCGTCAAATGATAGTGTGCTAAATTGTAATTAATTATGTTAAGGAGGTGAAGGTAGGTGAATTTCGAGATGGTGAACAACCGTATTAGCCAGCTTCCAATTGCTATGGCTGGCATTGTGCATGCATTTTCCGTCAACGGGAGAAGTCTGTCCATTTTTAACGATACGGAAGTAACTATTGCGAGAAGACGCCTACCTTAACCGAACGGATTGCTTTATCCGAAAGGGCCGCGGGCATATTCCTGCGGCCCTTTTTGTGCTGTGCGGGTCAGGGTCTTCATCACCTGGGGAGGACCTATACATGTATATTGTAAACGGACAACAATTGAAAGCTTATCATGGAGCGAACCTTATTCTGGATGGAGTGAATTTTGAAATACATGAAGGTGAGAAGGTCGGGCTGATCGGCCGCAACGGCAGCGGGAAAACGACATTGTTGAAGCTGATCGCTCGCCAGAACAAGCCAGACGAGGGTTTGTTGACGCATAAAAAGGATATCCGCATCGGATATTTGCCACAAATTCCGGAGGAGTTCGAAGCGCTGACCGTTCATGAGGTGCTCGCTTACGGCTACCGTGAGCTGCAGGACTGCCGCCGTCAGATGAGCCGGCTGGAGCAGGAGATGTCTGCGCCGGATGCGATGGCTGATGCAGAGCGAATGGAGAAACTTTTAAAGTCTTATGCTGCGCTCCAGGAGCGCTTCGAACAGGCTGGCGGCTATGAGATGGATGCGAATATCGATCAGGTGGCCGACGGGCTGGACATTCCCAAGTCTGCATATGATCGTGTCTTCGGCAGCTTGTCAGGGGGCGAGAAGACCAGGATCGTGCTTGCATCCCAGTTGATTGGGAAGCCGGACCTGCTGCTGCTGGATGAGCCGACGAACCATTTGGATCTGAAAGGGCTGGAATGGCTGCAGCAGTTTTTGCATGGTTATACAGGGGCCTGTATTATCGTGTCCCATGACCGCTACTTCCTCGATGCTGTCATCGGCAAAATGATTGAGATTGAGGACGGCGAGGCGCACACCTACCCTACCAATTACAGCGGATACGTGAAGGAAAAGGAGGAGCGCCTCCTGATCCAGTTCGCGGATTACCAGGAGCAGCAGAAGCGGATCAAGAAAATGAAAGAAGCGATACGGCGGTTCGAGGAATGGGGACGTATCGGGGATAATGAAAAGTTTTTCAAAAAAGCCGCCTCTATCCGCAAAGCGCTGGAACGGATGGAACTGATCAAGCGCCCAGTGCTGGAGCGGCAGAGCGCTGATTTTGACCTGAATCCGCAGGACCGTTCAGGCAGAAGGGTAGTGCGCTTTGAAAATCTCCATAAAGCGTACGCCGGACGGAACATTCTGGCCGGTGCCGAAGGCAGCCTGGAGTTTGGCGAGAAAGTGGCGTTGTTGGGTGATAACGGTGCCGGGAAATCCACGCTGCTCCGTCTGCTGCTCGGTCAGGAGCAGCCAGACGCCGGCGTTGTAGAATGGGGCTCGCGTGTAGAATACGGCTATTTGGCGCAGCAGGAGGAACGGGAGGAGCTTTCGGAACCCGTACTGTCCTTTTTCCGGAAGGAAGCCGCCGTGGAGGAGGGGGAGGCCCGCAGTATTCTGGCCAGGTATCTTTTCTATGGAGCAGACGTCTTTAAGCCTGTGCGTATGCTGTCCGGCGGGGAATGGTCCCGACTGCGGCTGGCGCTGCTGGTGATGAAAAAGCCGAATCTGCTGCTGCTGGATGAGCCAACCAACCACCTGGACATCGATTCGCGGGAAGCGTTGGAGGAGGCGCTTGAAGCCTTCCCCGGCACGGTGATGGTCATCTCCCATGACAGGTATTTTGTCAACAAACTCGCGCAGCGGGTCTGGGAGCTGGAGCAAGGGCGCGTGACTTCTTACCTGGGAGGATTTGACGATTACCGGGAGAAGAAGCGTCAGCTTGTAGATATTCGCAGAAGTCTGGATGAGCGGGAAGAGGTTGTACCAGGCAAGGGGAAAGGGTCCGCCAGACGCAAGGAGGAAAAAGCGCAGCCGAATCCAGGCCAAACCGAAAGCCTTGAGCGGGTCCGGGTTGTCCGAGAGAAGCTGGAGCAGCACATCGCTGCCCAGGAAGCCGTACTTGCCGCCACGGATGCTGAACTGGAACAGGCCGGTGATGATCCGGTGAAGCTGCAGGAGCTGTGGGCTGATCGCGAAGAGAAGCAAAAGCGGCTCGATGAACTGCTTGCCGAATGGATTGAACTGGACTAGTTGACGAAATAAATTAGACTGAGGTGGCTGGGTATCCCTGCATGATGTCCTTGCACGATTATCCCTTTTGTTCAGGAGCAGAGGGTGGTGGCTAGAGTAAGAGTGTACGAAAAATTGATAAGGAAAAAAGGAGGCGGTTCAGTTCAGGTGAGATTTTCGATTTGAAAAAGGAACTTGTCCTGAACCCGTCTAATGATCTCGTATCTGTCTGCTGATCTGCCCAATATCCCCTTATCCCGTGCTTGTCTGCTGCTCGGCGACCTGATCCAACGGGATAATGGTGCAAAGCGTCCAGATAGGGGTGTGTGGATCTGTCTCCCAGCCAACTGGCCCTCCCTGTCCTCAAGCTTTCAACGCCCTTCAAGTACTGCTCAAGAGTAGTTGCGCAGACGCGCCCGGAGTGCTTCAATGGATAAGACAGTGAGCCTACTAAGGGCTTGATCAGATGAAGGGGGAAGCAAGGAAATGACGGACAGAAAAAAAGTCATCATAGACACCGATACGGCAGGGGACGACACGATAGCCCTTCTGACGGCCATGCATTATTTTCAGGTTGAAGGCGTGATGATTACCGGCGGCAATGTGCAGTTTGACCAGCAGGTGGAAAATGCGCTTTATACGATTCAGGTTGCTGGCAAGGGCGGAAGCATCCCGGTCTACAAAGGGCATGAGAAGCCGATGCTGGCGGTCGGAAAGCAGCAGCACCGGACGGTGGAGGATGTGCACGGCTCCGACGGCATGGGCGGAGCGAACTTTCCGCACGCGGTGCAGCGGCCGGAGCAGGAGCATGCGGTGGATTTTCTGATTGAGAAAATCCATGCCCATCCCGGCGAGATTCATCTGCTGGCGATTGCGCCGCTGACCAACATTGCCATGGCCGTGCAGAAGGACCCGGGGATCATCCCGAAAATTCCGCACCTGTATATCATGGGCGGCACGAATAATTCCCTGGGCAATATTACACCGTCAGCGGAGTACAACTTCTGGGTTGACCCGGAGGCGGCCAGAATCGTGCTGCATTCCGGTGTGCCGATCACGATGGTCGGCTGGGAGATGTGTACCCGCTACTCGGTAATGGACGATGCCAATCATGAGGAAATTGAGCGGCTCGGTACAGCGGGGGCGAAGTTTTTCATCGACATTAATAGAGTGGTCAAGCAGTTCAACAAAGAGGTGCATCGGCTGCCAGGCACGACACATCCGGATACGCTGCTAATGGCAGTAGCAGCTGATGAATCGATCATGACCCGTTCCGGCATGTATCATGTGGATGTAGAGACGGCGGGCGAGCTGACCCGCGGCTACAGCCTCGTGGACATCAACAACCGTCTGGAGCGTCTGCGGAATGTAAGAGTGTGCGAGGAAGTGAACCGGGAGGCATTTACGGCCATGCTCTATGAGGTGCTTGGATCGATTGTTACATGAAAGGATTATTGCGTGTTAGGTCGTACAAGATGAGGCTAGAGGAGTGGGTGACATGGCGGATGCATGGAACAAAAAATACGTATTAAAACACAAAAACGTCCCGGTTGCGGAAATTGAGCTTGACGAAGCGACCGGCGCCATTTCCGCTATCGGTGATGTGTACGACGAACGCCACGTTCCCATCGGGATATCGGTCAAAAAAGGACGTATCGACCGCTCGGCGCTCAATGAATGGTGGCGAGGTCGGGCTATTCCCGCTAGCCGGGACGGCATCAAGGAAGCGCTGCTTGAACTGAGACTGGCTACCACCCAAAAACTTTTGGATAAAAGTTTGGGCCTCAGCTTGTCCGACCAATATTGGATATGTCCCACAGGTGCCGATGTCGATTGGTCGCAGGTCAATTTTTTCGATAACGCTTTTTCCGAAGATGTCGGGAATGTACTGTTCGGCAGAGAATTTTCGGGAGAAGGCATAAGCTTAATGTCGCCGGATAACACTTCGGATGGCTGGTTAAAAAAGAAATGGGCGATATTGGATGGGAAACGCTGCCTCATCAAGGGCGGAAGCGGCGCGATTCAGCAGGAACCTTATAATGAAGTGCTGGCAAGCCGAGTAATGGATCGCCTGGGCATTCCTCACGTTCCCTATACGCTATTGGTACAAGAGAATTACCCATACAGCGTTTGCGAAAATTTCATCACGCCACAGACGGAATTGGTGACGGCATGGTATGTGATGCAAATCCGGCAAAAACCAAATCATATATCGGTTTATCAGCATTATGTAAATTGCTGCGAGGCGCTCGGCATTCCCGGCATCGTCGATGCGCTGAACCGGATGATGGTCGTGGATTACCTCATTGCCAATGAGGACAGGCATCAAAATAATTTCGGCGTCATTCGAAATGTGGAAACGCTGGAGTGGATCGGAGCAGCCCCGATTTACGATAGTGGCTCCTCCCTCTGGTTTACCAAGCCGCAGGCGCTCATTTCGCCAACGGTCCAATTGACCTGCAAGCCCTTCAAAAACGATCATAACGAGCAAATCAAGCTGGTTACGTCTTTTGACTGGCTAGACTTGTCTCTGCTGCAGGGGCTGGATGAAGAGTTTAGGGCAATACTGCAAGGTTCATTGTTTATTGACGAGGCAAGGCGTGATGCCCTTTGCTCCGCCTTGCAAAAGCGGGTAGACATGCTGGCCGGGATTGTTCATTCCCGCACGCCCCGTTTATGGGTGGATGATCGAAGCGCTGATGTCCTGGAGAACACAGCATACAGCGGTGAGTCATCCGCAGAAAACGGATCCGACTAAAGAGCCCGCTCTCATGCGTTTGCATCGGAGGCAACGGTTGTCGCTTTTTTGCCAAAACCGCTTAGCAGTAGTTAGGCGGTTTTTTCAATTCGGGCACTCCAGTGGGTCAGCAGTCATCTAGTCACATTTAAGTTAGAATGAACAATACTATTCATTTATTTGGTAGTATAATACTGGTTGGAATTACTGTTGCAAAGGAGCAAAAAACGTGGCACTTCCAGTAAAACCGAAAACATTTATCGGCTCATCTAGGGAAGCTATAGAATATGCAAATGCTGTTCACAACCAGTTAAAGCGTCTAACCCATGTTAATCCATGGTACGCAGGTGTATTTGGTGCAAACCAATATACGATGGAATCTCTGGAAACCGAACTGGACCATAATGATTTTGCTGTTTTTATATTTGCTCCTGACGATGTTGCACTTTATCGAGAGAAGAAAAGCAGAGTATTCTACACTTTTTCTGGGAATACAATAAGAATGTATCTGTTATTGAAGGAGAGGGTAGATATCATGCTCTCAGTGAGGCTGTTCGTAATTCAATAATCCCTCCCGATGGGTTCCGTGTCACTGGAGCAGCTTTCTGGAGAAAACAGGGGACCGATGGTCTTTCTCAAGTTGGGGGTAATGTAGGAAAAGGGCGCTTCTTTCCTTTTAACTCCAACCGGGACAAAGCAGATGGAGATCAGCTCATTTATGTCTTGGATGTTTACTTTAGTGGAAAATTTTCCTTTTTTAAAAGACAAGAAGTTGCTCCAGTATATGTGTTATGTTACCCTTTAGATCAAGAACATGTACTTTCTGTGCATTTCACTGGGCGGAAAGGTTTGGAAGAATCTGATTTGCCAGATGTCATTACGAGTAATGCTGAATTATTAAGTGTAATTACTCATTTAGTTGGAGGGGATTCCGTATGATACGCAATAACTTAGCAGGGCGTCATGGAACCACCAAAAATGAAGTTATTAGGATAGATCGAGAGGTCGCCAATAAAGTGCTAAATGGTGAAGGGCTCGCAGGAAAAATACTGCGAACTAATAATTCAAAAGTAGAAACTAACCTTAAAGGCGTAATTTATCATGATGTTAACAGTGGGGAAAAGTATGTTGGACCTTCTGTTGATGGAGAAGATAAAGTGTATGTTAAGGTTCTAAGCGGCGATGTAGATCGAAAAAAACCATCTTTCGCATAACAGATAATAGTAAGATGAGGGAGACACCTCTTCTTTCTACAATATCTAAATTCATAAAAAACAAAGGCTGCGGTAAATGAACCGGGCCTTTGTTTTTTATTTCATCGTATAGATCGATAACTGATAAGTTCTCAGTGTCTAAATTTGACGTATATATACTGTTGACCGCTGTTCAATTTGGAGTATACTATTATCTATAAACAAACACTAAATTTTGGTTTTTGTTTGTGTGCTATAGGGGGTGAGTCTGGTTTGAAGTCAGACAATACAATTCGTGAAACACTCAGTACATACATACAGAAACATAATTTAAGTTTCACGCAGTTTTCAAGTATTTCCAATGTGAATGCCGGTACGTTGAGTCGGATGCTTCAAGGCACAAAGCCTGTTTCACTCCGACAATTGGAGTCGATTACATCAGCGATGAAATTACCTGAAGATTTTTTGTTTGATTCGTACGTTGATGAATGCTTTGCTTTTTCTCCGAGCATGCGGCGGATTCGTCCCTTTATTGTTCGGTGTGCGGAACTGGACCGCTTGGATTGCATCGAACGGGTTGTTCATCGGTTGTTGGAGGATCTGTCACACACTTCTGTTTTGTTTGAGGTAGCAGAGGACCTATTCGCTTCTGATCATAGACAGGCTGCGGCACTCATTTATACCCAGGTGAGCGAAGCGGAAAAACTCCAGCACTCAGAAAGATTGGCCATTTGCCGTTATCGGCTGTTCGAGCTGTCGTTAGGGGATGATCTGGAGGAGAATTTAAGATCGGCTATTTTATTTGAGCCGTATGTGAATCGTTTGGATGAGGCGGACCAGCTTGATGCTTTGAAAGAGTTGATTCATGTTATGATGACCGCTCATAAGTGGAAAAAGGTAGATGAACTGGCGGTGGAGATGCTGCGAATTGCTACGCTTCAGTATAAGCAGCCTTCAACTGAACGCAAACCAAAACAGCCATTCTATTTTTATATTTTGTATGGCTGGCTTTTTCGTTCCACTGTCTGTGAAGAGTTTCAGTATTATAATGGGGCATTGAGTTATGTTTCGAAGTATGAACAAGGAGAATTATGGATTCGTGAGGATGACGAAGAAGCACGCCGATATATTCACCAGTTTGCTGAATGGGCAACTGCCAACAGATATTTATACCGTATATTATCCGGTGAAGCAAAGGCGTTAGAGGAATACGCGGATTTTGTAGCCACTCGTCCAGAGGAAATCTTTATTGCTTTGGGCTATATGGTCCAAGCTGCTAACCGCTTTGATTTTGATATGGATCACATATTGGAACGTTTTGCGGCGTATATTCCATCTATGGAAGTGGTCGGGAAATATGGTCCGTATAATAACTCTGTTGTGAAGGAAAAACTCGCCAGATTTTTTAGTGATTTAGCAGTATATCGATTCAAAAGGGGTCATGACCGTGCAGTAAATTCCATACTCGAAGGTTTGCGACTATCGGTTAGAATCAACAGCATAAAGAACATTTTAATAATTTGACACGATTTGAAATGTACCGGAATTGGGCGGGTGATGATTTTTCTTTCATAGAAGTTATGGTTAATTGTTTGACGTTGCAGAGGCATCCTCTTTTGAAGGATGTTTTTTTGTAGTTCAAAGCTGTTCGAGGGACTAATATTCTAAGGAATGCATAAGATTCATTATATATAGTAAAACTGTTGAATATAACATTATTCTTGTATTTTATAAATTATTTGAAACATCTATTTTACTTGAAGATTTTAATCACAAGGATTAGAATAAGGGGGTAAGCAAAAATGAAGGATCAAAAAAACAACCAAACCGAGGTTTCCTATTCCAAACAAAGTACCGAAACCGAAACAGGAAAGGAACGAAAAAATATGAATACATCCTTATCTATTATCCCAGTGGAGGCTAGATCCACGATAAGTCGAGCAGGCCAAATTACATTCCCTGCTAAAATCATGAAACAAATTGGCTTGAAAGAGGGCGATCAACTTCGCTTTATTTTGAAGGAAAACGGTGAGATTCATGTTGAGCCAGTAAAGCTTTTGACTGCTGATGAACTATTTGGCATGTTTGATCGGCCAGAGGATAATGGTAACTTTACTCTGGATCTCAATGCGGCCCGAGAGGAGCGCAGTGAGCAGATATTGAAGAATTATAATTCGGAGGGGATGAAGTTTGACCAAGAAAAAGACGGAGATTTGGATTGACACGAATATCATCATCTATGCTTTGCGCACGAATAAAGAGCATTCGCCTCAGGCGCGGCAACTGGTTCAGGCGGCGCCCCAAGGAGAATTTACCTTGAAAGTTTCGCCGCTGATTATCAGTGAGTGTGTTTTTGTACTCATGGGAAAACAATTTCGTGAAAAGAAAGAAGTAATCAAGCAAGCACTAATTTCCTTCATTAATCTTAAGGGTATTGATTGCGAAGAGAAGGCAGTCGTGGAAGAGGCACTGGAGCAGTACAGTAAAAAGGGGATTGATTTTACAGATGCTTATTTAGCAGCACATGCAAAAGCAGTATCACCTGCACATGTGATAACAATTAATGTGAAAGACTTCCTCAAGCTTGGAGTCAACGTCCAAACCCCTGCTGAACTCATGGACAACAAGTAAGTTACCGCCTGTTGCACTACGTTACCAGAAGACCGATCGGTACTCCCTTGGCAAACCCGGTTGCTATCTGCGGATCCGTTGTTGGCTAAAGTTAGAGAGATGGAAGGCTTTTATACTGTACATAGACTTTACAATTTTATGCATATGGGGTAAGTGAGCCGGGAAAGGCAAGCGTTTTTCGGTGAAGAACTACTTCATTCTACCCTGTACGACATGGAACCGGCTTTGTTGGCGAGGGCTCCATGACCTATTAAGCCCCAGACTATGTCTGGGGCTTAATATTTGAGTTAGATACCGAGAAACAGCACGGTGCCGAACGGACCGGAGCGGATTTGCACCAGGAGGGTGAAACCAATGACAAGCAGTTCCAAGGTAATTTTACGAATCCAAATTGAGCGGGCGCGGCAAAAATTGCATTTGCTGGTGCAAGAGCACGGTGAACTGAGTCATCCAAGGATTGTCAAGCAATCCGTGCGACTGGACGAGCTGATCAATCGGTATAATCGAATAGAGAAAGAGAAACTAAAAAAGCCGATTGCTTAAACAATCGACTTTGGGCGAGAAACTTTTGCCAGGTCCCCTCGCCCTTTTATATTATCAGATATTTGAATGCAGTGGTAATTTAATTTCATTTTTGATATACATTTGTACTCCCCAATGTTTGGATTTTTCTACAAAAAAGAGGTGTGGAATGTGACAGTTACTTCCGAGCTATTTGCCAAGCAGTGCCCGACGATTGGAAGCCTACGATAATTCTTTACGAAGAGACCCAGTTATCCATACAGTCTCAACTGGAAAGAGAAATCTATTTGCAAGGCTTCCGGGATGCACTTCAGTTAGTTAATGTATTACACTGGAACCGCTAACGAAGGATGTGGAGACTCATGAAGCTGATCAGCCGTCTCGCGCTGCTCCGTGCATGCCCTGTGTCGTAAGCAAAACTTAAGAAAGGCGCACGACCGTTCTTCCCCGCGACTGACCCTGTAAAATACCGGTGAGCGTGTCAGGCAGCTCTTCCAGGGACACTTCCTTCTCCACCAGCAGCTCAGGCTGCTGCGGCTTCAGGTCCCCCGCCAGCCGCTCCCAAATCCGCAGCCGCGTATCATATGGGCAGAAAACCGAGTCGATGCCAAGCAGATTGACGCCACGCAGAATGAATGGGTGCACAGTGGTTGGCACGCTGCCTCCGCCCGTAAGGCCACTGACGGCAACTGAGCCGCCGTAAGCGATATGGCTCAGGATGGAGGCGAGCGATGCGCCGCCGACCGGGTCTACAGCCGCCTGCCAGAGCTGCTTGTCGAGCGCCTTGATGCGGCCGCCGTCATAGACCTCGTCCCGGGACAGGATTTCATGGGCGCCAAGAGACCGCAAGTAGTCATGGGCATCGGCCTTGCCCGTGCTTGCGGCCACCTCATAGCCTGCCCGGGACAGTATGGCAACGGCTGCAGCGCCCACGCCACCGGTAGCCCCGGTTACGAGGACCTTTCCTTTGCCGGGGGACATACCTTGCTGCTCCAGCCGGTCAATCGAGAGAGCGGCGGTAAAGCCGGCGGTGCCGAAGATCATCGCCTCCCGCAGCGACAAGCTCCCGGGAAGCGGCACGGCCCATTCAACTGGCACCCGCACATACTCACTGAAGCCGCCGAAGTGGTTAACGCCCAGCCCGTAGCCGGTCACGAGCACCGATTGTCCTTCCTTATAGCGGGCATCTGCAGAGGATACTACCGTGCCTGAGCAGTCGATGCCGGGGACGAATGGATATGAGGAGACGATTTTACCGTCAGCTGTACCGGCAAGCCCGTCTTTATAATTGATGCTGGAGTAAGCAGTTTTGATCAGCACCTCCCCTTCCGGGAGATCGTCAAGGGAAAGCTGGGATATGCCTATGGTAAAAGTATCCTTATTATCAACGACCAGCGCCTGGAATGTCAGGGACATGGAACGACCTTCTTTCATATTTTTTCAGTTGTTATCTATGCTAGACCACCCCTTTGCAGCAGTCAAACGATTAGATCACATACAGTCTCTTTGTTTTCAAATGATTGTTTTTCATATGTTTACAAATTTCTGCTGCTTTTTCATTTTGAATGTGCTAACATACCCCTTGATCTGAAAATAGCTAAACGGAGAAGGGTGACATCATTGACTGGTAAAGCATTAAATAAAGGCTCGCTGCTGCCGGGGAACCAGTTGAACATTTTTCATTTGACCTGGCCTATTTTCCTGGAATTGTTCCTGTTCATGCTGATGGGAAGCATGGATACCTTCATGCTCAGCTCCGTCTCCGATAATGCGGTATCCGGAGTGGGTGCAGCGAACCAGATTATTTCTATTGCCATTCTTATCCTTGAAGTGATCGGCAATGGTGCTGCCATCGTTGTCGCACAATATATCGGTTCGAAGAAGCTGATTGAGGCCGCCCGCGTCACGGGTACGGCCATTACGTTAAACCTGATGGTGGGTCTGCTGCTGAGCGTGTCCTTCCTGCTGCTCGGCACTCAAATGCTGCAATGGCTGAATGTTCAGGGGGAAATTCTGACGTACGCGCAGTCCTATATGAGCATTGTCGGTGGAGCCATTTTCCTGCAGGCATTGATTAACGCGCTGGCGGCGACAATCCGTACGCATGGCTTTACCAAGGAAACGATGTATATTTCGGTTTTCATGAATGTAATCCACGTGTTGGGCAACTATATGCTGATTTTCGGCAACTTTGGCGCTCCTGCGCTGGGTGTGGAAGGTGCGGCCATTTCCACGGTCGGCAGCCGTCTGATCTGCCTTCTGATCTTTTTCTGGCTGATGTACAGAGTAACGGAGGTCCGGGTTCAATTTATATATTATGTGAAGCTGTCCAGGGATTACATTGTTAAAATACTGCGTATCGGCATTCCGTCCGCGCTGGAATCGATCACATATCATTCCTGTCAGCTTGTGTTTACCCTCTATGTAACTTATCTGGGGGCTGAAGCGATGGCTACACGGCAGTATGCTTTTAATATCTCCAGCTATATTTATCTGTTCAGTATGGCAGTAGGTATGGGGACAGCCATTATTGTCGGTCGCCTGGTCGGGGCCAGGGAAAAGGATGCCGCTTATGCGCGGGTGCTGAAAAGCGCCAAATTGGCGCTCATGGTTACGGTGGCGATTGATCTGATCGTGATTGCTTTCAGAGTTCCGCTTATGGGCATATTCACGGATAACCCCGAGATTATTCAGCTTGGTGCCACGGTGCTTTTGCTCAGTCTGCTGCTGGAAAGCGGACGGACCACCAATATTGTCATCATCAGCTCCCTGCGCGCTGTCGGGGATGCGAAATTCCCGGTATTCGTAGGCCTGCTCTCCATGGTGTGCATGAGCCTTCCGCTTGGCTATCTGCTTGTGTTCAAGCTGAATATGGGGCTGGCAGGAGTATGGCTCGCCATCGCCGCAGATGAGTGGACACGTGCGGTCATCATGTACTTTCGCTGGAGGAGCCGGGTTTGGGAGAAGCATGGACTTGTTGAGCATGAATCCGCCGACAAGTCTGCATCCGCAGCGCCTGCAATTTAACGATTTTTCGCTCTTATAAACCTTCGCCGTCAGGGAGAGTTACGCACTGCTCTCCTGACAGGCGGAGTTTTTTTGGTTATTTCAACAGACATGTTTTAAGATTTGAATGATACCACTTTGTATTGCGGCTTACAATTCGGCATTATGATGAATTGTCATATTCAGTTTTACCCGTTAAGATGTAGGAAACTGACATGGGCTGTCCTATAATAAAACTCGTCATAACGGCAGGCAGCAGACAGAGGAGATTGGCCTGTACAGGAATCAGGGAGTGAACATGCACATGCGAAAGGTCCTTTTAAAGAGATTGAGTCTCGGATTAATGGCAGCACTCATGCTGTTTAGCTTAAATACAGGTTTGTTCGCAGGGGCTTCAGCAGCGTCCGCTGCATCCAAGACACCGGTGGAACGGCATGGTCAATTATCGGTAAAAAATGGCCGGTTAGTAGACCAAGCCGGTCAGCCTGTCCAGCTTAAGGGAATAAGCTCCCACGGCATCCAGTGGTACGGTGATTTCGTCAATGAGAAGGCGATTCGCTCGCTACGCGATGACTGGGGAATCTCCGTGTTTCGGGTAGCGATGTATACGGAAAATGATGGATACATTTCTAATCCTGCGCTCAAGAAAAAGGTGAAGGAAGCCGTAGAAGCAGCCCGCAAATTGGGGGTATATGTGATCATCGACTGGCATATTCTGTCGGACGGTGACCCTAACAAGTATAAAGCAAAGGCCAAAGCGTTTTTTAGTGAAATGGCAGGTTTGTATGGCAAGACTCCTAATGTGATCTATGAGCTGGCGAACGAGCCTAACGGGGGCGTGACCTGGAATGGGCAAATCAAACCCTATATTGAGGAAGTAAGCGCCGTAATCAGGGCCAAGGACCCGGATAATATTATTATTGCGGGTACAGGTACATGGAGCCAGGACATTCAGGATGCGGCGGATAACCCGGTTGCCGATGCCAATACCATGTATGCCTTGCATTTCTATGCAGGGACACATGGGAAGGCTCTACGTGACCGGATCGATTATGCGCTCCGTAAGAAGGCTGCCATCTTCGTGTCCGAATGGGGAACGAGTGATGCTTTGGGCAGCGGAGGCCCGTTCCTGAGCGAGGCGAAGGTATGGATTGATTTTCTGAACAGCCGCAAAATCAGTTGGGTGAATTGGTCATTGTCGGATAAGGGGGAGACGTCCGCTGCGCTTCTGCCGGGAGCGAGCAAGACGGGCAACTGGCCGGACAGTCAGTTATCGCCGTCAGGGCGGTTCGTGAAGAAAGAATTGCTGCGTAAATCGCCAGCGAATAATGGGGACAGCGGCAAAGCCGGTAAAGCTCCCGCTAACGGGACCGGCAGCAGCAAACCCGGTAAAGAGGGCGGAAACGGCAACAGTAAAAAAGATGGAATCAGCGGCAAAAAGGAAACCGGTGGCATCGTCCTGCAATACCGCAATGGTGATGCTAACCCGTCAGATAATGCAATAAGGCCGGTGTTAAATATCGTGAATACCGGTCAGACAGCGGTATCGTTGAGTGATCTGAAGATCCGCTATTATTACTCGGACGAGAGCAGGCAGAAGCAGCAGTTTTTTGTGGATTGGGCCAAGATCGGGAGCTCCAATGTAAACGGATCATTCGCTGCGATGAGCGCTCCCGCTGCCCGTGCAGACCATTATGTGGAGCTGTCATTCGGGAAGGCAGCAGGCTCCCTTCCGGCAGGCGGAGAGAGCGGGGATATCCAGCTTCGCATTCATCCGGCGGATTGGAGCAACTACAATGAAACCAACGACTACTCATATGCCGGGAATGCAAACAGCTTCAAGGATTGGAACAGGGTGACCGTCTATAAAAACGGAACTTTGGTATGGGGAGTGGAGCCTTAAAACGTATACTCATTTACGATCAGTTTATGAACAGGCGATAAGGCCATAAGGAGTTAGAGATGAAGAAGTTGACCATTGCGGACGTGGCCCGGGAAGCGGGGGTGTCCAAAAGCACAGTTTCCCAGTTTTTGAACAAACGATACAAATATATGAGCGACGAGACCAAGGCCAGAATCGAGCAGGTCATCAAGGAATTGAATTATCAGCCTAACGGACTGGCCCGAAGTCTCAAGCACAATCGTACCTACATGGCAGGTGTCATCGTTGGCAATCTGGAGTATACGCTGTCGATCCAAAGCATCCGGGCGATTGAAAATGAGCTGCAGCAGTCCGGGATTCAGGTTATTATCTGCAATGCGGATGAGAATCCTGACAAGGAAAACCGGCATATTGACATGTTGCTGGCCCGTAAGGTGGACGGGCTGATCATTTTCCCAACTGGGCAAAATGCGGCGGTCTATAACAGGCTGGTTGAAGAGAAGTTCCCGCTGGTATTCCTCGACAGGCTGGTGGAGGGAGTCAACACCCAAAGCCT
The DNA here is from genome assembly GCF_042138635.1 of Paenibacillus medicaginis. Taxonomy (NCBI): domain Bacteria; kingdom Bacillati; phylum Bacillota; class Bacilli; order Caryophanales; family Paenibacillaceae; genus Paenibacillus; species Paenibacillus medicaginis. The sequence goes on along the minus strand of NZ_JBHIRY010000004.1, from coordinate 213,188 downwards.
GCTTCTCGATAACGAGATGGCCGTCAAGATTGGCATCCAGGAGCTGAACGAGCACGGTCATACCCGCATCGCACTCTTGACCCTGCCCATCGGGGAACACAGGATCACGCCAAGGGTTGAACGGGTGAGCGGGTATAAAAAAGGGATGGAGGAGCAAGGTCTTCCTCTCCGGCAGGAGTATATGCACAGTGTGCCACGGGAGGAGATTTACGCCACGCTGGATGGGCTGTTTGCGCTGGAGGAGCCGCCGACCGCTTTGCTGGCTGGCAACGACATCGTCCTTGCCGAGATGCTCCAGTTTGTGAACGCCAGAGGACTGCGCATTCCGGAGGATGTGTCCATAGTAGGCATCGATGACGCTCAATTCGCGCATATCTATAATCCCGCCATTACAACGATCCGCCAGCCTGCTGCGGATATCGGGAGACAGGCGGCGCGGGCGCTGATGAGCTCCATTGAGGAGAAGGGCAGCGCCGTGCCGATCATCTACCGGTTTGTACCGACACTGGTACATGGGAAGTCTGTGCAAAGCTTGAAGGGCTCTGAGGGGTATGCCAAAGGAGTATAAGGCGCTATCCCTTTCCCTATAATGTAGAGTGCGGGTAATATGATAGATGCTGATGGGTAAGAAAAATAATTCTAAAAGAATCTTGAATTATTAGTATTCTCCCTATATACTTACGGCAAGTTAAAGGTAGAATACTTCCGAGTTGTGCGATATACTAAAAATGCAGGTATCAGGTAACATTATCCATCAGCCGATCATAGAATAACCCGTAATAACACAATTATTACGGAGGGATTCGTATGAAGAAGCGGGGAGGTAGAATTATGTCTGTTGTAGCAAACAAAACCAACAATGTTGTTGAATTTAAGGGCAAAGGCAGGAAAAATGCTAGCGGTAAAGCAATTGCTGACTATCTGGGCAAAATCAAACCATTCCATTTGCAGAGCGAAGAATATCAAAAATCTAGTCGTGATGCAATTCGAGAAGAAGAAGAGGAATGGGACTAAGGGGGAGTAATAAATTTGAGTTTACGTTATTCTGACTCTTCTAATTGGCACGATATCGAAAAGCAAATGATTTTTGAAGCATGGGTTCCATATGTTTCTAATCGTCCAATAGACTTTTTTGTGCCATATGAGCCTGCGAAATATACATACGATGGTAAAAGGGTAGGTTTTTTAACGGAGTTGATTGAAGATGATTCCATATTTAGCTCACATAAGGCTGTTACAGATTTAAAGAGAAGGAAAGTCGTTATTCTTTCTCGTGACGAGGTATGCCAAAGCCAATACGAAGATGATGTTTTGATTGCAAAAATCATCACAATTAAAGATTAGTACAGGTCTAAGCCTTGGTATTAAGACTTGATAAACGGAAGTCATCAGTGGTTTGTTCATCTTCCGGAACACATTACAGGAAAAGAATCGTACATTAACATGTCCCAGATCATGACTATTGGCAAGAAAATGCTAATACAGAAACATCATTATCTTCCATCTGAGCAAATGGAGATGGTAGAAGCAAGATATGTGTACGGTGTTCAATTAGGGGTCATCAAGGAAACGGATGAAGCCGGAGATTTAGCGGTAAGCGAATAGGGAGAGCGATATGTGCTCTCCCTATTATTTTTGTCTGTATATCTACGTTTGAAAGGTGCATCCATGACGGCGATTCGGAACCGGGTGACTGTGAACTGCTACATGTGAGCATACGAAACCGGCGGATTGGCGGCCATAGGCGTGTTATATTAAATACAGCAGAATAATGAAGAAGAGGGATATTTCCATGAGTTTTCAGCAAATGAACGCCATTATTCCTGTGTTTCAACGTATAGAAATTGTTCGTGAATCCTGCCGGATCAGGCCGGAGCCTGGATGTGAGAAGCTGCTTATTGTGCGGAAAGGGTATCTGATGATCGCAGCAGAGACGGGTGAATGGAAGGCCGTATCACATGGTTACGCATGTCACTCGGGAGCAGGGATCGTCACGGTTCAGCTTCCGACCACCCGGGCTGCGGAATATGCGATCATTACATACCGGATTGTTCCAGAGTGTGCACCATGGGATTGGAATGGTACACAGCGTGTGCTAAGCGAAGTCAAGGTCAAGTATATGGTTGATGGTTTGCTTCAAGCACAGGAGGATATGCCGGGGTTAAGTGAAGAAGAGGCTGAGGCACAGCACTTTCGCAACCGGATGATGCTGGAGCGAATTCTGAGCTTCTACATGTACGAGGGCCGATTGAGTGAGGAGCGGTGGACTTCCGGTACCCGGATTGAGAAATCGGTTCATTATATTGAGGAGCATTACATGCTTAAGTTGACACTGCCGATGCTTGCAGAGCGGGCGGGCTTAAGCACGGGACATTACAGTGTACTGTTCAAAGAGCAGACAGGCATGACCGTGAGCCTTTACCTGAAACGGCTGCGTGTGGAGAAAGCGAAGCAATTGTTCGCACAGGGCGAGACATCGGCGAAAAAAGCAGCCCAGAGTGTTGGCTTCGCAGATTACTTTCATTTCAGCCGAACGTTCAAGGAGGTTACAGGCACGAGCCCGGCCGATTATATGCGCAGGTTTGGCGAAATCGAATAATTGCGCATGTATGATCTTGGATTTAGACATGTCTATGTGGAGAATGAAGTGATAAAATGATCGATAATAATTATCATTATCAAGGAGGATGTCATGGTACATCGTGCAAAACACTTCATTTCTCTGGGTCTAATCCTCATGGTCATCCTGAGTCTCGCAGCTTGCGGCCAGGCAAGTGATACAAATCGTGCAGCAGGACAAGAAAACAATGCATCGGCATCAGGGGAGAGCGGGGCATCGGCATCAGGAGCCATCACGGTTCAGGATGCGCGTGGTGAGCTCAAACTGGACAAGGTGCCCGACCGGATCGTAGCTATGGATTTCAGCTTTACGGACATGCTGGTCTCACTGGGGGTACAGCCTGTAGGCATTGCCGATGATGGCTCACCGGAATTGTTCATGGATTCCGTCAAAGATAAACTGGGGCAATATACGTCAGTAGGTTCCCGGTATGAACCGAATATCGAATTGATCAGCTCTGTTCAGCCGGATTTGATCATTGCTGATATCAACAAGCACAGTGCAGCTTTGGCACAGCTGGAGCAAATTGCGCCCGTGCTGGTGCTGGACGATTTCCAGGCTGATTACGATCAGATGCTGAAGAACTTCAATATTGTAGCCAAGGCTGTGGGCAAGGAGAAGGAAGGTGCTGAGAGGCTGGCAGAGCATGAGCGGCTGGTAAAAGAAACTCAGGAGAAGCTGTCGGCTTCAGACCTGACCATTCTCCCGGCTGTAGTGAACCCGACCGGATTCTTCGGTCATTCGGATCATTCATATACCGGCTCCATCGTGAAGCTGCTGGGCTTCACAGACCCGCTGCAGAATGAGAAATCCTATCCTGAGCTGGCGCTTGAACAGCTGGTGGAGCTGAACCCGCAGGTGCTGTTCCTGATGCCGACCGAGGATGTGACGATCGTCAATGAATGGGAGAAGAATCCGTTGTGGAGCAAGATCGATGCGGTAGTCAACAAACACATCTACACTGTCGAGCGGCGCAACTGGTCGCTGTCCCGCGGTCTGCTTGGCTCAGAGCAGATCATGCTGGATATCGCGGCAGATCTGGGTAATTAAACGGATGAGCAGGATGACTTATCCGGACAGGAAGCAGAACCGTGTGCCGGTTCTGCTGTTTCTGTTTTCCGGCGGCACGGTGTTGCTTGTCATCAGTTTTATGCTGAGTCTTAAAATCGGTCCGGCACACATTAGCTGGCGCTCCATCTTTGAGGCCATCTTCACTACCGGTTCCGATTTGAAGGAGCATCTCTACATCAGAACGCTGCGGCTGCCGCGCACGGTTCTATCTGGTATCGTTGGTGCCCAGTTGGCACTGGCGGGCCTGCTAACCCAGCTTGTGACAAAGAACCCGCTGGCTTCCCCGCATGTGTTCGGCATTAATGCAGGTGCTTCGCTCGCCGTAGTAGCAGGACTGCTGTTCATACCGTCATCAAGCTTGCTTTCCTCGATGGGTCTGGCCTTCGCTGGTGCGGTCATGGGAGCGTTAACGATCTGGTCACTGACTGGGAAGGGGCCGAGACAATATATCACGTTGGCGCTGGCGGGAATCACGGTGCATTTCCTGTTTGCATCGCTAACTGAAGGGGCCATGCTTCTTAACCAGTATTCAACGGAAAGCATGATCTTCTGGCTGGTTGGCTCAGTCAATCATGCCACCTGGCAGCATGTGTCGATTCTGGTTTGTATTCTAATTGCAGGCCTGTTCATTCTCTTATGTCTCTTGCCTTCACTGCGTATGCTGGAGCTGGATGATGAAGTTGCTGTCGGACTTGGCATGAAGTTGAATGCTGTGCGTGCGGCAACGATGCTGCTCGTGGTGTTGTTCGCTGGTTCGGCAGTAGCGATCTGCGGGCCAATCGGGTTCGTCTGTCTCATCGTCCCGCATATAGCCAGGGCTCTCATAGGTTCCGACCTAAACATACTGACTCCGTTCACGGCCTTGCTGGGAGCCATTCTGCTGCTGCTGGCGGATGTACTCAGCCGCTGGATCGCTTTTCCGTTTGAATCCCCGGTGGGGATCGTGACGGCATTCATCGGGGCGCCCGCATTCATCTACCTGGCGCGCAGACAAGGAGGGAAGCGGGCATGAAAAAGGTACTGTTTCTTGTGGTCGGGCTCGTTATGATGGCAGTGCTTTGCTGGCTCTCCATTTCTGCAGGAGCCGTACCTATTCCCGGGAACCGGATCATCAGTGGACTTACGGACCTGCAGAGCCCGTTCTACTTCATCGTACATGAAGTTCGTCTGCCTCGGGTATTAGTTGCCATCTGGGCCGGCTGCGGGCTTGCCGTCGCCGGTGCCATTCTGCAATCTCTGCTCCGTAACCATCTGTCCAGTCCGGATGTGATTGGCATTACTCAGGGGGCAAGCTTTGCTGCGGTAGCCACGATTTTCCTTCTGCCAGGGGCTCCCTGGGCAGTGCTGCCTGCCGCCGCTTTTACCGGAGCCATACTATCCTTCCTTATTCTTGTTCTGATGAGCAGGAAGCTAACCCTCGCCCCGGCGACACTCGCGCTGGTTGGAGTTGCCATGGGAGCTGTCTTCCAGGCGGGTATCCAGTATTTCATGGTGACTTATCCGGCGAACGTGAACATGGCCCTGTTATGGATGTCTGGCAGCCTGTGGGGAAGGGGATGGGACCAGGTTCACATCACTGCTCCCGTAATCACGATACTGTTTGTCGTGGCGATGGGCAATGCAAGGAAGCTGAACATCCTGCAGGTTGGAGACGCCATCAGCCAGTCCCTTGGCCTGCTCGTGCGAAGAGAACGGCTGTGGCTGCTGCTGCTCTCTGTGGCTATGGCGGGAGTGGCGGTCTCGGCTGTGGGGGCGATCGGCTTCATCGGCCTGCTTGCTCCGCATATGGCACGGGCACTGGTGGGATCGCAGAATCAGTGGCGTTTGCCGATGGCGGCAGTAATCGGTGCCAATCTACTGTTGCTCGGTGATCTCTTGGGCCGTGTGTTGGTGATCCCGCGCGAGATTCCTGTTGGTATTATCACTGCGGTGATTGGGGCGCCGTACTTCATCTACCTGCTGGGCAGGGAGCGCAGAATGAAATAAATCGGGAGGACTACCTGTTCTCTGCGTCTAGGAGAACTGATTTAAAGGAGAAACCTACCGAGCAAATGACCTAGCTTGAACGGATCTCGAAATCGTAAAGACTGCATAAGAAGCAGTCTTTTTTTATGTGCGTGGCTTTCATGTTGATTTATAAGCATTTGAGTTAATTTAAGAAATTTTAAGTTTTTATAATTTTGTTATTGAACTTAAAGACCTAATGTTCTATTATCGGAGTGTGAGGTGAATGCTGATGCCTATTACGTACAGTGAGAAGAATCAATTTATTAAAAACTCCAGTCATATTGCCGAGGAGTTAGCTTTAAGATTGAATGATTTTAACAATAGTGTTTTGCTGTTCAAAGTCCTTGCGCATGCGTTACGCAATAATGAGAGTATTGTTCAAGAGTTTGATGAGGCCATTTTTGAAAACCATGCTGCTTTCCAGAAGGAATTTGAAGCTTTGCTTAAACACGCATTGCATGTTGCGACAGATTCTCAAGTGGCAGATGCTACAGCTGCTGCGATGCAGGTTGAAGAATATTCTCCTAGCCAGTTGGCTAAATTCTTTGGCGTTAGTATCATGACCATCCATAATTGGCTCGATCAAGACCGCTTTGTTGGATTTAAAAAAGCCGGATCGAACAAACACAATAAAATACCTGATGACACTGAGTTTATTATGGCATCTGGAAAAAGAGTTCTTGTCCGCGATGTTGTCAGTATGTGGAACAGGCAGGAAGCCGAAACCATTCAAAAAGCAGAAAGTGATTTGGATTATTATACGCGGCAGATTGCTTACTACGAAAAAAAATATGGTGATGCGTTTGAACGAACGCTCGGAACAAAAGCAAAATTGACACCTGAAGAAGAAACCGATGCTCAAGTTTGGCAGCACCTGCTTGGGAGGCTGCAGCTTGAGTTTAGAGATAAGAAAAAGTAATTTCTATTTTATCGAGGAAAATTATTCAGACATCATTCAAGAAGTTCGTGAAGGTGCAAATGGTATACCGAGCGATGGAAAAAGTGTCCGAAAAACGATCCTGTTCCGCGACTTTTCCAAAATGTACTGTGTAGAATTATTAGACACTGCAAAGCAGTATATCGAGTTATATTGGTATGATTGGTATGGAGAGAATCAAGAACTTATTATGAAATTCCATGCTCACTACCATCCAGATGGAACCCCCGCATCGATTACGAAATATGACCCCTATCATATTCATTCGAGCAATCGTGAACGGCACTACAACAAAAAGTTCCGGGAGTTGAATGATATTCTTGAATTCATTCGAATGCGGCAGCTCAGTTTGAAGAAATAAGTCAGTATTCTCAGCAAAAAGAAGGGCTGCTCCAAATGAGCACCCCTTCTTTTGTCGTCGTAATCAAGCATCTTGATCCATAAAAGCCGTCAGCTGTTCGCGCGACGGCAAGCCGTCCGAATCCCCTGGCGACATGACAGCCAGCGCTCCGATCGCATTCCCGCGCCGTACGGCCTCTGCGAGACTTAAACCATCCAGCAGCCCACTGACGACCCCGACGGCAAAGCCGTCACCGGCTCCGACGGTGTCCACCACCTGCACCACCTTAAAGCCCTTCACCATGCCTTCCTCATCCGCTGTTTTATAATACGCGCCTTCTGCCCCCATTTTAATCACAACAGCCTTGACACCACGTTCCATATAAAAAGCTGCGATATCTTCAGGTTTAGTAAACCCGGTTAGTATTTTGCCTTCCCCGATACCAGGCAGGAACCAGTCACAGTAGGCGGACAGTTCATTGAGCGTATTGGCCATCGTCTGTGTATCAGGCCACAGTTTGGGACGAAGATTCGGGTCGAAGGAGATCGTTTTGCCCTTATCCTTCATGAACTTCATGGCATGCAGCGCAAACTCGCGGCAGGACTCGGACAGCGCAGGGGAAATACCCGTTAGATGCAGATGCCGCGCGGAAGCGAAATAATCTTCGTCAAAATGCTCCAGGCCAAGCTGCGAAGCGGCGGAATTTTTGCGGAAATACTCTACCTCCGGGTCTCCCTCTTCCACCTTGGACTTTAACAGCATTCCGGTAGAAGCCTCACTGGTGAAGTAAACCGATTTGGTATCGATGTTCTCCTTCTGCAATGCTTGCTCTATATACCTGCCGAACGTATCCTGGCCGAGCCGGGTCACAAGGCCGGCGCTCAGCCCCAGACGGGACAGGCCAGTGGCCACGTTGGTTTCCGCGCCTGCAAGCGCCTTCGAGAACGAAGTCACTTCATGCAAAGGACCCGTTTCATTTGCATAAAACATCGCCATCGGCTCGCCGAAGGTGACGACATCCAGCTGTTTAGTCATATCTAAAAAGCCTCCTCATTCCATATCTATCATGATGAAAACATGCACAGGTGTACTGATCAAATTGAAGGTAACACATAAACCGGTTTTTAACAATAATGAAATGTATAGCTGCCGAAAATCGCAAATTTTTCCTTCATTTATTGTAGTTTTTGTCACGAAACCGCTTTAATAAATATTTTTTACGTTAAAACATGCATTATGACATTGACAGGACTTATAATACTATTTAGTATTTTGCGGTGTAAGGAGTATTGATTAGTAAATATAAAATAAAATTTTATCTGAATGGAGGGTTTGGTTATGGATAAGCGTTATGCCATCCACCCGGAGCATGCCAAGACATTTACGACAGAGCAACTGCGCCGCCAGTTTTTGGTTCAGGATCTGTTTGTCCCAGATGAAGTAAAGCTGTGTTATACCCTGGAGGACCGTATGATAATCGGGGGAATTTATCCGCTTAACGGACCTGTCGAATTGAAAGGATATGACGGCATCAAGGCTGACTATTTCCTGCAGCGCCGTGAGATGGGCATCTTCAACGTCGGTGGCAGCGGGTCGGTCCGTGTGGACGGGGAGGTCTGCAAGCTGGAGCCAAAGGACTGTCTGTATGTCGGACTTGGCAGCAAGGAGCTTGTTTTTGAAAGTGATGCCAAGGATCAGCCCGCCAAATTTTATATTGCATCAGCCCCAGCTCACAAGACCTATCCCACTCAAAAACAGGAATATGCAACCGTCCCGGCCGAGGAGCTTGGCTTTCCCGAAACGGCCAACAGCCGGGTGCTGCGCAGATACATTCACGAGGATGGTATTCAAAGCTGCCAGCTCGTCATGGGCATGACTGCCCTGAACACGGGAAGCGTGTGGAACTCGATGCCCACCCATACGCATGACCGCCGGATGGAAGTGTATTTCTATTTTGAGCTGGATGAGAATGCAAGAATGTTTCATATGATGGGTGAGCCGACAGAGACGCGCCATATGGTGATGAAGAACGAAGAGGCCGTTATATCCCCGCCTTGGTCCATTCACTGCGGAGCGGCTACAAGCAATTATACGTTTATTTGGGCGATGGCCGGCGAGAACTATACCTACAAGGATATGGACGCCGTAGCCATGGATGAGCTACGCTAACCCTGAAAGGAGAGAGGCAACGATGATTAAAATGAAGGTGCTCCAAAACATCAAGTCACTGGGCGTCGTAGCGGTTATCCGTGCGGATGATCCTGATTCGGCCTTTAAAATTTCGGAAGCGTGTATCGAAGGGGGGCTCACTAATATTGAGCTTACCTTCACTACACCGGAAGCGGATCAGGTGATCAAGAAGCTGAAGTCGGCGTATTCGGATAAGGCGGTGATCGGCGCCGGTACCGTGCTTGATGCGCATACAGCACGCATATCCATCATGGCCGGGGCCGAATTCGTGGTAAGTCCCGCGTTTGACGAAGAAACAGCCAAAATGTGCAATCTGTACAGCATTCCTTATATGCCCGGCTGCATGACGATCACGGAAATGAAGGAAGCGCTGAAGCTCGGTGTGGATGTTCTGAAGCTGTTCCCTGGCAGCGCACTCGGTCCCGATTTCGTCAAGGCGGTTAAAGGGCCGCTGCCGCATGTGCAGATCATGCCGACAGGCGGCGTGGATCTGGACAACATCGGAACATGGCTGCAAAACGGCTGTATTGCGGTTGGAATTGGCGGCAATTTGACTGCTCCTGCCCGCGACAATCGTTATGATCTGATTACCGAAACCGCTGCCCAGTATGTGGCCAAGGCGGCGCAAGTGATCAGAGCACAGAAATAACTGAGGAACGAAAGAAACGGGTTCAATATTTTGTCTGCACTGGCGCCATCTATGGTCGGATGCAGGCAAAATGTTAATTAATTATTTTAATTTTAAGATAAATGGAGGGCTTATCATGGGATTGGATGCATTTTCGCTGGATTTTTTCAGCCTGAAGGGAAAAACGGCCATTGTCACCGGAGGTAATACGGGGCTTGGACAAGGTTATGCGGTAGCGCTCGCCAAGGCGGGGGCTGACCTGTTCGTCGTTACGTATGACCAGGATTGGGAGGAAACCCGCGCATTCATCGAAAAGGAAGGCTCCAGGGCCGTATTCCACCAGGCTGATCTGACCGATAAGGAGTCCCGCACGGGTGCAGTCAAAGCTTGCATGGATGCGTACGGCAAAATCGACATTCTGGTCAACAATGCGGGGACGATCCGCAGGGCACCTTTGCTCGAATATAAAGAGGAAGACTGGGATGCCGTTATGGAAATCAATTTGAACTCGGTATACTTCCTGAGCCAGGAAGTCGCCAAAATCATGGTGGAGCAAAAGAGCGGCAAGATCGTCAACGTGGCCTCCATGCTCGCCTTCCAGGGCGGGAAGTTCGTGCCGCCGTATACAGCCAGCAAGCATGCCGTTGCCGGGATTACGAAAGCGTTCGCCAACGAGCTGGCCGTCCACAATGTGCAAATCAACGCCATTGCGCCCGGCTATATCGAGACAGCTAACACGGCTCCAATACGCGCGAATGAAGCGCGCAATCAGGAGATTCTCTCCCGTATTCCTGCAGGACGCTGGGGTCAGCCTTTCGATCTGATGGGGGTTATGGTGTTCCTGTGCAGCCGTGCTTCCGATTATATGAACGGCCAGGTGTTGGCGGTTGACGGTGGGTGGCTCGTCAGATAACAATGAAATAACAAAATTTGAAATAAAAGTTCGCCTGCACAGCCCGAAGAATTCTTCCGGGCTGTTTTCGCGTTTCGCGAGCCCCAAGGCGTATATTTTCCGCCCGACAAAAGAAAAGGTCAAAATTTGACCTTAATGTAGTAAAATAATCACGCTATTTGAAAGCGTCACCATGATATTCTTTAAATGCATATTTGGCCAAAATATTAAACAGTACCAAAAGAAGCGCAGCATAGAAGGAAAGGAAGAGACGGATGAGCCTTGAAAAGGAATACGTTAAAATAGCCCAGGATGTCATTAAAGGCCTTGGAGGAGAAGACAATATTATTTCTATGGCCCATTGTGCAACACGGCTAAGATTAGTAGTAAAAGACAGAGACATCATTGATGATGAGTTTATTGAGAATATCGACAAGGCCAAAGGAGTGTTCTTTACCTCCGGGCAATATCAAATTATTTTTGGAACCGGTACCGTTAACAAGGTATACGAAGCCATGATCGGCGAGAATGTATCCGCTACATCCAAGGCTGAGCTAAAAGAACAGGCGTCCACGCAGGATGATAACTTTTTCAAAAGAATGATTCGGGTTTTCGGGGACGTATTCGTTCCGATTATACCTGCATTGGTAGCCACAGGGCTATTCATGGGAGTCAGAGGTTTGGTTACTCAGCCTGCGCTGCTTCAGTTATTTGGCCTTACACCGGATGATATTTCTCAAAATTTCTTGTTAATTACGCAAATTCTGACCGATACGGCATTTGCATTTTTACCCGTATTGGTATGCTGGTCGGCATTCAGGGTGTTCGGCGGAACGCCCCTGCTGGGGATATTGCTCGGATTAATGCTGGTAAGCCCTTCATTGCCTACGTCCTGGGATGTCGCACAGAAGGTTCAGGACCCCCTGCTGTTTTTCGGATTTATTAAAATTGCAGGCTATCAGGGATCCGTTCTACCTGCGTTCATTATAGGGGTCGTGGGGGCGATGCTGGAGAAGCGAATCCGGAAATCAGTTCCCGAAGCATTGGATCTGATTTTAACGCCGTTTTTGACACTGCTGGTTACACTTGTGCTGGGGCTGTTCGTGATCGGACCTGTCTTTCATGAAGTGGAAGTTTTAATTTTAACGGCGGTTACAGCGATTTTGAAATTGCCATTTGGCATTGGCGGGTTTATTTATGGCGGTATCAATCAGCTTATTGTCGTTACCGGACTGCACCACGCGTTGAACCTCATCGAAATCCAGATGCTGGTGGACTCTGGCCGGAACATGGTAAACCCGATCAGTTCGGCGTCCATTTGCGCACAAGCGGGAGCGGCGCTCGCTGTCGGTCTGAAAGCCAGAAATGTAAAAACTAAATCCATCGCCTACCCTTCCGCCATGTCTGCGTTATTAGGCATTACGGAACCGGCTATTTTCGGGGTGAATATCCGTTATGGCAAGCCTTTCATGATGGGTTTGATTGGCGGGGCGGTTGGCGGGTTTTTCGCACGTATATTTAACATTCAGGCAACAGGCATGTCGATTACGGCCATTCCGGGTATGCTGTTGTACCTGAACAAGCAGATCATCCCGTATATCGCTGTTTGCCTTATTGGCTTCGCTGTAGCCTTTGCACTCACATGGCTCTTTGGATTTAAAGAAAAAACAGATAACAAATAAAACGATGTGGAGAGAAATATGGACAACAACTTACTGCTTGAGAAATTGGACAGCCTCTCGATGGAAGAGAAGATCGGCCAGTTGGTCCAGCTGACGGGGGATTTTTTTGAAGGAGATATGGATACCGTCGTAACGGGGCCTCTAAAAAAGTTAGGGTTGAACACCGGTTACAATGTTTACAATACAGGTTCCATTTTAAACGTGACCGACCCGGATAAAATGATCCGGCTGCAAACGGACTACTTGGAGAAATCAACTCATAAAATTCCGCTGCTGTTCATGGCAGATATTATCTACGGGTATCGAACTATCTTCCCGATTCCGCTTGCTCAAGCCTGCAGTTGGAACTATGAGCAGATAGAGCGTGCAGCTTCGATTGCTGCCAGGGAATGTTACGATGAAGGTATTCATGTGACTTTCTCTCCGATGGTGGATATCGTTAGAGATCCTCGCTGGGGGCGGGTGATGGAATCGCCTGGAGAGGACACATTGCTCGCACAGAAATATGCTGAAAGCACGGTGCTGGGCATCCAGGGAGGGAATTTGGAGAGTGCCCCAGGTGCCATACCTGCTCATAAAATTGCCGCTTGTGTCAAGCATTTTGCCGCTTACGGGGCACCTGTCGCCGGACGTGAGTATAATGCTGTGGATATGTCGGAGCATATGCTGAGGGAGTATTATTTGCCAGGGTATAATGCTGCTATCGCGGCGGGGGCAAAACTTGTTATGACGGCCTTTAATACCTTGAATGGCGTTCCTGCGACAGGGAACGAATGGCTGAACCGCGACGTGCTGAGACGGGAAATGAATTTTGACGGTGTGTTGATCTCGGATTACGCCGCTATTGAAGAGCTGATTATGCATGGTTATGCAGAGAATGAGGCTGCCGCCGCCAGACTGGCCTTGTTGGCTGGTGTGGATGTGGATATGAAGACAGCCGTATATGCCAATCAATTGGCGAAAGTAATATCCGGCGACGAGCATATGCTGGGACTGCTGAATGAAGCTGTATACCGTGTGTTGAAGCTGAAAAATGATCTGGGGCTGTTTGAGGACCCGTTCCGTGGATTACAGGAAACTTTGCAGCGGCAGAAAAGCAGTGTTCTGTCAGATGAACATAAACAAAATGCGCTATCCTTGGCTGAAGAATCCGTAGTTTTGCTGAAAAATGATAATGAATTGCTGCCCTTCTCAAAACAGGCCAAGGTTGCTCTGATCGGTCCATACGCGGAAGAAAACTCTACCTTGGGCATATGGGCCATCAAGGGGGATGAGGCGGATACCGTCAATTTGAAAACAGGGATGTTAAAGTATATTGATCCCGATCATCTCTCGGTATGCCGTGGGGCGTACATGCTGCCTCTGGATGAGAGGCAGGCCCTTGGCAAATATGCAGACAAGCTGCCTGGTGAAACCGTTGCTGAGGAGGACCTGCTGCATGAGGCGCTTCGGAATGCGGGCGAAGTGGATGTCATCGTGCTCGCCTTGGGTGAAAGCATATATCAGAGCGGAGAAGGCGGATCGCGAACGAATCCGACGCTTCCCGAGCCGCAATTGAAGCTGCTCCATGAATTAAGTTTATTGGGCAAAAAGCTCGTTGTGATCGTTTATAGCGGAAGGCCTTTGATTCTCACCGAGGTAGCCGGAAAAGCAGACGCAATCATCCAGGCTTGGTATCCGGGAACGATGGGCGGGGAAGCGCTGGCCAATATTTTGTATGGAAAAACAAATCCGTCCGGGAAATTGGCGATGACCTTTCCACGAAGTGTCGGACAAATTCCAGTGTATTACAACGAGCTGAATACAGGCAGGCCGAATATGCCGGAAAACGGCTCATACCGGTTCGCATCCCGATATATAGACGAAGTAAATAAACCCTTGTATCCGTTTGGCTACGGTAAATCCTACACCTCATTTGAATACAGCCTGCTGTCCGTCAGCCGGAAGGAAATAAAAGCAAATGAGCCAATTGATATTTGCATATCTGTTACCAATACCGGGATTTATGATGGGAAAGAAACGGTCCAATTGTATATTCGCGATAAATCCGCAAGTGTGGCAAGGCCGGTCATGGTTTTGAAAGACTTTAAAAAAATCTTTTTGCGCAGCGATGAGACCGAAACGGTTCAATTCACCATTCGCGATGAGATGCTCAAATTTTACGGAAGTCGGATGGAATACAAAAGTGAGCCGGGCGAATTTGAAGTTTATATCGGTGCAAGCTCACAGGAAATTTTACTGAGCTTTAGTTTTGTTTTATTACCGGAGGGGGAACATGAATAAAAGCGACGCTTATAACCTTAAATATCATATCACCCCGCCTTATGGTTTATTGAATGATCCGAACGGACTTGCTTTTTTCAAGGGCCAATATCATGTGTTCCATCAATGGAATCCAGGAGGCACCGAGCACAGGAATAAATGCTGGGGCCATGCGGTTTCCAGTGATCTGGTGCATTGGCACAGGAAAGGCATCGCGCTGGAGCCTTCGGAATGGTATGACAAAGACGGCATTTATTCCGGCGGGGGTGCTGTTCATAATGACAAGCTGTATTTGTTTTATACGGGAAATGTAGTCCGGGCTGATGGAGTAAAAGAAAGCTATCAGTGCGCCGCCGTTTCCGAGGATGGGGAGAGTTTTTACAAAATGGGCCCATTGTTCGAGCATCCCACAGGTTATACGAGGCATGTCCGGGACCCGAAAGTATGGAAGGATCAGAGGGGAAACTGGTGGCTGATCGTTGGCGCGCAAAGAGAGGATTTAACGGGTGATACGCTGGTATATAAATCCGAAGACCTTTCCAGCTGGACATGCCTGGGATCATTTCTGGAGCATGATGATGCGTTTGGATTTATGTGGGAGTGTCCGGATGTGCTTCAATTTCTCGAAAACGATGTGTTTGTTTTTTCTCCTCAGGGTCTGTCGGAGGCAGGGGAAAATTACAAGAATCCTAACCAATCGGGATATATTACCGGAAAAATAACGGAGACAGGGAAATTTGAGGGAAAGCTGTCCGAATTTAAAGAGCTGGATCGTGGATTCGATTTTTATGCGCCACAATCGTTTGAGGCTGGTGGTAGAACCATTATGTTCGGATGGATGAGCGCTATGACGGAGGAAGCAGAGAGGGCTGTCCCGACCGTTCAGGAAGGATGGATCCATGCGCTGACTCTTCCCAGAGAAATCGAATGGACGGACGGTGTGTTGGTTCAGAAGCCATTACGGGAGTTACAAAGCTTAAGGCTGGATGGCATACAGGGAGATATTCAACAAAATGATGTATGGTTGCTGCCTTCTTTACAAGCAGAACTCATCATAAGATTTTCAAAGCTCGCGGGAAATTTCAGAATGGTTGTAAGGGATACGGTGCAAATTGAGTATGATCGGGAGCACAACAGTCTGACGGTCTGGCGGACCAACTGGTTGACCAACGAGCAGGAGTACAGAAAAGCAGTACTAACTCATAGGTTATCCGAACTACAGATGTTTATTGAAAGCTCAAGCCTTGAAGTATTTGTGAACGAAGGCGAAGAAGTGTTTTCTCTGCGTTATTTCCTGGAAGATATCGTACAACGCAGTGTGCTTCTCGAGGCAGGTGGCAATGAAGGAAAAGTTAGTATTTATCAGTTGCAGGAATGCGTGGAGTAAGGAGAGACTTAAATGTTTCATTGGGGCAAAAACAAAAAAACATTGGAACTACTGGAGGTTGTTCCTCCTATTTCTGGGAAGATGGTAGAGCTGAAAGAGGTTCCCGATCCTGCATTTGCCCAAGGGCACATGGGGGCAGGGGCGGCGATTGAGCCTGTAGAAGGAAAAGTGTACGCTCCGTTCGACGGGAAAATTGCTCTTCTCATGGATAAAAGCAAGCATGCAGTCATCGTCGAGCACAAGAGTGGAGCGCAGGTTCTCATTCATATTGGTATAGATACGGTTTCGCTAAAGGGCAACGGATTTAAGGCGCATGTCAAGACGGGTGCCAAGGTTAAGCAGGGGCAGTTGCTGCTTGAATTCGATATGGACATGATCCAGGCTGCCGGCTTATCATTGCTTAGCCCTGTGATTGTTCCAGACGGACTGGAGTCTGTGGACCGTGTAGAGCCTCACGTCGGTCAGGAGGCCAATGGCCATAGCGGGCTGTTAATTACGGTGCATTTGAAGTCATAAATCGGTAAAACCATAATCATTCGCCTGCAGAGTTACAAGCAGGCCAAGGAAGGCTGTTCATTACTCCGTCTGGCGGGAAGAACGGCCTTCCTTTTCGCCTTGGCCCGCTGAATGGATTGCAGCTTGTCCGGGCATTTTACTATCGGTATAGTATGAGTATGAACGGATTGCTCATGGCTAACTGGTGAGGTGTCATATGAAGAAAATATATGAACATATTGAAATAGACAGAAAAAAGATGATCAACCTCTTTATGTTTCAGGCGAAAGATACGGAGAGGGTGATTCCCATGCATTTCCACAGCCATATGGAAATGATCCACTGTATTAGCGGGAGCCTGAAGGTGTGGCATGAGGGGAAGGTCACCATTTTAATGGATAATGATATGCTATTCATGAACAGCAATGTTCCGCATTCCACACAGAGCATTACGGAGAACCGGGTGCTTGTGCTGCAATTTCCGGGCGTCTTTTTTGCCAATGAACAAGTCATCATACAATTAAATACTCAAGAGAACCATGTTGAGGATGCTACATTTTCCAAATTAAGAAGATTGTTAATGGATATTTATGAACTGCATATTTCCAAGGGGAAATACGACTACATTTTGGAACAAAGCCGAATTTTCGAGCTTAAATATATGCTTGTCAATCATTGTAGTCAGGCGGCAGACATTCCACCTCAAATATTTAATGAAAAGCAGCAGAAGATCAAGTCTATCATGGACTTCATTAAAGAGCATTATACCGAAAATATCAGCTTGGCCGAAACAGCCCGCTTCTGCGGCTATTCCGAGGCTTATTTGTCTCGCATGTTTCATGAATACACAGGTCAGACGTTTACCGAATACAAGCAGATTCTTGGTTTGGAAAAGGCCATCGATTTATTGGATACCACGAATAAGTCGCTTACAGACATATCCTATGAGACGGGATTTCCCAATGTAAAATCGTTTAGAAAGGCTTTTAAGGAAGTCATGGGCAAAACGCCTTATGAATACAAAAAGTCATAGCGGCTGAACCGAAGTAGACTGAATCAGGCATACGGCACAAGCTATATGCCTGTTTTGTACCGCTCCATCTCATGACCGTATGGAGCCGAATATGCTATGCTCTGCTTAGACAGATTGAGCGGAGGGACGAGCATGACCGGATTGAAATTTGAAGCAGATGGCTTCAGCGTAACGTATGGTGCGGAAAATGTGGTACTGCTGGCCAAGGAATTTGCGCTGCTGCGTTTTTTGTATGATCACCGCAATCAGGTGTTCACCAGGGAGCAGCTGCTGGATCATGTGTGGCCCTTGGAGTATCCGGTGGAGCGGACGGTGGACGATCATGTGTACAGGCTGCGCAAGAAGCTGCGCCGCTGGAGCGGGTTATCCATCCGCACCGTCAGAGGGCTGGGCTACAAGCTGGTCCTGGAACAGTCGGAGAAGAGGCTGCAGCCTTCCTTGAACGATCCGCAAATGAATGAAGCGGTACATACACTGCTGCGGAGATACCATCTGCTGGGGCAGGGGACCTCACTCCTGACGCTGGCTGCACAGGAGGAACAGCTCGGCTTTGAGCTGAATCCCTGGTATCGGATATATGCCCGGTTCGTGCAGGCGGATATTGCGTGGTTTCTGGAGGAAAAGGATATTCCTGCTGCGGAGATCCTGTTCTGGTGCCTGCTCCTTTATTGGGCAACAGGGCCGGTTACGCCTTATACAGTGCAGCAGTGTGAGCGGGTGCTCTCGACAGGTGCTCTTCCCCCGCCGCATGCCAGGGAACTGCGCCGCCTGAACATTTTGGAAGCGCTTGTTGAGAACGGAGAGACGGAGCGGGCGGCCGCACTGCTACCTGAAACGCATGATATTGTGGAGAGAGAGGGCTTGGATGGGTTTGTGCTTCCTGTTGCTGTATTGGAGGTTTATTTGTGCTTGTCCGCCGGGCGGCTCAACAAAGTCCGCGAACAATTCGAGCGGGTTGAAGTGATGCTGGAAGAGATGCCCTACCTGCGAGAGCGGGGGCGCTATACAATTTTCAAAGGGCTCTGGCATCTCCGCGAGGGGAATGCCGAAGAAGCAGAAAAGCTGATGGATGAGGGCATTGATATTTTGCATACAGCAGGTCAGGAGCTCATGAAGATCAAAGCGGTATGCCAAATCATCAGGTATTTGGAGATGCACTGCCCACACGAACGGCTCGAACATAAATATAAACGGATCTATGAGCGGCTGGACCGGGAAAACCGGCTTTCCGTCCTGCGCCCCAAGCTGGCGTCCTGGCTGGAGCATGCTCTGGATACCGTCTGATATTCCTCTGACAATCTTCCGTTAGCATCATCTCTATCAGAAAGGTACAGGAGATGAGCATTATTTATGAAAACGGAAGTAAAGGTACAACAGAAGTCCCGTATCCGGAAAGAGGGAGTTTGGAGCAGCCGTCCTTTTCGCCTCATGTTTGCCGCTCACGCGGCTGCTTCATTTGGCGACTGGTTTGACGCGATTGCCATTCAGGTACTGGTCGCTTACAGATGGGGAGCCGATCCGATGCTGCTCGCTCTGATCCCGGTCATGATGGCGCTGCCGGGACTCGTGCTCGGATCATTCGCCGGGGCGCTCGCCGACCGTGTTCGCCAGGCGCGCTTGATGATGGTTTGTGATCTGGCCGCTGCGCTGCTGACCGGACTGATATTGTTTGTGCCCGGCATTGCCTGGCTGCTGCCTCTGCTTGCTGTGCGGGCCGCAGCAGGTATTTTTCAGCTGCCTGCTCAGCAGGGCTTGACCCGCAGAGTGGTGGCGGAGGAGGAGCTTTTGCAGGCTTCGGCCTGGAACGGTCTGGTGAACCAGAGCGCGAAGGTGGCGGGACCGCTGCTAGGGGCGGCTACACTCACGCTTGTGTCCCCGCAGGCCTGTATTGTGATTAATGCCCTTATGCGTCTGTCTTCCTGTGCGCTGCTTTGGCCCTTGCGCCGGATCGGCGGAGCCGGGGATGCGGTCCACGTCGGGCAGGGGGTTGTGAAGAAGCATTTTCTGGCCGAATGGCGGGAAGGGTGGGCGTTCCTGCTGAGCAGCCGGCTGCTGCTTGCCACGCTGCTGTTTGTTTTCATCGCCATGACAGCCATTCTGATGATCGATTACCAGTTTGCCGTACTATTGCGCTTTCTCTCGCCAGGGGATGAATCGCTAACAGGCTGGCTGATTGCGGCCATTGGCGCCGGAGGCGCAGGCAGCATGCTTGTCATGAAACGTCTCGCACACATGTCCCCCGGCTGGGGCCTAGGCGGGGGAGCATTGCTGATCGGGTGCGGCATTGCCGCGCTGGGCTTGATGCAGCCCGGGGTCGGGCTGGCGGTGCTACTGACTGTCGGGGTGATGATCGGGATCGGGAATGGGATGAGCATGATTACGCAGACGTATATCCTGCAGGCGGGTACGCCCACAGCGATGGTGGGCCGGGTGTTCGGCATCCAGAATACGGTGATGGGAGTAATCATGGTCATCGCACCACTGATTGGCGGTCTGTGGATACGGGAAGCAGGAGTGGGTACTGCCTTTTTCTGGATAGGCTTAACGGTGGCTTTGCTGGGACTCGGCGCATTTCTTCTCGGTTCACGGTGCATAATTTCCCCCTCTTGGGACAGTATATCTAGTCCAAAGGAGGGACATCCATGTTCTGGGACTCATGGTTCGGCAAGCGGAGCAAGCAAGGACCTGTGAAACACAAGATACAGCCTTTGTCTGACCCGGGAATAGGTACCGTGCTGAAAAAGGGGCTGTCCGACAATATCAAGATGCTGCAGCGGAGCTTCGAGCGCTGTTCGGATATGATTTACCGCAAGATTAGTGTACATGGGCATAATCGGATTTGTCTTGTATATATCGAAGGCATGAGCGACACGCAAATGCTGAATCAGATGCTGCTGGAGCCCCTTTTGACGGAAGGTCTGCATGATGAGGCGCCGGAGAAAGGTGTTCTGTCCGCTATTCTGGAAAAGCGTCTGATCGCCGCCGCACAGATCCGAAAGGCATCGGATTTTCAGGCGTTGGAAGACGGCATACTTAACGGTGAGATAGCGGTTCTGTTTGAGGAAGAAGAGGAAGCCTTGCTTGTGAATTTTATCAAAATGGAGCAAAGAGGGATTGGGGAGCCCACTTCGGAAAGGGTCGTACGCGGTCCACGGGATGCCTTCACGGAAATGCTGAGCACAAATACGACGCTGCTGCGCAGGCGAATCCACAGCACCCGCTTGAAAATGGAATCCCTCATCATTGGAGAACTTACAGGAACACGGGTGCTAATCACCTATATCGAAGGATCGGCTGACGCCAATATGGTGCAGGAGGTTCGCCGGCGGCTGCAGAACATTCGTACAGAAGGTATTGATGGCTCTGCGAAAATCGAGGAGCAGCTTGAAGACGATCCTTATTCTCCGTTTCCACAGGTTCAGAATACGGAACGTCCGGACGTGGCGGCTTCCAGTCTGCTGGAAGGAAAAGTGGTCATTATGATGGACCAGTCTCCGTTTGTCCTGATTGTGCCGATGTCCTATTGGGCGGGTCTGCAATCGGCGGAGGATTATCATGAGCGGTTCTTTTATATGACGTTTGTGCGCTGGATCCGCTATATTTTTGTCCATATGTCTCTGCTGCTTCCTTCCCTTTATGTAGCATTAACGACATTTCACCCGCAGGTGGTCCCCACCTCTCTGCTGGTCAGCATCCTGTCAGCCCGGGAAGGAGTACCTTTTCCCGCAGTCATCGAGGCACTTTTCATGGAGCTTGTCTTCGAGGGGCTGCGGGAAGCGGGCATCCGCCTGCCGCAACAGGTCGGACCGACGGTCAGCATTGTCGGAGCGCTGGTGATCGGGCAGGCCGCAGTGGAAGCGGGCATAGTATCGGCGCCGATGGTCATCATTGTGTCTGCCACGGGAATCGCCTCCTTCGTGTTTCCCCGGTATAATATGGGCACGGCGTACAGAATACTGAAATTCCCCCTGCTCATTGTTGCCGGTTGTCTGGGTTTTTACGGGATCCTTCTATTTTTGATTGCATTAAGCGTGCATATGGTCACTTTGCAGCCGTTCGGCATTCCATATATGAATCCGGTGGCGCCGGCCGTTAAGCCACGGTTGAAAGATGTTTTGATCCGTGCCCGTTATAAAGGCGGGGATAGTGGGTGAGGATGAGATCAGTCAGGCTGATGCTGGTTGTGGCGCTTCTAGTCAGTGGTGTGTTAACGACAGGCTGCTGGGACCGGATGGAGCTGAATGACCGTGCCATTATACTGGGATGGGGGATGGACCTCACCGAGGATGGCAAATATCTGGCTACAGCCAACGTCGTCATCCCCGGCGGTGATAAAGCAGGCGGCACATCCGGGGGGCAGAACAGCTTTCTGATCGAAAGCGCCTACGGAAATTCGATTCTGGATGCCTCGCAGAACATTCAGAAGAAGCTGTCGCGTGTTCTCTTTCCGGGTCACCGGCGCAATATTTTTATAGGTGAGGAACTCGCCAGGCACGGTCTATCAGAGGTGCTGGATGAGTATACCCGCAATCCGATGTCACGGTTGCGTGCCAATATTTTCATAGTTAAGGGAGACTCCGCGCAAAGAGCAATGAGCCTGACCTATAAGCTGGAGCGGAATCCGGCGGTGGCCATACAGAAGGTTCAGGAAAAATTGGGTGTGCCGGAAGCAAGGTCCTTGCTGGACTTTTTCACCATGCTGAACGGAGAAGGCATGCCGGTCATGCCCTCTGTCAGAATCGTCCAGCCCATCCTGCCGCCAAACGGCAATGCAAAGAAGCCCAATTCCCCCAGAGAGGTTCTGCAGCTGGATGGATCGGCGATATTCGGCAGGGACTTGAGGCTCCGGGGATATCTGGGCTATCAGGAATACTGGGTAAGGTTGTGGACGATCCAGGGATTGAGCGGCAGGATTTTTTTCGTTCCGATGGGAAATCACCAAAATGTCGTTGTGCGGGCAGAACGATTAAAAAGTCAAATTACGCCGGATCTCCGCTCAGATCCCATTCGCTTTCATATCAAGCTGAAGGCCCAAGCGGCCGTTTATGAGAATAACACCGGTCTTGATGTGGGGAAGCCGGAAAACGCCAGAAAAGTGGAGCAGGCATTTAACCGTCAGGTTCAGGAGCAGGTAGAGAAGGTTATTGAACAGACGCAAAAAAAGATGAATGCCGATATATTTGGCCTAGGCCGTTCCATTCATCATCAGCACCCTTATCAGTGGAAGAAAATCAAGCCTGTATGGGATGAGGAGTTTGAGCGCGTTCAGGTTACCGTGCAGGTCGATATGTCCATTATTTCAACCGGCGTGGCAGGCCCTACGCTGATCCCTAAGCCTGCGTTCGAAGATGGAGGGGAATCCTGATGCAAATCAGCAATCGACAGCTCTGGTGGATGGTGCTGATTCTCGAAATTGGCATGACTTTGCTGTTGTCAATCAGACCCACGATCAGCGAGGCGAGACAGGATGCCTGGATGTCCTTTCTTGTTGCCGGCCTATTCGGGATGGTGGCAGCGTATATTGCTGCGCAGGCAAGCCTTTTATACCCCAAGCAAACGTTAATTGAATTCAGCATGACCATTCTGGGGAAATGGCCGGGCAAGCTGGTCGGGCTGATCTTCCTGCTTCAGTGGTATTGGGTCACCAGTGCGATTTTGCGTAATGTATATAATTTTATCAGCTTGAGCATGCTTCCCCGCACACCATCCTACGTCATTTTGCTTGGTATGATTGGCGTGATCGTTTATGCTCTCCGAAAAGGGGGAATCGTGGCGATTGGCCGCTGCAGCGAGTTGTGGGGGCCGATACTGCTTGTTATCCTCGGTTTGACCTTTGTGCTGACGATGCATAATTTGGACATACATTCCCTCGCTCCGGTGTATGCGGATTCGGGGCTGCTTGCGATTGCAGAGGGGGCTTTGACACCTGCCTCGCTGTTGGGCGAGGTGGTGCTGATCATGATGCTGTTTCCTTTTATAGATCAGCCTGGTCCGGCTACGAGAAGAAATGTGCTGAACGGGGTGCTGGTTTCCGCGGTTATCTTGCTGCTGGGCTCGATGTGGGTGGTCATGACATTTGAG
Source organism: Paenibacillus medicaginis (assembly GCF_042138635.1). Lineage (NCBI taxonomy): Bacteria > Bacillati > Bacillota > Bacilli > Caryophanales > Paenibacillaceae > Paenibacillus > Paenibacillus medicaginis. The sequence goes on along the minus strand of NZ_JBHIRY010000004.1, from coordinate 189,563 downwards.
CCCGCGGTCGCTTCCGCGATTTATTTTCCTTTCTTTGATATGGTCAAGCTCGTATATCTGATGGAATTTATTCAACATGTGGATTTTTTAGTTGTGGCCGTTTGGTTATTCAGCGTGTTTATCAAACTATCGATCTATGTATTTATTGCCAGCTATGGCACCGCACAGTGGATCGGGAAGCAGAAAAACTGGCGTGGAATCGTATGGTTTGTGGCAGCCGCCGTTTTTACAATCTGCATGAACTTAATCAACCTGAATCCTTCACCGGAAATGCTGCTGAGAAAGGTGTGGGTTCAATATGTGATGCCTGTGAACATGGTGGCTTTGCCTTTGCTGCTGTGGATCGTGGGGAGTATTAGAAAAAGGTAGAACCCACCGGATAGGAGCCATTTCGATAGGCTGCCCCCATCCGGTTTTCAGACCTTCTAATCTTTGACGGCGCCTGCTGCAATGTCGGAAATAAACTGGCGGCTGATGAACAGGAACAGAATAATCAGGGGCAGCACAGCCAGCAAAGTCCCGGAAATGACCATGGCATAATCCGTATTGTAGATCCCGTTCAACTGGGACAGGGCGATTTGCAGTGTGAACTTGTTTTCGTCCGTCAGCACGATCAAGGGCCATAAATAATCATTCCAGGCTCCGATGAATGTGAAGGCGCCAAGGAAAGCGAAGGCCGGACGGAGAATGGGCAGGGCGACGTTCCAATAGAGGCGGAAAAAGCCGCACCCGTCCATGCGGCCTGCGTCCAGCAGCTCGCTCGGGATAGACTCCTCTGCATACTGGCGAATCCAGAAAATACCGAAGGCATTGACCATGCCGGGGATGATCAAGGCCTTGAACGTGCCGACCCAGCCGAAGGTGGCCATCATGACGAAAGAAGGAACCAGGGACAGCTGTGAGGGCACCATCATGGTGGCCAGGAGGATGATAAATAAAGTCTTTTTTCCCGGAAAATCAAATTTGGCGAAGGCAAAACCGGCCAGGGAATCAAAAAACAGCACCAGCAGCGTTACCGATCCGGCCACAAACAGCGTATTGAAAAAAGCTCCCGCAAAATCGATCTGCTGCATGACCCGTGAAATGTTGTCCCAGAACTGGCCTCCGAACCAAAGCTGTGGCGGGAAGCGGTAAATATCCGAGGTGGTGCGTGTAGACATGACCATGAGCCAGTAAAAAGGGAACATGGAAATCATCATCCCGGCCAGCAGCCCGGCATATAACAGAGCGGTCCTTGTTTTTGCCTGCATCATGCCGCAGGACCTCCTTTTTGTGTCATTTTTTACCCTGCACTAGCTTCCAGTTCAGAATGGAGAACAGCGCGATGATCAGGAACATGCCCCAGCCGACCGCTGCTCCATATCCGAAATAGTTGTTGATGAACGATTCCCTGTATAAGTACAGCACGATCGTCATGCCGCTGGCGCCCGCACCGCCGTCATTGCCCACCAGTACCTGCGGTTCGGTGAACAGCTGCATGCCCCCGATCGTCGATGTAATGACCGTGAACAAAATGACGGGGCGCAGCATGGGAATGGTCACGCGGAAAAAAGCCTGCACGCCGGTGGCTCCGTCGATTTTGGCCGCTTCATACAGCACATGCGGAATGCTTTGCAATCCAGCCAGGTAAATGATCGCGTTATAACCGGTCCATCTCCAGATGACCATGGAGGAAATAGCAATTTGGATGCCCCACGGGACATTCAGCCATTGAACCATCGGCAGCCCCAGCTGCTGCATGATGAAGTTGAGGAAGCCGAAGTTGTTGGCGAACAGGGCACCGAAAATGATCGCTACGGCGACAATGGAGGTGACATTGGGCAGAAAGAAGCCGACACGCCAGAGGGTGCGCATTTTTACGAAAGGGGCATGCAGCAGGAACGCGATGACCAGAGCGAAGAAGAGCATGGGAATGGTGGAGTACACCCAGATCAGCAGTGTGTTGCCGACAGCCTGCCAGAACTCATTGTCGGTCACCATATAGCGAAAATTGCCCCAGCCGTTGTAGGTCATTTCTCCGATGCCGTCCCATTTATGGAACGCCAGATAAAGGGAGAAGGCGACCGGGAAGAGGCCGAAAATTGCAAACACGATATAAAAAGGCGAAATAGCGGCATACAACGCCCGCTGCTTCCATATTTCTCTCAGCATGTTGATCACTCTTTTCACAAAGATTTCGCTCTTCTTCTCCTGGCGCCCTAGCGCTGTAACTCACGCCCGATGCGGTGCAGCGTCTCGGCCCACACCGTCTGCGGGTCGGCACTCTGCTTGGCGATATTAGCCAGGCGGCGGGTGACGATGCCGTGGATGACGGGGTGGCGCTCGCCGAAGTAGACGGTTTTGACGTTGCGTGCCGATTCGGCGAACACGAGACCGGTAGCCTGATTCCCGAAGAAGGGCTCAGGCTTATTCATTGCCGGGTCCGCGAACACACTCGGTGTGGACGGGAAGAGAGCGATGCTTTGATAGGCTCGCAGCTGATTTTCCGGATTTTGCAGCCAGGTCAACACCTGGAAGGCTTCTTTGGGGTGTTTGCTCGATTTGAGAATGGAGAGGAAGGAACCGCCCTGGTTGCCGTCCGCTTCCGGAGCGCGAGCTACCCGCCATTTGCCCGCAGTGTCCGGGGCGGCTTCCATCAGCACCTGCTTCATCCAGACGGCACCGACGAAGGAGGCAATCTTGCCGTTATTCATGGCGGCATTCCATTCCGGCGTCCAGCCGTCGGCGTTGGCCAGCAGCTTGTGCTGGTGAAAGTTGACGGCCGTCTGCCAGCCGCGCCGCACGACTTCCGATTGATCGCCGATAAAGCTGCCGTCAGGCTTGAAGTACAGCTCGGAGGCTTGCGCCAGCATTTGGTTGTAAACGTTTCCAATATTGTCGGTCAGAAATACTCCGCTGCCCAGCTTCTGCTGCAACTGCCCGCCAGCAGCCATATAATCCTCCCAGGTGCGAATGGAGGCGCCGACCTCTTCCGGATCACTGGGCAGACCGGCTTGCTCGAACAGGTCCTTGCGGTAAAACAGGGCCGTCGGTCCGGTATCCATCGGGAAGGCGATCATTTTTCCTTTAGGCGTGACGCCTTGCTGCCATTTCCACTCCAGATATTGATCCTGCAGGTCGGCAGCGCCCAGCTCATACAGATCATAAAAGCGGTCCGCGCTCGTAAACAGCTCCGGCATCCAGTCGTTCAAGGCCACGATATCCGGCTCGCCCGTGCGGGCGGCAAGGGTGGTTTTCAGCTTGGCTTTAAAGTCGCCGCCGATCTTCTGTGCGTTAATTTGAATGTTGGGAAACTGTTTCTCCGCCTGGGCAATCAGGTTATCGTCGATAGAGCGGTTCCAATACCATAATGTAAGCGTTATCTTTTTTCCGTTGGACGAAGAGGTGTCAGGTAAAGACGGACTGCACGCGCTCAACACGCAGAGAAGAAGGAACAACAGAACAAGACATAAGATTAAGATCAATTTCATACAACTACCCCCTTGAAGTCTGAAAATCACGATTTTCCGCTGTGTTAGTCCAGGGCGAGGATGTGAATGCGATGTATGCTGCTTATAATGTTATTGTATTGTATGAGCTTTGTACCGGATGATGTGCATGAATTGTGCGCTAAAATTCAATATGGAGAGGCATAGCCGATAAAGGGGGGGAGCTCGGAAAGGTTGAAATTACGCAGTGCTTGCAGAGTGTTCAAAACCTGGGGACAGGAAGGCTGGTGGATTGGACAGCAGATCAACTTCCGCTGTCTTTGCATCATTATCCCGTTTGATCCGGTCACAGAGAAACAGATAAACTTGGGAGAAGAACCCTATTTGGTGAAGGAGCAGGTAGGTTCAGGATCATGAGACGGGCTTAGGACAAAGAAGAGCATTCGAGAGAAAGCATGATTTTCAGGATAAAAAAAATCATATTTAGGATCCTTTATCCTATCCCCTGACCCTAGCCACCATCCCTGAACGAAAGGGATAATCGTACAAGGCATTTTGTAAGGACAGCAAGACACGCAACCCCGACGACCCGCTGCTACTCCCTGATCAAAAGGGACAATCGTGCAAGGCATGCCTATGAAAATGCCCTTTAGCACGGTCACCCTCTGGAAGGGGACCCGATCTAAAGGGCATTACTGTTTCAAAGCCAATTCGTGCCTACATCAGCTTCTTAATCTCATCCTTCAGGATTTCGGACTGGGTACCGAAGATGACCTGTACGGCTCCGCCGCCAAGCCTCATAATACCGGAAGCGCCAAGATTCTTAAGCGCCTGGTCGTTCACGGCTTTGTCGTTCTTAACCACAAGCCGGAGGCGGGTAATGCAGGCGTCGATGCTTTCGATATTGTTCGCTCCCCCGATCTCCGCGAGCACCTTGCTGGCCTTGGAGTCGGTGGACGCCGCTGTCACGGAATCCGTGCGAGCATCGGCATCATAGACATCATCCTCGCGCCCAGGTGTTTTCAGGTTAAACTTGACGATGATGAAGCGGAACAGGAAGTAGTAGACGACCGCGAAAGCGAGTCCCACCGGAATCATGAGCAGCGGATTGGTCGATAGCTTCATGTTTACCAGATAATCGATCAGGCCTGCCGAGAAAGCGAAGCCCAGCTTTACATTCAGCAGGTACATAATGAGACCGGCCACCCCGGTAAGGACGGCGTGCACTAAGTACAGCAGAGGCGCGGCGAACATGAACGAAAACTCAAGCGGCTCGGTAATACCCGTTAAGAAGGAAGCTACTGCTGCGCCGATAAAGATGGAAGCGACCATCTTGCGCTTTTCAGGTCGGGCAGTATGAATTAGGGCAAGCGCTGCCGCTGGCAGAGCGAACATCATAATCGGGAAGAAGCCGGCCATGAACATGCCTGCCGTAGGGTCACCGGCAAAGAAGCGCGTCAGGTCACCGTGCACAACTTCCCCAGCTGCATTCGTATAATCCCCGATCTGGAACCAGGCGATAGAGTTGAGGACATGGTGCAGACCGAGCGGGATGAGCAGGCGGTTGGCGATCATGAACACCATGGAGCCGACGCCGCCAAAGCCGACAATCCAGGCCCCGAACGCACCGATTGCGTCCTGAATCGGGCTCCAGATCATACCGATCAGGATGGCTAACACCAGCATGGAACCGGCTGTGACCATTGGCACAAAGCGTTTGCCGGAGAAGAAGCCGAGCCAGTCAGGCAGCTTGATGTTGTGATACCTTTTATACATATAGGCTGCCAGCAGACCGGCAAATATACCGCCTAGGACGCCCATATCCAGCTTGACATCGTCAGGAATATAATCGAATACGCCCGGAACTGCGCCCAAAATCCGCGTCAGCACCATATAAGCGATCAGGGCGGAAAGCGCGGCGACAGCATCCCCCGCCAACCCGATCGCCACCCCGACGGCGAAGATCAGGGCAAGGTTGCCGAAGATCGCACCCGCCCCCTGATTCAGGAACGGAGCTACATACTGATTGAGAAATCCCCCTACCACAGGTCCGAGCGGAATATCTTTTTCATAATTCAGTAGGCCGAAGCCTTGGAGTATCCCCGCTGCAGGCAGTGTAGCCACAGGCAGCATGAGGGATCTTCCCAGCTTTTGCAGTGCTTTTAACATATTGTTCTTCCTTTCTGTTTTGGATTGTTTATTTTATTGGGGCAAGCTGACTTTCATGATCGTTCCCCGGCCGGCTTCTGCGTTACCGTAGTCCTGCTGTACCTCCCACGGCTGCTCTGCCGCATTCGCAACGATAACAGGGGTGATGACAGGATAACCGGCGGAAGTGATGGCATTCAGGTCAAATTCGATCAACGTCTGGCCGACGGTGACCTGTTCCCCAACCCGTACTCTGGGCGTAAACCCCTGTCCCTTCAGGCTGACGGTATTGATGCCGATATGCAGCAGGAGCTGCAATCCGGAACTATGCTCAATCATGACGGCATGATGCGATTTGATCAGGTGCACCACGGTTCCGTCGATAGGAGCGACCATCCTGCCCTCCTGCGGAATGACAGCGGCTCCCGGTCCCATCATGCCCTGTGCAAACGCTTCGTCAGGCACTTCTGCAAGACTGACACAGGCTCCAGTGAGCGGAGAGGCGACCATAATTTCTTTGGATATTTTAGATATCTCGGGTACTTCGGGAGTCTTGGATACTTCAGATACCTCAGATGCTTCGGTTGCTTTGTTTTTCTTCCATTTCCAGATCATTGCGTGATGTCCTTCCTGTTGTTTAATTTGGCGTGGGTCTGATACAGCCGGTATAGATGCATGGCCAGAAAAGCGGTTTCTTCCTCCGGTACCTCTGTGCCCAGATCCTCGGCCATTACTGCGCTTAGCTTCTTCGCCAGCCGGTATTCGGACGGATACTCTTTGCGCACATACTCAGCGAAGGTTGGAGCGGTCATGGGCTGCTGATACAGGCGTTCCATGGAAAAGCGCAGATGAATCATGAGCCTTGCCTGGCTAAGACTGCCCTGCGCAAAGCGGATGCCTCCTTCCTCTTCAATGATGGATTGCAGCTTGCTGATCACATTCGACACCTTGACCAGTTGCCCGACAGGGACGTGGTTGACGGAGGAGTACACATGGTACGTGAGGAAACCTGCCTCATCCTCCGGAACTTTTACGCCAAAGGCTTCTCCGATCATGGCAGCAGCTTCCGAAGCAATCTCGAATTCCTTGGGGAAGCTGAGCTTTGTCTCCAGCAGGAAAGGGTTCAGAATGTCCATGCCGTTGCGGAGCCTGTATAAGGTGAATTGAATATGACTGGGCAGGGCGAGGTAGATTTTGTCATTCAGCTTGCCGGGAAATTGCTCGGCGATCAAGCGGATAATCCGGTCGGAGATGTCAATAACCCTGGGATCCATGTCTTTCATCAGTTCCTGCGCCTGACCCCATTCTTCCCGGTCTTCCAGCCGGAATCTTTTCTCTATCCGCGGATCATCGGCCTGAACTGTACTTTCCCCCTTGAACGCAAATCCCAGCCCTTTGCCGATAAGCACGTACTCCTTGGTATTCTGGTGTGACCGGGCCAGAACAATATTGCTGCCGACAACCCGCTCTACCTGCAGCAGCATTCCTTCACTCACGGTTCACCACCTCCTTGCTTCGTAAAATCAAGGCTTCTATGCTTTCAGGAATGGCAAAAAGAGCCAAGAAGCGAGTATATTCTCATGTTCGCTTCTTGGCTCATGCCCTCTGGGTTGGTAACACGCCAATTAATATATAGTACGTTCTTCCTACATCATATAGAAGCGAATCTGACACCGTCAACCCCAATTTTGTCATTCGCCTATTCGTCGTTTAAGATAAGAATAAGATATGATTAATCTCACAGAAAAGGAAACCTGAACAGGAGGCGGACATGGCTTTTTACGGACAGCAGATTCTGCCGGCTGCTAAAAACATGAAGCAGTTTGAGTCGATATTGGAGAGCAGCTACAAATACGGCGTATTTCTCGATACGCATGTGGCGCAGCTGCGCACCCTGTACCAGATGGCCCGGAGCAAGGAGAAAAATATGCTGCTGCATGCCGATCTGGTGCAGGGCCTGAAGAATGACGAGTATGCGGCGCAGTATCTGTGCCAGGAGATCAAGCCGTTCGGCATTATTTCCACCCGTGCCGGCGTCATCACTACAGCCAAGAAAAAGGGGATTCTGGCCATTCAGCGCCTGTTTATGCTGGATACGATTGCTTTGGAAAAGAGCTACACACTGGTCGAGAAAACACAGCCGGATTTTATCGAGGTGCTGCCAGGTGTCATGCCGCATATGATTGCGGAGGTCAGTGAGCGCACAGGCATACCCATTCTGGCCGGGGGATTGATCCGCGATGTGAAGGAAGTGGAGCTGGCGCTTGCTGCCGGAGCCACGGCGGTGACTACTTCGAACAAGAACTTGTTTGACCATTATCGGCTGTGAAAAAAATCATGTTGACACCGCTTTCATTTTACGATATGATCAACTCAAGTTAATACACCGTGACGGAGACGAGGAGAGCCACACAGACATCACATGCTGCAGCATGTGGGGCGTTTTGTGTTAGCTCTCCTCTTTTTTGTGCGGATGAAAATTTGCATGAAGTTTACATGAAGTTAGTCAGGGAAAATGAAATGAAGGAGGTAAATGATTATGACGCCGTTTTTTGCTGAATTTATCGGCACCATGATTCTGATTACCCTTGGCGCGGGAGTTTGTGCCGGGGTTACGCTGAACAAATCGCTCGCACAGAACTCCGGCTGGATCGTCATCGGATTGGGCTGGGGACTGGCGGTAGCGTTTGCGGTTTATGCGGTTGGAGGTATTAGCGGGGCGCATCTGAATCCTGCGGTCACGCTGGCGCTGGCATTCCAGGGGACATTCCCGTGGGCCGACGTGCCAGGTTACATTATTGCCCAGCTGCTGGGAGCTATGGTGGGTGCAACACTGGTATATCTGCATTATCTGCCACATTGGAAGGCTACAGAGGACCCGGGCGCGAAGCTTGGCGTATTTGCCACCGGACCAGCGATTGATCATCCGTTTTCGAATGTGCTCAGCGAGATGATCGGGACGTTTGTTTTTGTGCTCGCTCTCCAGGCTCTGGGGGCCAATACTTTTACAGAAGGACTGAACCCGCTGCTTGTTGGTTTTCTGGTTGTAAGTATCGGTTTGTCCCTGGGCGGAACGACAGGTTATGCCATCAACCCGGCTCGTGATTTCGGCCCGCGTCTCGCACACTTCCTGCTGCCGATTGCGGGTAAAGGAAGCTCCAACTGGAAATATGCATGGGTTCCGATTGTCGGCCCGCTGCTTGGCGGTTCGTTCGGTGGACTCTTTTACAGTGCTGTGTTTAAAGGCGTCTTGACGACTGCATTCTGGGTGGTGCTCGTACTGATCGTTGTTGTTCTCGTGATTGCCCTGCAGGCCGGGCGCAAGCGCACAATCAACACCACAGGCAAGTCGGTGGCTTGACTACCATTAAATATTAACCATACAGGAGGGCATACTCATGGAAAAATACATTCTGTCACTGGATCAGGGAACGACCAGTTCACGGGCTATTTTATTTAACCGTGATGGTGAAATTGTATATACGGCACAGCAGGAGTTTCCGCAATATTTTCCCCATCCGGGCTGGGTGGAGCAGAACGCCAACGAAATCTGGAGCTCCATTCTCGCGGTCATCGCTTCCTGTCTGTCGGAGTCGGGAGTTAAAGCTTCACAGATTGCCGGCATCGGCATTACCAACCAGCGCGAAACGGTTGTCGTATGGGATAAAGAAACCGGCCTTCCGGTGTATAACGTAATCGTCTGGCAGTCCCGCCAGACTGCACAAATCTGTGAAGGGCTGAAAAATCAGGGGCTGAACGACGTGTTCCGCCGTAAAACCGGGCTGCTGATCGACCCTTACTTCTCCGGCACGAAGGTGAAATGGATTCTGGATCATGTGGAAGGCGCGCGCGAGAAGGCTGAACGCGGCGAGCTGCTGTTCGGAACGATCGATACCTGGCTCATCTGGAAGCTCTCCGGCGGCAAGGCGCACGTCACGGATTACTCCAATGCTGCCAGAACGCTGATGTACAACATTCATGAACTGAAATGGGATGAAGAACTGCTGAATATTCTGGGTGTGCCGCAAAGCATGCTTCCTCAGGTACGTCCGTCTTCCGAGGTGTACGCCCATACGGTCGATTACCATTTCTTCGGCGAGAATGTGCCAATCGCTGGAGCAGCCGGTGACCAGCAGGCAGCGTTGTTCGGGCAGGCCTGTTATGACAAAGGCATGGCCAAGAACACGTATGGCACGGGCTGCTTTATGCTGATGAACACAGGGGATCAGCCGGTCGAATCCGAGCACGGGCTGATTACGACAATCGCCTGGGGACTGGAAGAGGGCAAGGTACAGTATGCGCTGGAAGGCAGCATTTTTGTGGCCGGCTCGGCCATTCAGTGGCTGCGCGACGGATTGCGCATGTTCAAAGAAGCGAAGGATAGCGAAGCCTATGCTGCCCGTGTAGAGTCGACCGATGGCGTGTACCTGGTACCAGCCTTCGTAGGGTTGGGCAGCCCATATTGGGATAGCGATGTACGGGGGGCCATGTTCGGATTGACACGCGGTACGACCAAGGAGCATTTTATCCGGGCCACGCTGGAAGCATTGGCCTATCAGACCCGGGATGTGCTGGCGGCTATGGAGAGTGACTCGGGGATCAAGATGAAGACGCTGAAGGTGGACGGCGGTGCGGTGCTGAACGACTTCCTGATGCAGTTCCAGAGCGATATTCTCGGTTCTGTCGTAGAGCGGCCTGCGGTTCACGAAACGACAGCATTGGGCGCGGCTTCGCTTGCGGGTCTGGCTGTGGGCTTCTGGAAGGACATTGATGAATTGCGTGCGCATATGACGGTAGAGCGCTCCTTTGAGCCGGAAATGGCTGAAGATACCCGGGAAGGTCTGTATGCAGGCTGGAAGAAGGCGGTTCATGCCGCCATGGCCTTCAAATAATAGACCTTCAAATAATATAGGAACGGTTATGCGGCGGATTTATCGTTTCTTTTTCCGAGGCAGTATGGTACGATAGACACAAGTTAATATCCTTGTCAGGAGATTGGGAGAGACCACGACGCACCCGGCATTACTGCTGCGGTGAAGTTCGTGGTCTCTTTTTTTGTACCATGGCTGGCTTGCTTGGGAGCAGTATCAACAGTAACAAAAACGTCTATTGACGTATCTTCACAGAAGACAGACCGCTTTTAGCGGTAGTTTTTCTTGCGATTATAGAAAGCTTCAGCTCCGCTGAAAACTTATACTTTCTTTATCGGTCCAATACCGAAGTCGGAGCTTGACAGGATCAGATGGCGCATGTGATCACCTAATGGACTGTAATGCCGCTATTTCGGCAAAATCAAGCGTCTGTGGAATGCTAACGGACACCATATCCCCTATTTAGCGTTTAAACGCAAGTTTCAGGCTATTTTCGGGTGAATAAGGTCTTCCCAGTCCGTTAAGACAATAAAATTCCGCCATTTGGGCAAATAAGAGCCCTCCAGTCCGTTAGCAGAAAAGGACGACAGCCCCTTGTTCCAATGGCCGGTCGTCAAGCACCGATGTTCAGGTTGAGCGCTTGAATCTAAAAAATATCCGGAGGGAAACGACATGACTACAGTTCAATTTGCGGGGAACGAACGGGCCAAGCTGCTGCGGCGGATGGCTGGAGAGCATTTCGATGTGCTGGTAATCGGCGGCGGCATTACAGGCGCGGGCATCGCGCTTGATGCAACTATGCGGGGCATGAAGGTGGCGCTGGTGGAAATGCAGGATTTTGCGGCAGGCACCTCCAGCCGCTCCACGAAGCTTGTTCACGGCGGTTTGCGTTATCTGAAGCAGTTTGAGGTCGGGATGGTGGCCGAGGTTGGTAAAGAACGGGCGATCGTGTACGAGAACGGCCCGCATGTCACGACACCGGAACGCATGCTGCTGCCGATGCATAAAGGAGGAACGTTCGGTAAGTTCACGACTTCCATCGGGCTGCAGGTGTATGACCGTCTGGCGGGTGTGAAGCACAGCGAGCGGCGGCGCATGCATGACGCACAGGAGACGCTCGCCAAGGAGCCTCTGCTGAAGCGTGAAGGCTTGAAGGGCGGCGGCACCTATGTGGAATACCGGACGGATGACGCCCGGATGACGATCGAGGTTATGAAAAGGGCTGTTTCTAGTGGAGTCGTGGCCGTTAACTATGCCAAGGTTACCAAGCTGCTCTATGAGAACGGCCGCGTGATCGGGGCGCATGCTGCGGACCGCATATCGGGCGAGGGGTATGATATCCGCGCGACGCTGGTCATTAACGCGGCCGGGCCGTGGGTGGACACGCTGCGTGAGCTGGACGGGTCCAGGAAAGGCAAGACGCTGCAGTTGACCAAGGGGGTGCACCTGGTCTTCGACCAGAAACGTTTTCCGCTGCGGCAGGCGATTTATTTCGATACACCGGATGGTCGGATGGTGTTCGCGATCCCGCGGGACGGCAAAACCTATGTCGGAACGACGGATACGGTATATAAGGCCGATACAGCCCATCCGCGCATGACGACGGCAGACCGCGCTTATATTATTAATGCGATTAATTATATGTTCCCGGACGTAAAAATCACTGTAGAAGATGTAGAGTCCAGCTGGGCGGGGGTACGACCGCTGATTTATGAAGAAGGCAAGGACCCGTCGGAAATTTCCCGCAAGGATGAAATTTGGGAGTCAGCCTCCGGGCTGGTCACCATTGCAGGGGGCAAGCTGACCGGCTACCGCAAAATGGCCGAAATGGTCGTGGACCGGGCAGTAGAGCTGCTTAAGGAACGTACGGGAACCTCTTATGGTGGTGCAGTGACCAGAGATTTGACCATGTCCGGCGGCGATGTGGGCGGCTCCAAGGGCTTTGAGGCCTTCGTGCGCTCTGCTGCCGATAAAGGTGCCTCTGCCGGTGTGCCGCGCCAACTGGCGGAAGCCTGGGCCAAGCGCTACGGCTCCAACGCCGAGCGGCTGTTCGCCATCGCCGCCCGCCCACAACAGAGTCCGGCTGAGGAGGCGCTTCCGGATGAGGTGAGAATTTCGTTGCTGTATGCGTTGGAAGAGGAAATGACGGTTACACCAGCCGACTTCTTCATCCGCCGTACCGGCGCTCTCTTCTTCAACATCGCCTGGGTGAAGCAATGGAAGGCGCAAGTCATAGCGCTTATGGCAGAGCGGGCAGGCTGGAGCGTGGAGCAGCGTGAGCGGTACACAGAGGAACTGGAAGCAGAGCTGCATTATGCCGTGGTGCCGGAGGACGAGAAGAGCGTAGTGACGGTTGGATAAGGGATAAATGTACAAAAAAGGGAGACCGTCATCACATACGGACTCCCTTTTTCTGTTTTATGCCGTCAGTGCAGCAGCAGTCTGGCGATGATCTGGCGCAAGGACCGCTATCTGTCGTTTGCGGCACGCGAGTGGATTTCCTTTACCCAGTCCATGCTCCGGAAGAGCAGCCGGGAGAGCGGTGAATAATGAAGAGCAAGAGGGAGAGCAACGAAAAAAAACCGCTGTCTCCCGGACAACGGACTTTCATTTTATATACTAGAATTTATAAGTTTTCAGCGGAGCTGAACAATTCTATCATTGCAAGAAAACTACCTCCCAGGTTTTTGTACGAAAAAACGTACAAACGAGAACCTGAGCGAGCCCCCTCCCAGGTTTTTGTATGAAAAAACGTACAAACGAGAGCCTGAGCGAGCCCCCTCCCAGGTTTTTGTGCGAAAAAACGTACAAACGAGAGCCTGAGCGAGCCCCCTCCCAGGTTTTTGTACAAAAAAACGTACAAACGAGAGCCTGAGCGAGCCCCCTCCCAGGTTTTTGTACAAAAAAACGTACAAACGAGAACCCGAGCGAGCCCCGTCTCAGGTTTTTGTACAAAAAAACGTACAAACGAGAACCCGAGCGAGCCCGTCTAAATGCGGTCTGTCTCGATAGACGTTTTTTCTTAAAATTTAATTCAATGGTCGGCGGAAGGCTGCAAGTTTGGCCCGGTTGTATATATCCAGAATCCGATCCACCTTAAGCGACTTGTCCAACACACGATTGTCTTTGAGTCCATGCTGATTTGCCATCCGGTTAAGTTCCTGCCGTTCTTTCTCCAACAATTGCTCCAGTTCTTTGAGGTTCACAAGGCACCTCCCCATAAGATGTCATGCTTTTACACTGCTGTTTGATAAAAACATGTACATTATGCTTATCGGCATTTTGTCATCAATTTATAATATTTTACCATAACTTATATCATTTATTTCAATTTCTTTTTAATAGAGATGCTCGGCTGATTCATTCAGATCACTTACGTTATGTTCGCAGGCATGGTAAAGTGAAAAGATAAAGACTGGGACGGGTGACCTCATGAAGACAAGAGCAACGGTTCATATTTCAGTAAGGCCGCTGGTTGAATATGTGTATCGCAGCGGAAGCATTATACCCGGGTTTCGATCCGCAGGCAGTATGCAGGAAGGGACAAGGGTGCATCAAAGCGTTCAGGCGCAATATAAAGAGACGGACAGGAAGGAAGTGCTGCTGAAAGCAGAGCTTGTTCACGAGGACCTTCTCTTCCTGGTAGAAGGGCGCTGCGACGGGCTGATCGAGTTGGATGGCGTACTGACCGTTGATGAAATCAAGTCTTTCGTCGGCCCCGCCGGCGAGTCGGAAGGGGACGGACTGCCTGTGCACTGGGCCCAGGCCATGCTGTATGCATATATGATTGCAGTGGATGAAGGTCTGCCTTCCATGCAGGTCCAGTTGACCTACGTCCAGCAGGAGAGCGGGGAGACCAGACGCTTCCGGCGGCAGCTTCTGCTGCACGAGCTGGAGCAATTCGTCCGCTCTCTGCTCGAGGCATATGCGCCTTATGCGCGTCTCCTGGCGGATCACAGGGAGCGCAGGGATGACAGCATCCGTACACTGGAATTCCCCTTTGAGCAGTACAGGGCAGGACAGCGCAAGCTGGCGGGTGCGGTATATAAAACGATCACCGAAGGTGTAAATCTGTTCGCGAAGGCGCCGACCGGGATCGGCAAGACGATATCCACCCTGTATCCGGCATTGAAGTCGATGACGGAAGAAGGGATGCAGCGCATTTTTTACCTGACCGCTCGTACCACCACCCGCGCCGGGGCAGAGGAAGCCTTCGCCCGAATGCGGCGTCACGGCCTGCATATTCATGCCATTACCCTGACAGCCAAAGACAAGATTTGCTTCAAGGAAGAGAATCGCTGTGATGCCGGGGAATGCACGATGTGTGATGGATATTACGACAGGATTAACGGAGCGGTAATAGATATTCTGGGGAATGAGACGATCATGACCCGTCCGGTCATTGAGGCTTACGCCCGCAAGCACAGCGTGTGCCCGTTCGAGTTTTCTCTGGATGTGGCGTATGCCTGTGACGCTGTGATTTGTGATTACAACTATGTGTTCGATCCCCGGATCGCCCTGAAACGGCAGCTGGAGGAGAATAAACGGAAGAGCGTGCTCCTGGTGGACGAGGCGCATAATCTGGTTGAGCGCGGCCGTGACATGTATTCGGCGGAGATCGGCAAAGACGCTTTCCTGGATCTGAAGAGTGTATTCAAGACGGTGAATCCGGGGGTTGCCGCCGCGGCCGGCACAATAAACACTTATTTCATTAATTTGCGCAAAGCTTTGAAGGAATCCGGTTATGAAGTCTCCGAGGAGCAGCCTCATGAGCTTATCGAGCTGCTTGCTTCCTTTGCGGGGGCAGCTGAACGAGAGCTGCTTGAGCCCGCGGGAGAGGATGCCGCAGCGCAGTCATTGCTGCTGGACACCTACTTTGCCGCACAAAATATGATCCGGATTTCGGGCTTGTACGATGAACGTTATGTCACCTATTCGGCGGACACGCGCGAGGATCTGATCACACGGCTGTTCTGTCTGGATCCTTCCGCTCTGATCGCTTCCGCCGTTAAAGGTTACAGGTCAGCCGTCTACTTCTCGGCCACGCTGACACCGCTCTCTTACTACCGGGATATGCTGGGAGCGGGAGCAGACGACTATACGCTGCATGTCCCATCCCCGTTTTATCCGGAGCAGTGGAATGTCCGCCTCCTACCGCTTTCGATACGCTACCGGGACCGCGAGCGTTCCAGAGGGCCGATTGCCGACATGCTGGAAACGCTCGCGGCGGAGAAGAAAGGCAACCTGCTCGTTTTTTTTCCGTCCTACCCTTATTTAAGAGAGGTGGCCGAAGAGTTTATGAGCCGGGATACGGATGCGGAGATTCTGGTGCAGAACCCGGGTATGGGGGAAGAGGAGCGCGATGCCTTTCTGGCGGCGTTTCAGCCCTGCACGGACAGGACACGGATGGGTTTTGCGGTGCTGGGAGGGGTGTTCGCCGAAGGCGTCGATCTGCCCGGAGACCGGCTGAACGGTGTGGTCATCGTTGGAGTAGGTCTGCCGCAAATTGGCGCGGAGCGCGATATTCTCCGCAGTTATTTCGAGCGTGCAGGCAAGAACGGATTTAATTATGCCTACGTATATCCCGGTATGAACAAAGTGCTGCAGGCCGGAGGACGCCTGATCCGGACGGAAACGGATAAAGGGGTGCTCGTGCTGGTGGATGACCGGTTTGTGAAGGAGCCTTATGCTTCGCTTCTGCCGGAGGAGTGGAGACATTATCGATTTTTGGGTAAAGGAGTGGGAAGGATACAGGATGAATTTTAATTTTCATAACGACTCTATTCGCGGAATTCTCCGCAACCCGGGACATGAAGAAGCAGATATATCGGATATTGAGACTTTCCTGGCGTTCGCCAGGCTGGCGAACGGGATATTCCGTGAAATGAACAGCGACCTGGCCAAGCGGGGAGCCTCTCAAGGCAGGGTCATCGTACTGAGTCTCCTGTCCCGGAGTACTCCTCATGATATGACACCTTCGGAGCTGGCCCTGCTGGCCGATGTCACGCGCGGAACGATGACAGGGTTGATTGACGGGCTTGAGCGGGACGGACTGATTGAACGGGTGGCGCACAAAGGCGACCGGAGAATGGTCACGGTACGGCTGAAAGAGGACGGACAGGCTTTTCTGGATGATATTCTTCCTTACTATAAGAATCTGATTAAGACGCTGCTGTCCGATTTTACGGAGGAGGATCATGAGATGATGAGGCAACTCCTCGTGAAGATGAAGGGCAGCTTTGAACGGATATGGCAGGCCCCCGAGTGTGGAGGAACGGTCAAGGGAGAGCCGCCGGAGAAGTAGCCTGCTGCTTTTATTATTGGTGTACGGAGAGTTTACTGGAGCTCTTCGGAGGGGGATCAGTTTTTGAAAATCATCTACGTATTTTTTGCGTTCATTGTATCAGCCCTTCTCTTTCTTATTCTTGGTCCATCGATATTATTTAATCTTCAACGATATTTTCTGAGTTGGCTTATAAACCGTTTTTTGGGTGTATTGGGTGGGATGGTTTTAGTGGGTCTCGTTTTCCAAAGATTTGAAAAGGATGAATACAATAATACAAGTCCGGCAAAGGACGTATGGATAAAAATCTTTTCAGGATTATCCGGTGCTGGCCTCATCCTCTTTTGTTCATACAAATCATACTTGGGAGTGCAGGATTTAGGCTCTTATTTTACAAAGAACTATCAAATCGTCCATGGAACGGCTGATGATATTTCAAGCAGAGGCCGAGCATTCCATGATCAGGAGATTGAAATTAATGGTACAGTGTTTACGAGCTATCGATATATATCTCCCTCGGACACGGGTAAGTTCATTGAGATTACATACTTACCCAACTCCAGGTATGTCCTGAATGTCAGAGTGATCGAATAGACAGGAAGTAGCGGAGAACCCAGCCAAGGCCTTGGTTTACCCGAGGTTTGGTTGGGCTCTTGACAGTCTCGACAGTAACAAATAAGGTTTTAAACACGGATGCGGGGGTTATTTCTATTCAGATTTTGCTCGGTCATGTCTTCCTGTTCTGAAGCCTGCTTCGTCCGGCCTTTCGATCCCGGAGGAAGAAGCTGGATTACACGGCCTGCTGGTATCGGCTTCAGCGGTGTCTGCCGCACGCTCCAAGTGGTCGCGTTATCCGCTGCTGCGCGCTGTTGCATAAGGCGCTTGGCAACCTCATAACACTCGTCAACATGGCGGTTGCCGATCACTCGCATAGCCGTGAAGCCGAGCGCGGCGGCCAGTCCCTGTCCCAGAATGGGCACAAGCTTGGCGGCATGTTTGGTGGCGATACGAAGACCCAGCTTCTGAAGCAGATGCAAAATGATTTCTTTTGTTACGACACGTCCGATCAGACTGCTCCCTACAGAAGTGATCAATCCGTATACCATGGATTTGGCTTCCGCATCCAGGCCGGACAGGTCCTTTTCGGACAGACCGAATTTAGCGTTAATAGCAGGCAGCAACTGCATCAGAATGCCGACATCCGCAAAGACATCCGCGCCGGGAAGCGGAATCAGAGCCGTCCCGCCTGAAGCGATGGCCCGCTTGGTTACCATCGATCTGCACTCTTGGCGGATGCGGTCGAGATCTTCAACTGTATGCAATGTCATCTTCATTCCCCTTTCAAGGCCCTGTGGGCCGGGTTTTTAAGACAACCTGCAGCCCTGATTCTTCAGAGCAGTTCGGTGGTCAGAAATGTGTCCTGTCAGATTTGTTGCGACGCTATTGATGCGATAGAGGGTAATATTAAATGAATATTTAAAGAAAGCTAAACCTATGTGCCGAAAAGTCCGGCCATCCTGCAAACATTCCTTGGGCAGTGCTTAAAGGGCGTTGAAGGCTTGAGGACGGGGAAGGCTGGTGGGTGGGGAGGCCGGGAGGCAGATCAACACCATTATTCAGAAGCTTTGCACCATTATCCCGTTTGATCAGGTAACCGAGTAAAGTTGACCGAACGGGAGATGAAGGATAAGGCGAGGAGGAAAGGCCGTGATTTTGCTGCAGCCTGAGCTCTTTCGTTTGCAGCAACTGCGCACCGCTTATGGCTAACCCTAGCCACCATCCCCTACTCCTGAACAAAAGGGATAATCGTGCAAAGACAGCGTGCAGGGATACCAAGATACCAAGATACCAAGATACCAAGACACCAAGACACCAAGACACGAGCCCTATAGACGTCACCTCAGTCTAATTCATTTCGTCAAGCACTGATTTTGGTTTTGAGTCATCAGACCGCATTTTCCAACAGGTTCGAGTTTACTGTAAACGGCGGATGCTTCATAATGAGGGCTGGCTTGTATATTTGCGCGAAGGAAGGAAGAGAACGACATATGACGCTGAAAAACGTATATTTCAACCATGACGGAGGTGTGGACGATCTCGTTTCGCTGTTTATGCTGCTGCAAATGGAGGACGTGCGCCTGACAGGAGTGTCCGTCATTCCGGCAGACGGTTATCTGGAGCCGGCCACGGACGCCAGCCGTAAAATCATCGATCGCTTCGGGGACGGGACCGTTGAAGTAGCCAAATCCAACTCCCGCGGTAAAAACCCTTTCCCGGCCGCTTGGCGCATTCATTCGTTCTATGTTGACGCCCTGCCGATCCTGAATGAGTCGGGCCGCATGGACGCCCCGCTGTCTGCGCTTCCTGCCCACCGCCATCTGATTGAAAAGGTACGTGAGGCAGATGGGAAAACGGTACTGCTCTTTACTGGACCGCTGACTGATCTGGCCCGCGCCCTGGACGAGGCCCCTGATATTGAGGACAAAATCGAGAAGCTCGTCTGGATGGGGGGCACCTTCGAAAAAGGGAACGTTGAGGAGCCGGAGCATGACGGTACAGCAGAATGGAATGCGTTTTGGGATCCGGAGGCTGCGCTGCGTGTGTGGCAGAGCGGGCTCGAAATCGATCTGGTCGCGCTGGAGAGCACGAACAAGGTGCCGCTCACTCCGGCTGTGCGCAGACGCTGGGCGTCAGAACGCCGCTATGAGGGCGTTGATTTCCTCGGCAACTGCTACGCAGGCTGCCCGCCGCTCGTCTACAGTGAAACCAATTCCACCTATTATTTGTGGGATGTGTTGACGACAGCTTCGGTTGGCCGTCCTGACCTGGTGCGCAAGAAAACGGTCACCTGCACGGTGATCCCCGACGGGCCAAGCCAGGGCAGAACGGTTGCAGTACCCGATGGCCGTCCGGTTCAATTGGTCTTCGATACCGAACCTGAGATTTTCTTTGACTATATGACAGAACTTGCCCAAAAAGCCGCTCCACAGCGATATTAGTTCCACCCAAGCGATAGGGGAGCAATGCCCGGCGGCTCCTTTGGTCACGGGGTGCATGACCAAAATAGGACTATATTCACCAATTTTCGACACATTGTTCGTCTTTCGCGCATGAATAATTACATTTGTAGTGCCGTGGGTTGCCATTTCACGAAAGTTTATGTATAATTCAAGAAGCTGGTGCGTTGAATGTACGGTAGTCCTTGATGAGGGTGGGTTCATGAAGCTGCTGGACAGTAATGAGAGTAAGAAACGTTTATACCGGATTTACAATGATATTTCCAAGGATTTGTTTGGATTCGGTACCACGCTGTTGCGGGCGACCGTTGACGACAACCTGATTACCCTCGTTGCGAAGCATCGGCGTTCTCCGCGGTCTGTAGCCTTGGAAGGGGAAGCCCCCGGCTTGAAGCTGGAAGTGGATTTCCGTATGTCCTTGCTCTATAAGAAGAGACTTCGCGAGAAGCTGGAACAAGAATTAGGGCTTGATATTGAGGTTCTACTCCGTGATTATGATACCGGGACCCAGTGGGCTGTAACCAATATCATGCTCAAGCCATCCTGAATAACTTCATATGTCGGCTTTTCGCCTCGGATCTATCTGAGGGGAGAACCTGTTTTACTTTTAGCGGGTAGCGCTTATCTTTGTTTACGAAGAAAAGTGTTCTTGATCATTCAAGAATGCTTTTCTTTTTTTCTATCTATAAGCAGTTATTACATTTGGGGGGAAGCAAGGTATGAAAAAATGGTTTGGCGGACTCATCACAGTTACACTCGCATCCGCATTGCTGGCAGGCTGCGGGAGCAGCGCGAGCACTAGCGGAAATGCTGAAGGAGGCAACTCCACACAAGGGGACAAGCAGAAGCTGGTCGTCTCCACCTGGGGCTTTTCCGAGGATTTCTTTAAATCTGAGGTATATGCACCGTTTGAGAAAGAACATAATGTCGAGATCGTTGTAGATATCGGCAATAACGCTGAGCGTCTGAACAAAATCCGTCAGGGAAGCTCCGATGTCGATGTGGTATTCCTCTCTGACTACTATGCACAACAGGGAATTCAGGAAGGGTTGTTCGACACCATCGACCGCTCGAAAATCCCGAATATTGATAACATTTATGATATTGCGAAAGCGCCGCTTGGCGAGGAATACGGCCCTGCTTACACCATCGGCCGCCTCGGTATTGCCTACAATCTGGGCCTGGTATCCGGTGACGTTACATCCTGGGCGGATCTGTGGGGATCTCAGTTTGCCAAAAACCTGACCCTGCCTAACATTACGTCAACCGCAGGTCCGATGGCCGTGGACATGGCTTCCAAAGTAGCAGGTAATACGGAATTTAATGAGGATGCTGCTTTTGCGAAGCTGGCTGAGGCGAGCCCGAATATCGTCAAGTTCTACGGCCAGACCTCCGAGTTCGTGAATATGTTCAGCCAGGAGGAAATTGCTGGCGGTCCTATTATGGAAATGTATTTTAAAGACCTCCAGGCAGCTATTCCTGATGCGAAATTTGTGACTCCTTCCGAAGGAGCTTATGCGGTTATGAATACCGTGAATATTGTCAAAGGCAGCGATCAGAAGGAACTGGGCGAAGAGTTCATTAACTGGATGCTCAGCAAGGAAGTGCAGGAGGCATCGGCGAAAGCGAAGGTGGACTCTCCGGTCAATACGGAGGTTGTGCTTAGTGGAGCAGATACGGAGGGCATTACTTATGGTGCCGACGTTGTCGAGAAGCTCGTTAAGCTGGACATGTCCTTCGTCAATGAAAATATAAAGAAGTGGACTGACCGCTGGAACAGGGAAGTTGCTCAATAATGAAAAAAGTGATCCTGGATGTAGACACGGGTATTGATGATGCATTAGGCATAGTGCTCGCCGCCAAAAGCGGGCTTCTGGATATTCGGGCTATTACAACGGTGTGCGGCAACGTATCGCTGGAGCAGGCAACCTTGAATACATGCAAGATCATGGATCTTCTTCATCGTCCGGATATTCCGGTGTACAAGGGTGCGAATGCGCCCTTGGTCCGGAATCATTATGACGAGAAAAGAATTCATGGTGAGGACGGCATGGGCGGAGCATTGAAAAATGAAGCACCGCATGCCACACCCTCCGACGGATTTGCACCTGACATCATGATTAACCTTGCGAAACAGCATCCGGGCGAGCTTACACTGGTATGTACCGGCCCACTGACCAATCTGGCGAACGCTTTGTTGAAGTGCCCTGAGCTTCCCCGCTTTGTAAAAGAAGTTATTTTTATGGGCGGGGTCATTCACGGCCCGGGAAATGTGACGCCTGTAGCAGAGTACAATATGTATGCCGATCCTGAGGCGGCCCGCATCGTGTTTCATGCCGGTTTTGGCAGACTGGTTCAGGTCGGGCTGGACGTCACGCGCAAGGCGCTGCTTACGGCCGAGCATGTGGCACGACTGGCTGACCCGCAGCTGCAGACTTTCGTTAAGGAGAGCACCGCCGATTATACGAAAAGGTATGAAGCACGGTACGGCGTCCGGGCGTGTGCGCTGCATGACCCGCTCGCTGTAGGTGTGGCGATAGATTCCGGTCTTGTACACATGTCTTCCCTGTATGTGGACATTGAGACCTCCAGCCGCCTCTGCGACGGGCAGACGGTTGGCGATGTCCAGAACAGGCTGGGCCAGTCACCGAATATGGCGGTGTGCGAAGAGGTGGACAGCACTGCATTTCTGGAATTGTTCGTCAGGGAGGTCGGCAAGCCGGCGATGTCCCCTGCCGGGCAGGGGGAGCATAAACCAATTTTGGGTTAAGAGAATTGACCCGCTGCAAGGAGTTGCACATGAAGAGAACATACCTGTATTGGCTGCTGCTGCCGGGTCTGCTCTTCCTGACGGTGTTTATGGTCATTCCAATCGTGCTGACGATTGGATCGACCTTTGTTCAGGAGGGCTCCTTCACGCTGGAAGGCTATCTGCACTTTTTTAAAGACCCTTATTTTTTGAAAATACTTCTTACAACACTGCAGGTTAGCGTGGTGACGACACTGCTGTGCGTGCTGCTCGGATTCCCGACAGCCTATTATATTTCGCAAAAAGCGCCGCGGAAGAAAGGCATTTTGCTTGCGCTGGCCATCTTTCCGCTGCTGACCAGCCCGGTGGTGCGTTCCTTCAGCTGGATGGTCATCCTCGGACGCAAGGGCCTGGTGAATGAGACGCTTACGGGACTTGGAATCGTAGACAAGCCGCTTGAAATTCTGTATACGCCTGTTGCCATGATCATCGGTCTTGTGCATCTTTTCCTGCCACTGATGATTATTTCGCTGGTCGGTGTTTTGGAGAATATTGACAATGATCTGGTCAAGGCTGCCCAGAGTCTGGGGGCGTCGCGCTTTGGCGCCTTCCGCAGGATTGTATTTCCGCTTGCGGTCCCGGGGCTGATTATCGGATGTGTATTGGTGTTCGTAGGAAGCCTGACCGCGTATACGACGCCTGCGCTGCTTGGAGGCAAGCAGCGGGTTATTGCGACCTTCCTGTATCAGAACGCGATGACGCTGAACGACTGGTTCCTTGCATCGGTTATCGCAACAATGATGATCGTCATTACATTTATTGTGGTTGGTCTGTTGAACAAAACGGCGGTCAAACTCAATCCGAAGGGGTAGGTGGATATGCGGGAGAAACATTTCGGGCTGGGCTTGTTCAGTCTGCTGGTCTTCATCTTTTTGCTGGGCCCGCTTCTGATCATTTCCGCCACTTCATTTGAATCCGGGACGGTGCTGAAATTCCCGCCGGAGAGCCTTTCGCTGCGCTGGTACCGGAATATTTTCGAAGTTGGTGCGTTCATGTCCTCCTTCTGGACTTCCATGATCGTATCTCTGGCAGGCAATATTTTGGCTTTGCTGCTGGGTGTGCCGGCCGCTTATGCGCTAAGCCGTTTTTCCTTCCGGGGCAAAGGCTTGCTGAACGCGGTATTTCTGTCCCCGGTGCTGATTCCCGGCATTGTGCTCGGCTTTACGCTGCTGCGGTATCTGATCGTCGTGTATCATCTTCCGGTCGTGGCAGGGCTGCTGATCGGACACACGGTCATTATGCTGCCGTTCGTAATCCGTGTAATCGCATCAAGTTTATCGAATTTTGATTTCGCTGTCGAGGAAGCGGCGCTGAGTCTTGGCGCAGGCAGACTGCAGACCTTCTTCCAGGTGGTGCTGCCGAATATCCGTTCAGGCATTATTGCTGCGGTTCTGATTGCCTTTCTGGAATCCTTCAACAATGTCGACATCTCGGTATTCATGACAGGTCCGGGCTTCAGCACGCTTCCGATTCAGATGCTGACGTATGTGGAGAACTATTTTGATCCGACGATCGCCGCCATCTCGGTGCTGCTGATGATTCTGACCGGGGTATTGATGTTCTTGCTTGAACGGCTCATGGGCTTGTCTTATTTCACAAAAAGGTAATGGAGGCTTCAGGTTATGGCACTGCTAACATTGGACCGCGTATCCGTGGCCTACAACAACACGTATATTTTGAAGGATTTTGACCTGCAGCTCGAAAAGGGGCAGTTACTGTCGCTGCTCGGCCCAAGCGGCTGTGGCAAAACGACGACACTGCGCCTGATCGCCGGTTTTCTCGAAGCGAAGGAAGGCAAGTTCCTGTTCGGTGGAAAGGACTATACCCGTGTTCCGGTCAACAAACGCAACTTTGGCTTCGTGTTTCAAAGCTATGCCTTGTTCCCGCACCTGTCCGTTTATGACAATGTGGCGTTCGGGCTGCGGCTGCGCAAGGTAAAAGACGATGAGGTCAAGCGGCGGGTTATGAGCATGCTGGACATCGTCAGCCTTGGCGGTTTCGAGAAGCGCTTCCCCGGAGAGCTGTCGGGGGGCCAGCGGCAGCGTGTTGCCATTGCGCGGGCGCTCGTCATTGAGCCTGACTTGCTGCTTTTTGATGAACCGCTCAGCAATCTGGACGCCAATCTGCGGGTGAACATGCGTGTGGAAATCCGCCGCATTCAGCAGGAACTGGGCATTACGACAGTTTACGTGTCCCACGATCAGGAGGAGTGCTTCTCGATTTCCGATCAGGTCGCCATTATGAACAAGGGAACCGTCGAGCAGCTTGATGCCCCATCCGCTATTTT
The DNA here is from genome assembly GCF_042138635.1 of Paenibacillus medicaginis. Lineage (NCBI taxonomy): Bacteria > Bacillati > Bacillota > Bacilli > Caryophanales > Paenibacillaceae > Paenibacillus > Paenibacillus medicaginis. Next base: position 164,720 of record NZ_JBHIRY010000004.1, on the reverse strand, counting down.
CAAGTATCCGTCAACGGAATATGTAGCGCGGTTTATCGGTTTTAATAACTTCCTGCAATTCGACGAGAGAATGGTGGAGGATGACGGGCTTCTTGCGCTGACCTCCGGGGGCAGACCTTTCCTGCTGTCCCGCAATCCCGGCACTGCCCAGTCGGGCGCGCGGACGGGCGCGATTCGTCCTGATGATATCGTCATCCGGGAGAACACGGGAGAGAGCTCGCCCAATGATATTCCAGGCATCATTAAAGTGAGCACTTATCTCGGAAGAAGCTATCAATATGTTGTGGAGACCGATTACGGCCTTTTCACCGCCAACCAGGAAACGGATGTGCCTTACCCGAACGGTCAACGGGTCGTTCTACATTTTCCCAAAGACAAAATGGTGCTCGTTCATTAATGAGCGATCATGACGCGTATGCGCCTCCGGTTTCAGCCGAAGGTACGCAGCAGCAAGAACGGCGAACTGAGAAGGAGAACCCTTATGCGTGCAGATAAGCTGATTTTACAAGTGCAAGTATACAATAGCTTTTATAAACGGTTTGAAACAGGGAACGTGGCGGTGTTGAACGGCCAGTTTATGTACATTGGCAGCCGCGGGCTGGACACGTTTCATGCCGATGAGATTGTCGAGGGCGGCGGCAGATATATGATTCCCGGCCTGATTGACATTCATCTTCATATTGAGAGCTCGATGGTTACACCGGCCGCCTTCTCGGACGGGCTGATCCGCAACGGTGTGACGACGATTGTACCGGAGCCCCATGAAATGGCCAATGTGTTCGGTCTTGAAGGGATTCAAAAGATGATGGAGGCGAGCAGGGAATGTACGGCTGATATGTTCTATGCCATTCCCAGCTCCGTACCGGCGACCCCGATGGAAACATCCGGCGGGGAAATCGATATTCCAGAAATTGATCAGCTCCTTCAGACCGGAGAGATGATCTGTCTCGGTGAAATTATGAACTATGTAGACGTGATCCGTGATCCGGACAGCAAAACGAACCGGATTCTGAACCATGTCCGCAAGCATTATCCGGATCTGATCATTGAAGGCCATACTCCAAAGCTGCTTGACCTGGATTTGCACCGCCTGATTTATGCCGGCATCGGCTCCGATCACACTCATCAGAGCATCGAAGGCATGACAGCCCGGATCGCCGCAGGCATGTTCATTGAGATTCAGGAAAAATCGATGACACCTGAGGTTATGGACTATTTGATCCATGAAGATGTGGCCCAGCATTTCTGCTTTGTGACCGATGATGTGATGCCGGATTCCTTTGTGGAGCGGGGGCATATCAACCATATCGTACGCAAGGCAGTAGAGATGGGCATGAAGCCTGAGCATGCGATCTATGCGGCGACCTTTACACCTGCTAGGCGAATGCGGATGAATGACCGTGGGTCCATCTCTCCGGGTAAAATTGCCGACTTCGTGCTGCTGTCCGATTTGCAGAGTTTTGAGCCGGATCAGGTGTACAAGAGCGGGGTTAAGGTGTTTGACCGGTATGAGGAACATACAAGCAAGCTGGCGTCCGGTCATTTTCCGCAGCATTTTTATCACAGTGTACAGCTGCCGCTGCTGGAGGAAACTGACTTTAAAGTTCATATCGATGAGGAAGACGGGGTTCATGATTGCCGCGTAATGATCGTTAAGGATGGCTCCACGTTTACAGAAGAACAGATCGCCCCGGCTGTGGTGCGTGACGGTCTGCTGCAGTGGGAAGAAGGGGAATATGGTCTGATTGCGACCTTTGAACGTTATGGCAAAAACGGAAACCGGGCCTACGGACTGATCGGCGGAGACACCCTCAAGCGCGGCGCGGTAGCTACAACGTATTCGCACGATAATCACAATCTGCTGGTAGTCGGGCATCATCCACAGGATATGGTGCTGGCAGCCAACACCGTTATTGCAGGGCAGGGCGGCTTCTGTGTTGTGCATGAAGGCAAAATTTTGGCTCATCTGTCCCTGCCTGTCGGCGGCATCCTGACGGAGGAGCCGCTGGACATCGTGGCAGTCAAGGTTAAAGAGCTTCGCTCGGCTATGCTGTCACTGGGTTATCGCCATTATAACCCGATAATGTCGCTAAGCACACACTCTCTGCCCGTAAGCCCTGCTTTCAAAATTACGGATCATGGGCTGATTGATGTGAATGCGGGCCGAGTTGTGCCACTGCTGGTGAAAAAATAGCATGAACATGGAAAAATGGATACGATAAAAAACAGGAAAAGCAGCTTCATCCTTATTGTGGGGATGGAGCTGCTTTTCTATGTACAAGAAAAACCACCGGAGTCCCAGGAATCAAACCTGCAACCAGTGGTTTTCTTGTTCGTGCTGTTGGCTTGTTGACTCTACTCACTGCGGTCTTTGGAAGACTCGGAAGAACCTGGTTTGGATCTTTCCGCCAGCTTCATAATCAACTCCATGTCCTGCTCTGTCAAGCGATCAAGGAAATGCTCGCGTATGGATTTGGACATTACGGGACGTGCATCATCCAGTGCTGATTGTCCGGCAGAAGTGATGATAACTTGAACACCGCGGTCTGTGTCCAGTGGTTTCCTCGTCACTAGTCCGCGTTTCTCCATCCGTGTGAGGTGATGGGATAATCGGCTCTTGTCCCAATCCATCGAATCGGCCAATTCCTGTTGGCGAAGGCTGCCATTTCCTAAAAGGACTAACCTGTCTAATACTCCGAAATCCCCCTCTGATAGTCCCGTATGGTCAAATATGTCTTTCACGACACGGCCGAAGATGTTCTTAAAGGAGCTCTTCCACATATACCATATTCGCATTTCTTCTGCGTTCAATTCGTTGTTATCCATAGCAACATCATAACACGGTTGACGCATCAACTTCAATATGTTACAGTGGATTCAGGTTGATGTGTCAACTTAATTCAAGGCTATATTTATAACGTGGTGTAGTACCAGCGTAGCCAATAAAAACATACACGGGAAAGAGGAATGGAACATGAATGCTCGCTACGAACCTCTATTTGCATCGTTTCGCTTGCCTTCGGGCGTAAGGTTAAACAACCGGGTGATGATGGCACCGATGGGCATTGGAGCATCCGGTCCAAACGGAGAAGTGACGGATACGGAACTGGCTTATTATCGGGCTCGCGCTCAAGGAGTTGGCGCTATCATTACAGCTAGCGCGCTCGTGTCGCAAAACGGAAGGTTCATCCAGCATGGACTTGGCATCGATCACGACGAGTTGCTGCCCGGATTGAAGAAGCTGGCGGCTGTCATTCAGGAAAACGGGGCCAAAGCGATTGTGCAACTTTATCATGGGGGTCGGCTAGGCAATCCCGCGATGGTTCCAAGCGGTCATGCGCTGGGCCCCAGTACGATCGCGGCAGAGCGTGAAGGTGCGGCTATCCCCAAGGCGATGACGGAAGCGGACATCGAAACGGCGATCGAAGAGTTCGCGCAGGCGACCCGCAGGGCCATCGAAGCCGGCTTTGACGGGGTTGAAATTCTTGGTGCCAATGGGTTTCTGATCCATCAGTTCTTTTCCCCGCATGCGAACCGAAGGGAAGATAAGTGGGGCGGAACGTTGGAAAAGCGGATGGCCTTCCCGCTCGCGGTTGTGAAACGCGTTCAACAAACCGTTGCAGCGTATGCAACGTCGCCATTTGCAGTCGGGTACCGCATTTCGCCGGAGGAGAAAGAAACGCCAGGAATCACTATGGCCGATACGCTTCATTTTGTCGATGTGCTGGCAGAACAAAACCTGGATTATATCCACCTTTCCGTGGAGCACTTCTGGCAGAGTCCGAGAACGGACGACAAGATCGCAAAGCCGCGAATCGTGATGGTGCAAGAACTCGTCGGCGACCGTGTCCCCCTTATCGGTGTCGGAGGACTGTGGACCCCCGATGATGTCGTGGAAGCTCTGAGCACGGGCGTTCCATTGATCTCGCTTGGCCATGCCATGATGATAAACCCGGAATGGGTAACCCTGGTCCAAAACGGACGGGAGGATGAAATCAAAACGACGCTTTCGCGTTCCGCGCAGGCGAAGCTTGCGATTCCCGACGGAATATGGGGCAGGATCATGAGTATACCTGGCTGGTTCCAAGTGGTGGATGAAGAGAGTACGGAAGGTTAAACCCCAACATATTGATGCCCAAAAGGAGTTAGACTATGGTTATGCAGAATAAACCCGTTGCCCTGGTCACCGGGGCTAATAAAGGAATCGGTCTTCAAATCGCGAAGGATCTCGCGGCGCACGGCTTCACCGTGCTCGTCGGGTCGCGCAACCTCGAGCTTGGAGAGACAGCCGCGCAGAGCATCGGAGCGGATGCCCGCGCCCTGCAGCTCGACGTCACGGATCAGTCCTCCATCGCCGCTGCCGCAGAACGTGTCCACAGCGAGCTTGGCCGTCTTGATGTGCTCGTCAACAACGCAGCCATCTCGCATACGCGGCGGCCGCCGGGCATGTCCGTCGAGGAGTATGCCAAGTCGACCCTGCCGAGCAACGTGTCCCTTGATGAATTGCGTGCGGTGTTCGAGACCAACGTGTTCGGCGTCGTTGCCGTTACCCAGGCGATGCTTCCGCTTCTGCGTGAGGCCCCGTCAGCCCGCATCGTCAACGTGTCGAGCGGCGCTGGCTCGCTGACGATGAACGCGGCCCCGGACTTCCCTTGGCGCTCGATCTACGGCCCCGTCTACCCTGCGTCCAAAACGGCGCTCAACGCCATGACACTTGCCATGGCGATCGAACTGGAGTCGACGGGCATCAAGGTGAACGCTGTAAGCCCGGGCTTCGCTGCGACGGCTCTCAACAATTTTGCGGGCACGCTCACCGTGCAACAGGCTGCCCGCGAGCCCGTGCGCCTCGCGCTCCCCGGCCCGGACGGACCGACAGGCACGTTCTCGGGTGAGAACGGCCCAATTCCATGGTGATACAGGCTCGCGCACATGATCCGAAGGAATCAAATATGTTTCTATATAAAAATTATGTTTCTATGGAAAGGAAAGATATAATATGGAACTCAAAGTTAGTGCCCCCACTCAAGTCATTTCAGTGAAACCGATCGTGCTGTCGGCCCCCGGCCGTGGTGAGGAGCTGCAAGTACGAGTATCTGCACCCGTAACGGGGAGCGAATTGCCTATTATTGTTTTCTCGCACGGTTTCGGCTCGTCGCTTGATGGCTACGCACCGCTAGTCGATTTCTGGGCTGCCCACGGCTTCGTGGTCATTCAACCCACCCATCTCGACTCGAGGACGCTGAGCCTTGCTCCGGAAGATCCGCGTACACCGTTGATTTGGCGTTTCCGGGTCGAGGACATGAAACACATCCTTGATCAGCTTGATCTCATTGAGGCTTCCGTTCCCGGCCTTAGCGGGCGCCTTGATCGCGGCCGCATCGCCGCAGCCGGACACTCCTTCGGGGGCCAGACGGTGGGTATGCTGCTGGGAGCGCGGGTTCTCGATGCCAACGGTGAACCGGGAGAGGCCCTGTCCGACTCGCGGATCAAAGCGGGTGTGCTGCTTGCCACGACTGGCAAGGGCGGAGCTGACCTGACTCCGTTTGCAGCTGAGCACTTCCCATTTATGAACCCGAGCTTCGCGGAGCTGACTACGCCGACCCTCGTGGTAGCAGGGGATCATGATCAGTCCCACCTGTCCACTCGGGGACCGGACTGGTTCGCTGACCCGTACTTCCTGAGCCCGGGCAGCACGGACCTGCTCACTCTCTTCGGGGGCGAGCACATCCTTGGCGGAATCTCCGGCTATAATGTTAAGGAAACTACGGACGAGAGTCCCGAACGGGTCGCCCTGATCCAACGGCTTACATGGGCCTACCTTCACACGGCGCTCGGCCTGGATGATTCCAGCTGGCCAGCAGCCCGCGCGGCTCTGGAAGAGAGCGCCAACCCGCTGGGCCGCATAGAGTCTAAGTAAAGGCTGACGGAGGCATCGTTTTATATAAGTCTCTTTTGGCGGACACTCATAAGGTGTCCGCTTTTTTAATACAGACTGGGATACAAAAGACTCTTGGTTAAATATTTGTAGGGAACTACAAGCTTGGCGTCAGCAGCGCTGTACCCCCTGCATTTAATGTATGCCATTTTTCTAAAATGCGAATAATAAAAAACAGTCAGCATTAAACCATCCCCATTACCTTCCGAATTTTTAAACTATATTTGAGAAGACTCTCTTCCTGATGTATTGGTGGGGAGATGAATAACATTTCACTTCCAAAATAAGAACGTATGTGCTATCATCTTCATGCCACACATGAATTCAACTAAGGAGTTGATAATGAACCATGACATCAGATCAGAAAGCAACCATCACAGTAGAAACTACAGTTCATGCACCGATGGAAAAAGTATGGTCGTATTGGACCGAGCCACAGCATATCACGAAGTGGTCTTTTGCTGCAGAAGATTGGCATGCGCCCAAGGCTGAAAATGATTTAAGGGCTGGCGGAGCCTTCCTTACACGCATGGAAGCGAAGGACGGAAGCTTCGGCTTTGACTTTAGCGGAGTATATGATGAAGTGAGACCCCATGAATGTATTGCTTACACACTTGGAGATGGAAGAAAAGTAGCCATTACTTTCAGCGGTCAAGGTAGCGATACGAGGGTAACTGAGGTTTTCGAGGCAGAAAGCGAAAATCCTATTGAAATGCAGCAAGCAGGCTGGCAGGCGTTTTTGGATAATTTCAAAAAGTATTGCGAGAGCTGAAAGAACGGCAAATCCAATGGATGCTAATGAATTTTATGTGCCACCCATCAGAGTTTTTAGGGTTTTCTGAAGGGTGGCGTTTTTCATTCATCCAATCTTCATGCACATCTTCCCCATCATGCCTGTTCAATTGAAAGCCAGCATGCTATAATCAAAACAAGATTTAGATTAAGTCTAAATTCTAATATGCTGAATTTGTATAAATGCAGCATAAGATTCAAGCAAACTTAAGAACATAATCAGACACACACAACTATTTTAGATCCGGGAAGGGGTAAACGAATATGTCCATATTGAAAAACACCAACACCAATTCAGTCGAAGAGGCTGCAACCCATCTGTATGAGGCGTTAAACCGCCAGGTGGCGACATGGTCCGTTCTTTATACGAAGCTGCACCATTTTCACTGGTATGTAAAAGGGCCTCATTTCTTTAGATTGCATGCAAAGTTTGAAGAGCTATATGATGAAGCGGCCGGGCATATGGATACGATAGCGGAGCGCCTGCTTGCGATCGGCGGCCGTCCGGCAGCAACGATGGCGGAGTATCTGCAGCTGTCCATTGTGCGTGAGGCGGAAGGACAGTCAAGTGCCGAGGAGATGGTTGCGACGGTAGTTAGCGATCTGAAGCTGGTAGCTTCGGATCTGGCCACAGGTATGCAAGCTGCGGAATCGGCAGGCGACCCTTCAACTGCTGATATACTGAACGGTATGCTGGAATCGGTGGACAAGCACATCTGGATGCTGAACGCTTTTTTGGGCAAATAAAGCTACGGTGTCTAACAGGGATGGTAGTCATTGTCACGGATGTGTAGATCAAGTGAACAAAAGCCTCATTTCATTGGTTCTTCCTGTTCCGGGGCGTATAATGGGGGATATTAAGCAGGAGGGGCCACTGCGGCCCCGCGACATGGAACAGGGGAGCTGAATAGTGCAAACGGAAAGCACATCGCTTCTGCAGGAAGCGGAGCACTTTATATATAAATGTTATCAGGAACTGGGTCTGAGCCGTGAGGAAGCGGGGGCCCGGTTTCTTGATGTAAAAAGGGAAATTGAACTCACAGGAACCTACGAGCATACCTTTGCCGAGCTGGAACACGGAGCCCGCATGGCCTGGCGGAACAGCAATCGCTGCATTGGCCGGTTGTTCTGGGACAAACTGCGCGTCAGGGATGAGCGCCACATTAGCAGAGCCGCTCATATTGCGGAATCGCTGTGCAGGCATATCGAGACAGCGACCAACGGGGGGAAGATTATTCCTACCTTAACGGTATACAGACCCTCGCAGCCGTACAAAACGGACATCGGAATCTGGAACCACCAGTTGATCCGCTATGCAGGGTATGAAACAGAGCATGGGATCGTTGGTGATCCGATCTCCCTTCAATTGACGAAGCTGTGCCAGCGTCTGGGGTGGGAGTCAAGGGGAACTGATTTCGACGTTCTCCCGCTGATCATTGAGGCGGATGGACAGGCGCCTCTACTGTTTCCGATTCCGGAGGAGATTGTGAAGCAGATTGATATCGATCATCCGGACATCGAGGGATTCGCTGCGCTGGGCCTGCGCTGGTACGCGGTTCCCATCATTGCCGACATGATGCTGAGCATCGGCGGAATTCGTTATACGGCGGCACCGTTCAACGGCTGGTATATGGGAACCGAGATTGGCGCACGCAACTTCGCGGATACGTTCCGTTATAACAAGCTGCCCGCGGTAGCGGAGCTGATGGGGCTTGACCGCTCCAGCGAAACGACACTCTGGAAGGACCGTGCGCTGATTGAGCTGAATGCGGCTGTTCTTCATTCGTTCCGGCGAGAAGGGGTGAGTATCGTCGACCATCATACGGCGGCGGCCCAATTCAAGCTGTTCGAGGAACGGGAACGGAAAGCTGGCCGGGAGCTGACAGGGGACTGGACGTGGCTCATTCCGCCACTTTCCCCGGCTGCTACTCCTATTTTCCACAGCTCATATGAAAACAGAGTGGTGAAGCCTAACTTTTTTGCCCAGGAAAAGAAGGTTGCGTCCCGTCCAGGCACCAGCGGTTGCCCGTTCCATTAAGTGTTTTCTAAAAAAAGAAAGGGAGCGTTTCCGGTCCATTTGGCCGAGAATCGCTCCCTTTTGATTTGCACAAGAGTCCTTATTGGGGATTGGTTGTCCAAATCCCTGCTGTTTTGATAAAAACACGCTGCGGAAGCTTCAGGGTGGCAAGTACCAGCTCGGCCACGTCCTCCGGCTGCATCATACGGTCTTCATCACCGATTTTGAGCCCGGCGCTGGAGGCCAGCTCCGTATTTACAGTGCTTGGTGTCAGTGCCGTAACACGGATGTTGGATTTGCGGACCTCCTGCATCAGCGCTTCCGTAAAGCCCATGACCGCGAATTTGGATGCATTGTAGGCCGAACCGGTCGCGAAGCCACGTTCCCCTGCCGACGAGGAAATGTTGATAATGGTGCCGCTGCTTTGCGCCACCATGCTTGGAAGAACGGCACGTGTCACGTAGTAAGTGCCCATCAGGTTGACGCGCACGATGCGCTCCCATTCTTCCGGATCCATGTCCAGTACGGAACTGAAGGTGGCGGTTCCCGCATTATTGATCAGAATATCGATCGCCCCAAGCTCCATCTCGAGCGAAGCTACAGCCGCTTCAGCCTGTGTGCGGTCGGATACGTCGGCTACCGCGCTGGCTACTTTTACACCGTATGTATTTCCTAATGAAGCCTGGAGCTGTTCCAGATCGGCAGCCGTTCGCGCGATGAGACCAAGATTGACGCCTTCTTTGGCCAAAACTTCAGCGATCGCTCTGCCGATGCCTTTGCCTGCTCCGGTAATGACAGCGGTTTTGTTCTTAAGTTCCATGAAAATATGCCTCCTGATTATGATTATAAGGGTTTTGGTATGAAAGGGTTATTCTTCTGCGGATACCTGCACTATTAACTCATAGGTGTCCAGGGAAGCGCCCAGAATGGCCTCGTTTTTGCCCCGTCCCTGGTGTGCCGCACGAAAAGCATCGCTTGATGTCCAATTGCGGAAAGACTGCTCATTCTCCCACAGGGTGCATACCTTCAGCTCTTCCTGCTCCTTATTGACGCCATGCCACACTTCGAGGCGCATAAAGCCCGGCATTTCCTGTACGCCCTGCCCCTCGGCAAACCGTTCGGCCAGCTCTTTACCGGCCCCTTCCTTGACTTTGATCGTATTAGTCACAACGAACATCGTGATTCTCCTCTCCCGAGTAAGGTCCGCTTCAGCGGTAATGCACATGACAAGTCTTATTATAACGATTCCTGTCCGGCGAAAACAAACAGCGGCGGGGAGGGACTCAGGAGTTCAATTTGCGCCCGTATCGCCCGTCGGATGAGCCTACCGCAGCTTGCGAAACTTCGTGAGCGAGCTAGGATCGATGACAGATTCCTCCGGCGCCATGCCCAGGGAGTACTTAAACGACAGGTCGTATCTGGAACGTTCGACGATGTCGACATCGGACAAGTCAAAGTTCGCCTTCAGCAGCAAGTATTTAAACATCCGAAGGGGATCGATGGCATTTCGGCCGTTATCCAGACAATACTTGCCTCTAAGCTCCTCATAAATAAAAGAGAAATCCACAAGTTTATTGATTTGACGCAACATGTTGTCTTTAGGAACGATAATATCGTATTAATGTCTTAATTATATAGCAAAAAAAAGCTGATTTCCCATATTTCTGAGGAAACAGCTTCTTTCAATATTTAGCGAACATTTTCAGTGGCCTCGTTAAGATGAGGGATTTAGTTTCATTTTGGCTTGAAGTCTTGTTGTTCTTTGAGCAAGTAGATCAACAACATTGTCGGTTTCTTCTTTCCATTCCGAAATCTGTTCGACTCGTTTGTCGATTCGTTCCAGCGTTGCAATCAGATTATCATGTTGGTGCGTTTCAATTCGGTTGACGGTTTCTTTGATGCTCGAAATGTCAACTTCCATGCGTCCCATTTTTGTTTCCATGCTGTCCATCCTAGACTCCAGGTTGCCCATCCTAGACTCCAGGTTGCCCATCCTAGACTCCATGCTGTCCATTCTAGACTCCAGGTTGCCCATTCTAGACTCCATGCTGTCCATCCTAGACTCCATGCTGCCCATTCTAGACTCTATGCTGTCCATCCGCTCAATCATTTGAGACATTTGGTTCTGCATCCCGCTCATTTGCGTCTGCATTTGACTGAGTATATCAAGTACCTTTTCGTCCAAGCATATCACCTCGCTTCATTATAACACCACAAATATAGCTAAACAACGATATATCAAATCACACGCTCTTGGCTATAACCCTCTTTTCGTCGTCTTTATAGACCGTCCATTTCATGCAAAAAACCAAGATCATCGAACCCTGTCTTGGATTGTCAAAAAGCATTGGCATTTGATACTATTAAAAACGAGTAAGAGAGTGCCTACATAACTAATAATACTATCTTATGACAGCTAAATCAAGTTATTTTCTGTCTTTTGACAGTGAAAATGAGAAGGGTTTGAACTTATGAGCATTGAGCATGAAAGTCAGAATACAATTGGTGAGCGAATTCACCTTTTACGAAAAGCAAAAAAGGTATCAATGGACGTGCTGGGGAAGGCTATCGGTACGAATTCCGGAAACATTAGCGATTGGGAGAACGATAAAAAGCAACCAAGTGCAAAATTTTTAATAGCCTTGTCGGATTACTTTGGCGTTACCGTTGATTACATCTTAAAGGGTACGGGAACGAGTCATAATAAGAGTCCAATGCCAATCACCCTACAGCAAACCGCGTGGTTGATCAATGAATGTATAAAGAACGACGTTACCGTAATGGTTGAAATTATGAATTACGGATTATTTTCTTTTGAACTTTACACAAGGGTCTATGGGGCCAAAGCAAGAAGTATGGATGTGGTACTCTCGCTATTTAATGGGCAAGATATTGAACAAGCCTCTAGAGACGGGGGAAGTACCGAGTTATTAAGCCTAAAAGCAACGGACACAGAATTATATGCAAGACTTTCTCATACGGAGGGTAACTGTGTTCACATTGATACTGCAAGCAGCTGTTTCCTGGAAGGTGATGAGAGGGGCAGAAACCGTACCTTTAGGCTAACACTAAAATGCAGCCATGCGTTTTTTCTAGAAAAGTATGAAGAAATCTGCAAATGAACATAAAAAACATGCCTGTTGAGGGAGGCTCAACAGGCTGACCGTTAAATGCGGTCTGTCTCCTTGGCGGCTGCTTCGATAGACGTTTTTCGTATCGTAATTTTGTTGGAGGGTACATACTCTGGCGACACTGCCTGGCTACTGTAGTTCAACACGGCGACGGCCCTTCTGGCTGTGTCCGTAACGGTGTGCAAAATTTGGCCGACATCCTGCGCGGAGTTGACGATGGCATCAATGGCCCGGATTTTGTCTTTTACCTCAACGGCAATTTCGTTCGCATGCTGGAGCACGCTGCCTACCTCGCTGTTTATATCCCGGACGGCGGTACGTGCTTCGGCCAGCACTTTGTTCGCTTCATCCAGGGAGACCAGCACTTTGCGCAGCAGCGCGATGACGCTGACGACAAGCCCGACAAATGCAATGGCGATCAGGAAAACACTGAATTCAACCGACATACACCATCCTCCTTCTGCTACCATGGTATGTACAAGTCCATTGACTTTATGCCTAATCTTTAGATGATATTCGCAGCAGAAGAATGGGCACAGAGCTATAGATACGCCGGCTGCCAATCGATGACATGACCCGCCTCCAGGCTCTTGTGAACATCGACAAGCCGCTGATTCCGGCTTCCCCGGAAGGGCAGGGAAACATCTCTTTCTTCCGCGATAAAGGGGCCGTCAATGATGACATCGCATAGCCTGGCAAGCTCAAGCATGACCAGGTCCTGGATCAGTGCCCCAAACGTAAAGCCTGTGTACGCCCAGACCGTATGGGTGGGGCAGGCGGCTCTGTATGTCTGCACGAATGGAATGCAGTCCGCTGCCGAGAAGAAGGGGTCGCCTCCACACAGCGTGAGCCCGTCCAGCAGCGGATTGGACGATGCTTCACGGATCACGGACTGCTGCTGCTCCAGGGTGAAGAGCTCCCCCGCGCGAAAGCTCCATGAGGCGGGGTTAAAGCATCCGGGGCAGGCGTGGCGGCAGCCGCTGATGAATACGACGGCGCGCAGGCCGCTTCCTTCATTCAGCGATTCGGGTATGTAACCGCACCAATTCAACGGTGCTTCACCCGATCCCGAACCTCCGCCTGCTTGGCCGCGTTAAAACGGACGGTATAATCTCCGGTCAGATAACCGGTGACGCGGCGCAGCCGCTGAAAGTGGGTGGCTTCCTCGTCCGTGCCACATTGCGGGCATTCGCTGCCAATGATGCCTTCATATCCGCAATCCGGGCACCGGTCAATCGGGTGATTGATGGAGAAATACCCGGTATTCTGGGAGAGGGCGTACTGCACGATGGACCGGAACGCCTCCGGGTTGCTGCGGGCATTGCCGTCCAGTTCAATATAGGAGATGGCGCCCGCGTTGCAGTAGGCATGGAAAGGCGCCTCCAGATCAATCTTGCGTGCCGCTGTCACCTTGTAATAAACGGGAATATGAAAAGAGTTCGTATAATACTCGCGCTCCGTAACTCCTTCAATGCTTCCGAATTCCGCAGCATCCAGCTTCGTGAATTTGCCTGCGAGTCCCTCGGCAGGTGTTGCAAACAGGGTGATGTTCAGGTTATGCGTTTCGCTCATCCGGTCACAGAAAGCACGCATCGCGGCAATGACGCGCTGTGCTTCCCTGTGTACGGTGTCGCTCTCCCCATGGTGCATGCCATACATCGCTTTCATGCATTCTGCCAGCCCGATAAATCCGATGGCCAATGTACCATGCTTCAGCAGACGGCCGACCTCTTCTTCGGCAGACAGCTGGCCCCCGCCCTCCCATACATCCTCCCTCATCATGAAATCGGAGGCCTTCGCAGGCTGACGGGCCTGAATGTGGTAGCGGTGGATCAACCCCTCCACGGCAATGTTCATGCTCTTCTCCAGCGTGGCATAGAATCCCTTGATATCCGGGTGGCTGCGGTTTCCTCTGCATATGCCATGCTCAATGCCGATACGCGGCAGGTTGATCGTATTAAAAGACAGATTCCCTTTCCCGCTCTGGCGGTTTCTGCCAAACCGGTCGCCGATGGTGCGGGTACGGCACCCCATGGTGGCGATAATCGTATCCGGATCGTTTTCCCGGTAATACGGCAAATTAAAAGAGGCGTCCACATTGACGAAATTCGGGTACAACCGTTTGCTGGAGCACTCGACGGCCAGCAGGAACAGATCGTAGTTCGGGTCGCCAGGCTTTTGGTTGATCCCCTGCTTGCACTGGAAAATATGCTGTGGAAACACAGGTGTTTCGCCTGCGCCCAGCCCGCTGATCGTTGCTTCCAGCAGCGTGCGGGATACAAGCCTTCCCTCGGGGGAAGTGCATATACCGTAATTAAGAGAGGTAAAAGGAATCTGACCTCCGGCCCGGCTGCTCATCGTATTCAGGTTATGGATGAGGGATTCTGCCGCCTGGCGCGTTTCCGCGACCGTCTCTTCCATAGCGAACGCATAGGAGCGGGGGCATCCATTCCGTGCTACTTCACTTTCCATATGTATCTGTTCATAGGCAAATGGGGCTGTCTCTGCAAAAAGCCGCTGTCCCTTACTGAAGTGTCTCCGGAAAGAGCGCGCTACATAAGGGGCAAGGTCCCAGTCAATCTTGTTGGCAGACACGCCGCCAAATTGGCTGTTTTGCTGTGCCTGAAAAATGATGGCCACTAGCGCCATGGCGGACATGATGGTCTGGGGCGTTCTTACCGATCCGTTGCCGGTATTAAATCCTCTTTCCAACAGCCTGTTAAATGGAATAAAGATACAGTTCGTGGTGCCGAGCGCATACTGGTCCAGATCGTGGATATAGATATATCCCTGATCTACCGCCTGCTTAAGCTCCTTCGGGAGAATGAATTCCCTGGCATACCATTTGGCGTATTCCGATCCCAGCCTGCTCATTTTGCCGCTGAAGGATTCTCCGTTCAGGTTGGCATTTTCACGCAAAATGTCGGGGTCACATGCTCCGATCACCCGTTCACCGATAGTTCGGACATTGGAATCTGACAACATATTCATAATTTATTCCTCCGAATTTCACAATATATAGAACAAAGTATCCTTATTTTAGCTATATATTGTATTTGGTTATGTGATGTAAGTCACATTTTCCGGTCGGGATCACTGAGGGCAAAGCTGGCTGGTCCCGGGTTGCTTCTCATTGCGAAAGGGGCCGTCTTGAACTTGCTGCTGTATTGACGAACTATAAAATAAGATTTATACTAGGTCTAAAAATAAACGATAATTATTCTAATCTAATATCGACTGTGATGAAAGACTTAGTGATATAAAAGGGAGATGCACGGGATGAGAACTCTGAATTTAACCTCACAGCGGCAGGCTGTGTATGATGTGGTTCGTGAATCCAATGATCACCCCACAGCGGCGGACGTTATGAACCGGCTGATGGAGCGTGGTTACAATCTGGCCTACGGTACAGTGTACAACTCGCTCCGTTATCTGACGGATAAAGAGCTGATCCGTGAGCTGAAGCTGGGGGAGGCGGCCAGCCGTTATGACGGGCGTATGGATGATCATCAGCATGTCATCTGTCAGGTGTGCGGACGGGTGGATGAAGTGATGAGCGAAGTTCCGTTGGAATGGACGAAGGAAGTTATGGCAGAAACGGGGTATGATATTGCCCACGCCCATGTCGTATTCGGAGGTGTATGTCCGGAATGTCAAAGCAAACGAATCAGATAAGCCAAGCGGTTGCAAGAGTCCGGCTGCCACGCACCGTCCGGACGCGTTTTGCCCCGAAGTCGCCGGAAGCCAATCTGCCATTATTCTGCCCGACTACACGGCGGATTGCACTGGTCAGCGCAGTTCCGGGTGTTGTGCAGGCATGGGTACGTATGCTGACGGATGCCTGCTATGATGTCATGGCGTTCCATCGCTGGAGCCCTGAGCTGCAGGAGCAGCTGTTGCCGGACCTGATTCTTTTTGATGCTACAACCTTTGAGGATGCGTTCGCATTGCAGCGGTGGCATGAATCTCTTGCTGAAGGGGCTGGGCCGCGCGTATATCTGGTGAATGATGTCCTGATGGAAGCCGCCCGGCAGCTGTTGCCTCATGAAGAGCTTATAAGCTGGCCTGCCGCTTCTGCCCGCCCGGTGCAGCGGATCGAACGGATACTGAGCGGCCACCCTGCACAGAAGGGGCAGGCTGTTGCCGGACAGCGCATCGTTTTTAAGGATATATGGATTGATCGTGGGAAAATGACGGTCCATCAGGCAGAGCGGCAGCTTAGCCTGACCAAGACGGAGTACGATCTGCTGCTCAAGCTGATTGAGACACAGGGCCGTGTGATTTCCCGTGAGCAGATGCTGCATGACATATGGGATACGGATTTTATCGGGGGCAGCAATGTGGTGGACGTGCATGTCAAAAGCCTCAGAAAGAAGCTGGGAGACAATGCGGCAGCGCCGCGCTACATTACCACGGTAAGAGGCGTAGGTTACAGATTGGCTGATTAACAAATTGCAGCGGGGCTTCGGGATGAAGGCCCGTTTTTCAGCTATGCGCTATGTTTTGACAGTTGACTTCCAGATCAGGCATCACTACAATGGGTAGTGTGAGAGGTGTGCAGGATGAGAAGACTGAACTTTAAGACCGGAGAGAGAGGGCTGAACCGTTTTTTCGGACCTCTGGAATCCCGCATCATGGATATTTTATGGGATGCTCCTGACCGGAGCATCAAGGAAGTGCAGACGCTGCTGGAGCATGACAAGGACATTAACTTCAATACGGTGATGACTGTTATGAACCGTTTGGTGGACAAGGGTGTGCTCAGCAAGAAGCTCCGCGGGCGTACCTCGCTGTACCGCCCGGTGCTAAGCCGGGAGAAATTTATGGACGCGCAGTCGAAGGAGCTCAGCCATGAGCTGATTGAGCAGTTCGGGCCGCTTGCGGTCAACCATATGATTGATGCCTTGGAAGAAGCCGATCCGGAACTGATTGAACGGCTTGAACAGAAAATCAAACAATGGAAAAAGGAATTGTGAGCGATGTGGAAAACACGATCCAAACTGCTGTTTACGGCCGGTGCAGGCTTGTCCGGGATCATCCTGTTGCAAATGGGGATGTATGGCGGGCATATGGCGTTTGGCTGGGATTTGAACTTTAATGTTTTTCAAATCTGCAGGCAGCTGCTGCATGCCTTAGGCATCGATTACGTAGTTGACGGATTGACATGGCTGGTCGTGCTGACCTTTGTAGTAGCCAGTTGGTTTGCTGTACGTCAATGTATAGCAACAAGGAGAGCATTCCTGCAGCTGGAAAGCATGCGAAATCTGCAGCTGACAGAGAAATTGGGCGCAAGGTATGGTGACCTGGGAAGCCGCATTTGGGTGATTGATTACGACAAACCCGCAGCTTTCACTATGGGCCTGCTTTTCCCGAAAATTGTACTGTCTTCCACACTGCTGTCGATGCTGGATCAGGAGGAAGAGGCGGCGGTCGTCTATCATGAAGCCTACCACATGCGGCATTACGATCCGTTAAAAACGTGGCTGCTGCAGTTGTGCTCCTCCCTGCTGTTCTATGTGCCTGTACTGCGACATATTCTCGATCATTACAAGACTGCCCGCGAAATTTTGGCGGATAATGAGGCCATCAGCCGTACCGGAACTCCGGCAGGCATCGGCAGTGCGCTGCTGAAGCTGCTGCGCAACCCTTCACGGGGAACTTCCAAGCCGCTGATGACAGCCGTGTGCTCGTCTTTTGCGGAGACCTCGATTAATTACCGGATCTCCCGCATTCTGGACCCGCATCGTGTGCTAACACCCAGGCTGCCTTGGCGTCCTGTCATGATATCTTTATACGTATTGTCTCTGCTGTCCCTTCTATTCGCGCTTGCGCTGATATAGTCAGTGCGTGCGCGAATAGAAGATTATATATACGGTATGGATTTTTATACTTTATTACACTACATATCGTAGTGAAAAAAAGGAGGAATATCAATGATGAATCAAAAGATGACAAGCATAGGACTATTGCTGGTGAGGTGGATGACAGGGATCATTTTTATGGTGCATGGTGCTCAGAAATTTCAGGGACTTGGCGGGACGACAGGCTTCTTCCAGAGCCTCGGACTTCCGGGTTTTCTCGCTCCTGTCGTCGCTTCGGTTGAGCTTGTTGGCGGTATTCTGCTCATTCTGGGCCTGGGCACGCGCTTTGCCGGTGCAGCGTTGACGGTGAGTATGATTGGCGTGCTGCTGACGGCTAAGTTCGGCCAGGGATATATGGGAATGGAATTCGAACTGATCATTTTGTTCGCTGCCCTGCAACAGGTATTTACCGGTGCGGGAGCTTATTCGGTGGATGCGGCCATTGCCCGCAAAAGATCCGGGATCAGTAATACCCAGACCGTTTAGAAACCCCGAATCATTAAAATTCAACAGGAAACGAGGCTGCCGTCCATTGCCGGCCAGCCTCGTTTTTATTTCCGCTCAGTTAGCTTAACCATCCCCCATTTGATCTCAAAGTTAGGTCCTCTCATGTACATAAATTTACCTGCCAGAACACATCCTAACCAGCAGAACCACATTTGGCCACGCAAGGAGTGTGAAGGAGGAGGGCAAATGAAGAAGATCCGATATCCCTGGAAGAAAAGGACACGGCCCGCAGCAGAACGGAGCGGGCAACCTTCGCAAAAGCTGCCTGAAGTGAAGTGGCTTGAAAGACCGCTGAGCGGCAGTCTTGACGAAAATGAGCAGGCGATGAAGGATATTTTACGTGATTGTTCGGATATCATTTTTCGCAAGTTTACGGTGACACCGGGCCGCAAGGCATTACTGGTGTTTCTGGAGGGAACGGTTAAAACCGAGGATTTGCAGTTGCACATCCTGCAGCCTGTTATTCAAGCGCTGATTGAGACCAACGAAGGGACAGAGGTGCATTTGGAGCCGGTGGACGAGACGCGGATCTCTCTCTCTCAGGTCAAGTCGGCGGATCAATTTCGGCAGGTAACGGAAGCTGTGCTGGACGCCAGTGCCGTATTGTTTCTGGAAGGTCTGGCCACGGCCTACCTGTTCAGTGTAAAAGGCGGCATGCGGCGTGGCGTGCAGGAGCCTGAGACCGAAGCCGTAATCCGTGGACCGCGTGAAGGCTTCAACGAGACGCTGCGGGTGAATACGGCACTGCTGCGTTTCAAGCTGAAGAACCCCATGTTCAAGCTATACGCCCTTACTCTCGGAGAACAGACCAAGACCAGCATCGCGCTTGCTTACATAGAGGGGATAGCCGGTGAAAAGCTGATTGAAGATGTGAAACAAAGACTGCATCAAATCAAAATCGATGCCGTACTGGAAACCGGCTATATCGAAGAACTGATCGAAGATCACCCTCATTCGCCTTTCCCGCAAATGCAGTATACGGAACGGCCGGACACGGTGGTCGCCCAGCTTCTGGAGGGCCGCTTTGCCATCCTTGTGGATGGCACCCCGTTTGCATTGATCGGGCCGGTTACGATGTGGCAAATGCTGCAGGCCAGCGAGGACTATTACGAACGTTTTTTTATCAGCAATATGGTGCGCTGGATTCGATTCTTTTTTCTGACGATTGCTCTCTTCCTGCCCGCCCTGTATATTGCGGTGACGACCTTCCATCAGGATATGCTGCCTACAACGCTGATTCTGAGTATAGCCGCCGCCCGTGAATCAATTCCTTTCCCGGCCATCGTCGAGGCGATGATGATGGAAGTATCCTTTGAAGCGCTGCGGGAGGCCGGGATTCGGCTGCCAAAGACTGTGGGACAGGCGGTGAGCATTCTCGGAGCACTCGTGATCGGGCAAGCGGCGGTACAGGCAGGCATTGTTTCGGCGCCTGTTGTGATCATCGTCTCGCTGACCGGCATTGCGTCCTTTACGATTCCACGCTTTAATTTTGCGATTACGGTCCGGATGCTGCGATTCCCGCTCATGATCCTGGCCGGGGCCTTCGGGTTGTTCGGGATCATCATCGGCATGGTCCTGATCACCGTGCATTTGACCAAATTAACCTCCTTCGGGATGCCATATCTGGCTGGATTCAGCCCTTACAGTCACTCAGACCAGAAGGACATTCTGGTCCGAACCCCATGGTGGAACATGATGAGCCGCCCTTCCTGGCTCGCGCCAAATAATGAACATCGGCAGAAAAAGGGCATGAACGGGAGGCAACTCGAGGAGAAGGAGTGGTAATCCATGAGGGCGGGAAAGGTACTTCTTCTACTGATATGTTCATGCCTGCTCGGGGGCTGTTGGGATCGCAAGGAGATCAATGATGTTGCATTTGTCCTGGGAACCGCCGTGGATAAAGAAGGGGAGCAATACAGGAATACACTGCAAATTGCCTTGCCCGGTCAGCTTGGCGCTTCGGGGAATGCGGGAGGAGGGGGAGGCACCAGCGGGGATAAATCCTACTACCTGGAATCAAAGGCAGGAAGGACGATGCGGGAAGTAAATGACAAGGAACAGGAGAGTACGTCAAGGAAGCTTAACTATTCGCACCGACGGATGCTGATTATTGGCGCGGATATGGCAAGGGAGGGAATTGCCCGCCTGATCGATGTATTGGTCCGCAGCCCTGAGAACAGGCTTTCTGCCCTTATTGTGGTTGCTGAGGGGCGCGCAGCCGATATTTTCCGGGCGCAGGCGCCGATTGAGCAGTATCCTGCAGAGATGGTGCGTGAGCTGGCGATTTCATATATGAAGGAGCCGCGCAGCCTGAAGCTTCTAATACATACCATGCTGAGCGAGGGGGTCGATCCCGTACTGCCTGTTGTCGGGCTTACCGATAGTTTGCCTAAGGGCTGGAAAGGCAGCAAAAAAAATATAAAAATCAAAGGCCTGGCGGTGTTTAAGGGGGACAAGGTAGCCGGTACGGTAAGCCATGAGCTGGCGAGGGGGCTGCTGCTTGCTATGGGTCAGTCCAAATCGACAGAGTTCATCATAGCACCGCCTAAGGGTAAAGGTGAGATTATGCTGTTGTTAAACGAAACCGATGTTAAGATCAAGCCTGCTGTACAGGGGGATGAAATCAAAATGATCATGAACCTGCGCGTCAAAGGGGAACTGAGCGAGAACGAGTCCACTCACCATATGGCACAGCCCCGGAACATCAAATGGCTTGAGCGCGAAGCGGAGGAACTGATCCGCCAAAATGTCGAGGAAAGCATACGGGTTGTACAGCGGGATTATCAATCCGATGCTTTGGGCCTTGGCAGGGTGCTCAAAACG
Source organism: Paenibacillus medicaginis (assembly GCF_042138635.1). Lineage (NCBI taxonomy): Bacteria > Bacillati > Bacillota > Bacilli > Caryophanales > Paenibacillaceae > Paenibacillus > Paenibacillus medicaginis. Next base: position 143,654 of record NZ_JBHIRY010000004.1, on the reverse strand, counting down.
AATCTTCCGAGCGTTTGGGATCGGGTGAGGGGACGCTGGTCGACGCTGTATCCGGAGATTGAGGTTGAAGTCCGGACGAGTGTGCATGTTGAGAACACAGGCGCAATTACGGAGCCCTTTGGGGCTGAGGGAGGAACAGATCATCCATGATTGAAAAACTTGTCGTGCCGATGCTGCTGGTTATTGTGCTTATGTATGTGATGGACCGGAAGAAGCTGAAAAATTCATCTCCGGCGAACCGCTGGTTTGCTTTCAGCATCTATGGAATCAGCTTTGTCATCTGGCTTTATGAAACAGGTAACTCATCGTCCCTGCTTCATCCTTCGGTGCTGCTGGCCCAGGTGATCGATGCGCTGGTCCCTCTGCCCTAAGGAGCGCTTCTGAAAAGATTTTCGACCGGGAAGGAGCAATGAAGATGACGAAACATTTCACAACAAGGCAGATTGTTTTTCTTGGCATGCTGATGAGTATAACAGTCACGTCGTTTCATGCCCCGGCGCAGGCAGCTGCAGCCGCCGAACAGCATATGTTTTTGACACCTCTGCCAGTCGCTCTGGTGCTGGTGTTTTCCGTTTGGGTTTTGAACAGGATTCAAAGACGGTTTTCCAACCAGGATTTATTTGCGGCTCTGATCTCCCGCTTCCCCATCTTTGGACGGCTGCTGGTGCTTTTATATTTCGGGTTCAACCTGATTGTATTGGCCAGAGACATGAGACTATTGACGAATCATGTCGCGATTACGCTGCTGCCGTTGACACCGATTATCGTGACTGCGTTTTTTCTGTTGATTACGATCGTCTTTATGGTTCGGGGGGGGATCGGCACGTTGGTTGGCATGGCGGAAATGTTTATTCCATTACTTATTGCCACAGCCGTGATTCTGCCGATTACTTTGGGAAAAGCGATGGATCTGTCGCTGCTACGGCCTGTGCTTGATTTCAATCCCGGAGGATTTGTACGCGGAAGCTGGCACATGTTGGCTTACATGGCTGACCTGGCGGTGCTTCCCTACGTGCTGTCCGAGGAGAATTGCCGGCTCCGCAGTACGCTTGGCGGGGTTCTGGGCAGTATGCTGATGCTCATGATTCTGCTGCTGCAGCAGCAGACCGTGCTCGGTCCGCTGATTACGGCCCGTCTGACCTTTCCGTCCTACGAGCTTGTCCGGCAGGTGCAAATTACGGATTTTCTGGACAGGTTCGATCTGCTGATTGCGGCAGGAACACTGCCAACAGTTATCATCAAAGCTGGGGTTGATCTGTATGTGCTGTGCAGCGCTTCAAGGCGGCTGCTGCCTGCCGTCAAGGGTGAGCTTGCGGTTCTGCCGGTAGGAATTCTGGGGTTTGCGTGCACCTTCTGGTTTTTCGAAAATATTCCGCAGCTGTTTGCCTTCAGCAGGGAATGGGCAGTATACGTCCTGATCTTCTATGTGGTTCTGCCAGTTGTGCTCTTCTTTATATTACATCCGAAGAAAGAAAGTGGACAAAAAGGGGAGGCGCAGCCTGACCCTGCGTAAGTCATGCATCCTGTGAGCAATTTGCTGTTGCCTTTTTTGCGCCGAACGGTATACTTGTATGCAAATGTACGAGCAGCAAGGGAGGAGCTTTATGGCACTGCGTATGGCAGGCAAGACCGTGGCACTGGCAGGATCGCGCAAATCAGAGGAAATGAAGACATTGGTAGAGAAAATGGGGGGAGTGGCGCTGCTTCGTCCGGCACAGGGGACCGTGTTCCTGGACGACGCCGAGCTCCGCGCCGGCATTGAATCATGGCTAAGCTCCCCGCCGGACTGGACGCTGTTGACGACAGGCATGGGACTGGATGCCTTGTATCAAATGGCTGAAGAAATGGGGGTTGCCGGGCAACTGCACGAGCTGCTGGCAGCATCACAGATTGCGGCGCGCGGTTATAAAACGGTGAATGCGCTCAGGAAGCGTGGATTGACGCCGGTGGTACGCGACGATGATGGGAGTACAGAGGGGCTGATCCGTTCTTTTGCCCCCTATCATTTGGAAGGGAAGAAAGTGCTCCTGCAGCTGCACGGGGATCCCGCTCCGCGTCTGGCCGGCTGGCTGGAGGAGCAGGGCGCCCATGTCCGGCAGTTGCTGCCTTACAAGCATGTGCCGCCGGAAACGAAGGATCTGGAAGACCTGGTCAATGATATTGTGCAACGGCGGGTGCATGCCGTGGCGTTCACCAGCGGACCGCAAATTCGTTTCCTGGCCGAATATGCACGCAGCCGCGGCGTCATGGACGATGTGCTGGCCGCCTTCCAGAGCGACATTATTGCCGTTTCCGTCGGGAAAGTGACGGCACAGGCGATGCTGGAGGAAGGCATTGAACGCATTGTCATGCCGGCCGAGGAGCGTATGGGCAGCATGATGGTGGAACTGGGACGCTATTTCGAATCCGGATTTGCGAATGGTTTCCGTCTGACAAGCAGCCAGGATTGTGGCAAAGCGGAAGAGGAGTAAAGGGGTTACCTGTTATGACTTGCCTCACCCCCTGGAGGAAAACGGAAAACTCGGCATTGTGATCAAAGACCAACTGAAAGTGGCGATGATCGACATGGATAAATATCGAATGATGGTGGATGCCTTACAGGAGTACGAACGATTGCTTGATTTGGTTGAGGAACGTGAATTGTACGAACGAATTCCCCATCGTTTGGAAGGTGGTCGCGTTGTTGAATACAAAGAAGGTATGTCACTTCTGGAAATGGCAGGCGTTCATACAAAAGATGAATGCAGCGATTTATGAGCAAGTAGACGAAGATTGAAGAAGGGCTGGAGCATATTCGTATACATCCTGACCGGAAAGGTAATAAGGACTCCTCTGGCATTTAGCCAGGCGGAGTCCTTTTTATGTATATCTAAGATGGACACGCATTAGAAAATGAATTAATATTGTCTTGCGCTTACATTAATATCCATTCTGGAGCCGTCGGTGGTATATACATATACCTTATATGAATTTCTTTTTGTTGTGTAAATAGATACAGTTTTTTGTTTTCCTGCAGCAATGGATGCTTCTATAGTAGACCCGCTTGAATCTGTAACCTCCAAATAAACGGTTGAAGTTCCGCTATTTTTAACGTTAACGTTTGCGTCTTCACCGTTCGCTGGATCCATAGTGAAGGATCTTTCATAAGATGATGATCCAGTGTGGCGCACAGGGTTAATCAATTGTACGTCCATAGGGAAATAAACATCTCCCTGACTTTCGACAATTCGCATGTAACCAGCGTCAGTCTTCACAGTTTCATTTGCTGAAAGTGAATCCACAGCTTGATTTGCTGGAAGTGAACCTTGCGCAAAAGCAGCGGGGCTCAGTGACAGAAGCAATGATGCAGCTAATCCAAAAGTCATAACTTTTTTCATTCCATATACCTCCTAAAATTTAACTACATAGAGAATTATAATCAATCTAGTCCATATGTCTATAGTTACTAAGACCTATAATTTGCGTTGTTATGAGAAATAATGAAGAAAAAAACAAAAATATTTTGTCGAAATGGTCACAAATTGAATAGTTTGCATGGATCAGGGAAAAATATTAAGTTTTAAGTAATTATCCTATAAGTCAAAAAAATATAGTTCCTCTGATCTTCAAAGAGTCAAAGCAGAGTTTGGAAAAGTGTTAAAATAAGGCATCGGGTTACTGCTCTCCTTTTCACAGGCCGCAAGTTCTATTATGATACAACGAGAAAGTTGAAATTAGATAACTAATGGATGCCGTTGCTGAATATGGATAGAGAGAGGTGTTGAATCATGAGGTCGATTTGTGTGTTTGCAGGCTCTAACGATGGAGTGGCTTCGGAGTACAAGGAGCAGGCAGCCCGGCTCGGGGAGCATATCGCCCGCAACGGGCTGCGTCTGATCTATGGGGGTTCAAGCTTTGGACTTATGGGCACGGCTGCCAATGCCGCGCTTGCCAAGGGCGGACAGGTGACCGGCATTATGCCCACGGCATTGTTCCGGCGGGAAATTGTGCATGAGGGGCTGACGGAGTTTATTGAGGTCAGGGACATGCATGAACGTAAGGCCACAATGCACCAAATGGCCGACGGTTTTATTGCGCTTCCGGGCGGAATCGGCACCTTTGAAGAGCTGTTTGAGGTGCTGTGCTGGGCGCAAATCGGCCTGCACAGCAAACCTGTCGGACTTTTAAATGTAAACGGCTACTACAACCCGCTAATGGAATTAATCCGCCACAGCGTGCAGGAGGGATTTGCGGGTCGAACGCATCTGGATTTGATCATCCTTGAGGAGGATGCCGGAGCGCTGGTCGAGAGAATGTGCTCCCCTAACGGGCTGCTGCTTCAGCAGACCGGCGACGCGGAAACCGTTTGATGAGGCTGAATCGAACCTGCATCTCATGTTTTTCGTGCTTGCGCTTTCCGCGAAGGCAGGGTTATGATGGACTCACAATCGAATAAGCGACCAGGCAGGGTGCCTTTGCCAAGGGGCAAAGGGTAACAGGGAATCGGGTGCAAATCCCGAGCGGTCCCGCCACTGTAATGGGGAGGTTTTTTTTCTTTAATATGTCACTCGAATCAGACCCGGGGAAGACGAAGAAGACTGATGATCCAAAGCCAGGAGACCTACCTTGCCTATATGCACCGTAATCCTTCGCGGAAAGGAGTGGTGTACGAATCGGTGGACGAGCCTGCGCGGGGCTCCCGATGTTCCGGAACATTTTTCATCCATGGATGAAGAGGAGGATGTGAAGCTTTCATCTTCTTGTTGACCGGGGATATCGGGCAAGCTATGCGTAAAGGAGCCTTGTTTAAGGTTGCCTGGCTGACGGTGACTGAATTGCGTACATGCAAGCCCCATCCTCTAAGGATGGGGCTTTTTTGAGCCTGTGAATATGAAAGGGGTGGATAAGTTGTTTAAACGGGGTAGAGGCATTGGGTTGGGGCTGTTGATTACCGCATTTACGCTGTATTTTCTGGCGGTGAGCCCGCAAGAGGTCTATGCCATGCATATCATGGAGGGATTTTTGCCCATCGGTTGGGCGTTGTTTTGGTGGATTCTATTTCTTCCTTTCTTCGCTTTTGGTGTCCGCAGTGTAACTCGACTGACGAAAGAAGCCCCTGAGCTGAAGCTGATGCTTGGATTGGCGGGGGCGTTTACATTTGTACTGTCTGCCCTGAAGCTGCCTTCCGTGACGGGCAGCAGCTCTCATCCAACCGGAACGGGACTGGGCGCAGTGCTGCTCGGGCCCCTGCCCATGAGCGTGATTGGCTCCATTGTGCTGTTGTTCCAGGCGGTGCTGCTGGCGCACGGCGGGATTACAACGCTGGGGGCGAATGCGTTCTCCATGGCCGTGGCCGGCCCATTCGCCGGTTATGCAGCGTACAGGCTGCTTATGAACACAACCCGCAAGGAATGGTTGGCCGTTTTCGCCGCTGCGGCTATAGCCGACATGACGACTTACCTGGTTACTTCCGTGCAGCTTTCCCTTGCCTTTCCTTCCGTACACGGCGGAGTATGGGCATCGTTCCTGAAATTTGGCGGCATTTTTGCCGTGACGCAGCTGCCGCTTGCGCTCAGCGAGGGATTGCTGACGGTTATGCTGTGGAAATGGCTTAAAGCATATAGTCCGAACGAATTGTCCGTGCTCAGGCGCGGCATGAAGGAGGCTAAGCCGTCATGAAGACAAGAACGATAACAGGCTTGGTTCTGTTGACCGTCATCCTGCTGGCCGCCCTGCCGCTGCTGCTGGTGAGTGGCGACTTCGGAGGCGCGGACGGTGCCGCCGAGGAGGCGATTACCCAGATCAATCCCCACTATACTCCATGGTTTCAGCCGCTGCTGGAGCCGCCGCCAGAAACGGAAAGCATGCTGTTTGCTCTGCAGGCTGCGTTGGGTGCGGGACTGATCGGTTATATCATCGGTCTGTTCAAAGGGAGAAAGGACGCCAGCCGGACAGATGCTCAGAAGGATTGATTCCCTGTCTTATCAAGGAAAGCTCAGCAGCTGTTCACCGCTTTGGAAAAGCGGCTTTGCAGCGGTGATGTTTGTAATGGCTTATATCGGACATCCTCCTGTGCAGTTGGCCGTATGGATTTGGCTCGTCCTATGGACGGTAGGGTATGGCGGGGTTCCATGGAAGCCGTATGCTTCCTTGATGGCCGCCTCACTGCTCTTCTATATACTGAGTCTGCCTGCGCTGTTAATTGAGGTTGCTCCAGGCCCTGCACAGGGAATGGTGCTGCTGGGTTGGGGAACTCATGTGCTTCTGGTCACGCCCGAAGCGGCAGAGCGGGCGGAAGAGCTTTTGCTGCGGGTAGGGGTGTGCCTGTCCTGCTTTCTGTTTCTGATTCTCACGACTCCATTTACAGGTCTGCTGAAGGTGATGGAAAAGCTGCGGCTTCCGGCCGTGGTCATAGAATTGACGATGATTATGTACAGATTTCTGTTCCTGCTGGGGGATACGGCCGCAAGCATGATGCTGGCGCGCAGGCTCCGCGGGGGCGGCAGGGGTTTCCGGGCTGCTGTTGCGGATACCGCCGCCCTGGCGGGCAGATTGTTTGCGAAGACGATGGAGAGGTACCGCGGAGCTATTGTCGGATACACCGTGCGCGGTTATGAGGGCACGATCCGTATGGGACCGGATGCCTCGTTGCCAATGCCTGTGCGCTACAGAGTGGAAGGGTGGGTCGGTACAGCGCTGCTGGCCGTTGCCGAGCTGTGCATTCGCTTATTGAACTGAATTGAATGACAGGAAGGTGAATATGGTGGAACTGGTGCTGGAATGGCAGGATGTAAGATACATCTATCCTGATGCCAAAGGTGCCGCGCTGGCCGGCATGTCGCTGCGGATTCCACGGGGGATGAAGACAGCGGTGCTTGGGCATAACGGGGCAGGCAAATCCACGCTGTTCCTGCACGCGGTTGGCATTCTCAGGCCGCAGGGCGGAAGGGTGCTGCACGGTGGCATGGCTTTGGATTATGGGCGCAAAGGGCTCAAGGAGCTGCGCCGGGCCGTCGGTCTGGTGCTGCAGGACCCGGAGCAGCAGCTCATTCTGAACACGCCTCGGGAGGACGTTGCCTTTGGACTGCGCAGCGCCGGCATAGATGAAGAGACGATCCGGCAGCGTACGGAGCGGGCGCTTGAACGGCTTGGCTTGCTGGAGCTGGCCGACCGGCCCATACATCATCTGAGCCTGGGGCAGAAGAAGCGAACGGCGCTCGCAGGGGTGTTCGCCACCCAGCCTGAAGTGATTTTGCTGGATGAACCGGCCTCCTATCTGGACCCTGTTTCGGAGAGACTCCTGCTGCACAGCATCGATGAAATCCACCGCACCGGGGTGACGGTCGTCATGGCTACCCATGATATGGATACGGCCTATAGCTGGGCGGACTGGATCGTGGTGCTCGACCGGGGAACCTGCCGTATGGAAGGCCCGCCGGATCAGGTTTTTGCCAATAAGGAGCTTATGGAACAGCTTGGATTGGAAATTCCCGTGATTGTCGATCTGTGGGAGAGCCTGCCTGCCGCACTGCGGGAAGGCAGGCCCGTTCCGCGCAGTACGGAACAGTTTAAAGTCTATCTGGCGAACAATTTTGTGTAATGGAGGAGGATTCATATGAACAAGCTTGGCAAGCTGCTGGTGATCGGCTTCGGACCAGGGGATATGGAGCATATTACGAAGCGAGCGCTGGACGCGCTCGCCGAGAGTGAAGTCATTATCGGGTACAACACCTATGTGGACCTGATTCGTCCGCTGCTGAACGGACAGGAGATCGTCCGCACCGGGATGACGGAAGAAGTGAGCCGCGCCCAGGAAGCTGTGCGGCAGGCGGAGGCCGGACGAAAGGTGGCGGTAATCTCCAGCGGAGATGCCGGCGTCTATGGCATGGCGGGATTGATCTATGAGGTGCTGATGGAGAAAGGCTGGCGGCGGAGCGACGGGGTCGAGGTTGAGGTCGTCCCGGGCATATCCGCCATTCAATCCTGTGCCTCGCTGCTGGGGGCGCCGGTCATGCATGATGCGTGCACGATCAGCCTCAGCGATCACCTTACACCATGGGAGACGATCATCCGGCGTGTGGAAGCGGCAGCGTCTGCAGATTTCGTGATTGCTCTGTACAATCCGCGCAGCGGCCGCCGTACGCGGCAGATTGTGGAGACGCAGGCAGTCCTGCTGCGCTACCGTGATCCCAAGACACCGGTCGGACTTGTCAAAAGTGCCTACCGGGACCGCCAGCAGGTCATCGTGACTACGCTGGAAGACATGCTGAATCACGACATCGGTATGCTGACGACCGTCATTATCGGCAATTCATCCACGATGGTCTATGACGGTCTGATCGTTACGCCGCGCGGCTATCAGCGCAAGTATACGCTTGATGCGGCGGAGCAGCCGCTCAAGCCGCACGAGCGGCTGCGGCCGGAAGCCGAGCCGTGGTCGCTCGGCGCGGCCGGGAACGGCGGCGGCGGCGCGTCAGCCGCCGCCCCTGTGGCAGCACGGCAGAGCATCGCCGTGCTGGAGAGGCCGGAGCAGCCGCGCGCGACCGCAGCGGCTGCACCCGGCCCAGCCGAGCTGGCCGCCGAGGCGCTCGGCCGTCTGGCCGCCGGCGGGCGGCTGCCGGAGGCAGCAGCCGTCCGCTGGAGCGGCCAGGCGCCGCCGGTGCCCGTGGCGGCGGCGGGAACAGCGCCCGGCTATGGCAAGCCGGCGCTGTTCGAGATCGGCGTTGCCCCGGGGGTGGGCAACAAGAAGTTCAGCGCCCGCCAGATGGCGCTGCTCGCCGAAGCCGCAGGTGATGAGGGTGAACTGGAGTATACGACAGATCACCAGATTATCCTGCGCGTCCCGTGCGCCGACCCTGATGAACTGGTCGCGCGCCTGGCCGAGGCGAAGCTGATCATTATGCCGGTCGGCGACGTGATCAAGGTGAAAGCATGCGATTTCTGCAACCTGGAAAAGGACGATGCCGTGCCGGTAGCCGAGCGGCTGCAGGATGTTATTGGCGGCCTGTCCGCTCCAAAGGAAACCAGCATCGCGGTGAATGGCTGTGCGATGGCCTGCTACGGCGCCGTGCTCGAAGATATCGGCATCGTATACCGCAAGGGCGGTTACGACCTGTTCCTTGGCGGTAAAAAGTTCGGCCGGAATGCGCATCCGGCACAGCCTGTCGCGGAGGGTATTCCGGCCGATCAAATTGCGGACATCGTAGAGGGCATCGTGTCAGAGTTCAAGGAGAAAGGACATCCGAACGAGCGCTTCCACAAGTTTTTCAAGCGAGTGGGCGTTGTGGGCGGGTTCCGTCATGAAGATGCCCCTGTTACTGTAGAGGTCAATCCGGTTTGCGGCGATTAAAGATAAAAAATAGAGGCCCAAGTTTTAGCAATACGAAGGGAGAGAATGTAATGAATGCAATACTGCTGGTCGGACATGGAAGCCGGGACCCGGAGGGGAACCAGGAGCTGCTGGAGTTCGCGAAAACGGTGGCGTCCAAGTCACCGGATACGCTGGTGGAGACCTGTTTTCTGGAGCTGACGGGGCCGACGATTGGCGAGGGCATCGCAGCCTGCGCGGCACGGGGGGCAAGCCGGGTCGTGATCGTGCCGATTATTTTATTTGCAGCCGGTCATGCCAAGATCGACATTCCGATGGCTATTGATCGGGCGAAGGCTAAATACCCCGAAATCGAGTTTGTGTACGGACGTCCTATCGGGGTGCACGAGAAAATTATAGAAATTTTGCAGAGCAGGCTTGCTGAAGCGCAGCCCGTGGCCGCAGTGGCGGGAATGGGGCGTGGCCCGGCTTTGGAGGCCGAGGTGACGGATCAGGATACAGCGGTGCTTGTGTTGGGCCGGGGCAGCAGTGATCCGGACGCAAACAGTGATTTCTTCAAGATGACGCGGATGCTGTGGGAAAAGCTGCCCTACACCTGGGTAGAGAACTGTTTTATCGGTGTAACGCAACCGTCCTATCCGGAGGGGCTTGAGCGCTGTCTGCGCCTGGGCGCTAAAAAAATTATCGTGCTTCCTTATTTTCTTTTTACAGGCGTGCTGATCAAAAAAATCAACGATATGACCCTGGAATTCGCCGAGGCTCATCCGGAGGTGCAGGTGGAAATTGGCGGATACTTCGGCTTCCATCCGCGGCTGGTGGAGCTGGTGCTGGAGCGCGTAGAGGAGGGCCTGCACGGGCGGGTGTTTGCCAACTGCGACAACTGCCAGTACCGGCTGGCAGCGCAGGAGCACCATCATCACCACCACGATCACGACCATGGACACGATCATCACCATGACCACCACGATCACGACCACGACCATGGACATGATCATCACCATGACCACCATGACCATCATCACGACCATCACCATGATCATGAGCACTCGCATAACACCGTAGATAAAAAGGTGAACGGCTTATGATCTTCATGCTGTGTGGAACGAGCGATGCGCGGGAGCTGGCGTTGCAAATTCAGAGCAGCGGCTACCGTGTACTTACCTCTGTCGTGACAGAGAGCGCGGCAGCCAGCCTGCGCGCAGCCGGGCTGGAGGCCCGAACCGGACGTTTGACCGCTGCCGATATGACAGCGCTGATTAAGGAAATGGGGGTGCGGGCGATCGTTGATGCCAGCCACCCTTTTGCCGAGGAGGCGCATGCGAACGCCATGGCGGCCGCAAGGGAGTGCGAGCTTCCCTATATCCGTTTTGAACGGGCGGGACTCGCTTACGACGACCACCCGCTGCTGCATGTGGCTGCTTCCTATGAAGAGGCGGCTGACACCGCCCGTTCCCTGAAAGGCTCCATCATGCTCACAACCGGCAGCAAAACGCTGGAGATTTTCACCGCAAGGCTGCTCGGCGATCCGGACATCCGGCTGGTGGCACGTATGCTTCCGCGTATGGACAATATGGAGAAATGCAGCCGGCTTGGCATGGAGCAAAAGAACATCATCGCCATGCAGGGGCCTTTTTCAAGAGAATTAAACGAGGCGCTGTACAAGCATTTCGGCACTACCGTCATGGTGACCAAAGAAAGCGGGCGCACCGGGGCAGTCGACGAAAAGGTGCAGGCCGCTCTGGACGCGGGCATCCGCGTCGTGTTGATTTCACGGCCCGAGGTGGATTTCGGTACAGTATACGACCATTTTGCAGGCATATTGGAGGAGCTTGGTAAGACCTAAAGTGCAGGCCAGATGGAAATAAAGTGATAACAGGGAGTGAAATACGATGGATTTTAAAACTGATTTTAAACCGCTCACAGTACAGCCGCAGGAAATCGAGGGCAAAAGCTTTGAGATGATCACGGAGGAGCTGGGAGAGCATCCCTTCACGGACAGACAGTATCCTGTCGTGCAGCGGGTTATTCACGCATCTGCCGATTTCGAGCTTGGCCGCAGTATGGTATTTCACCCGGATGCGATCGAAGCGGGTATCCAGGCCATCCGCACCGGACAGCCGCTTGTAGCCGATGTACAGATGATTCAGGCAGGCGTCAGCAAGGATCGTTTGAAACGTTTTGGAATGGATGTGAACGTATATATTTCCGACCCGGACGTCATGGAGGAAGCCAAGCGGTTAAATACGACGCGGGCGATCATCTCCATGCGTAAGGCGATCCGGCAGGCGGAGGGCGGCATCTATGCCATCGGGAACGCGCCGACCGCATTGCTGGAGCTGATCCGGCTCGTGAAGAGCGGCGAGGCCAGGCCGGGCCTGATTATCGGCATGCCTGTCGGCTTCGTGTCGGCCGCCGAGTCGAAGGACGAGCTGCGCAAGCTGGATATTCCGTTCATTACAAATATCGGGCGCAAGGGTGGCAGCACCATTGTCGTGGCTGCGGTCAATGCGCTGTCACTGATGGCGGTGCAGGAGGAGTAGCCCGGAAAAAGCAGTCTGCCTGAACTGAACTACAGCAAGAGCAGCCGAAGGAGGATGACGGATGGAGAAGGAAGCGGCAGGTGCGGGGCAGCCCCGCCGCATGAAGAGCGGCGAAGCCCCTGCGCCCGACAAGCCGATGCGGTCGGGCTTCACGACAGGCGCGTGTGCCGCCGCAACAGCCAAAGGAGCGGTCCAGCTGCTGTTGACGGGCATTGCTCCGCAGCAGGCGGTCATTTCACTGCCCGCCGGCTTTGATCATGCGTTCGAGCTGATTGAGCAGCGGCTGGACGCGGATTCCGCCTCCTGCGCCACCATCAAGGACGGCGGAGATGATCCTGACGCCACGCATCAGGCCAAGATCGTAGCCACAGTCAGCTGGCGGGAAGAAGCAGGCGTAGAGCTTGACGGCGGGATTGGGGTCGGCCGTGTGACCAAGCCCGGCTTGCCTGTTCCTGTCGGCGAGGCAGCGATCAACCCGGTGCCGCGCCGCATGATTACAGAGGCCGTCTCCCAGGTGCTTGAGGAGCATGGGGCGGCGCGCGGTGTCCGGGTGGTGATCAGCGTGCCCGACGGTGAAGAAATCGCCAAGAAAACGTTAAATTCACGGCTTGGCATCATTGGCGGCATTTCCATCCTGGGTACACGTGGCGTGGTAGTGCCGTTCTCTACGTCAGCTTACATGGCCAGTGTCGTGCAGGCGATTTCGGTGGCGAGCGCGAGCGGCTGCGAGGAGATTGTGCTGACGACCGGCGGCAGCAGTGAGAAATATGCTATGCAAATGTACAGCCATCTCTCCGAGGAAGCGTTCATCCAGATGGGGGATTTTGTCGGCTTTGCGGTCAAGCATGGCAAACGGCTGAACATGAAGAAGATTATTCTGGTCGGCATGCCGGGCAAGCTGTCCAAGGTGGCCCAGGGGGTTATGATGGTGCATTCCAAGAGCGCCCCGGTGGACTTCGGTTTTTTGGCCGGAATTGCGCGCGACGCGGGGGCAAGCCCCGAGCTGGCGGAGGCGGTAGCCGTAGCGAATACGGCTTCACAGGTGGCGGATTTGATGACAGAGGCACAGTGTCTGAAATTTTTTGAGCTATTGTGCGGGTGTGCGTGCCGCCATTGTCTGGAGCATGCGGGAGGCGGAATTACGGTGGAAATGGTGCTTGTGACGATGAAAGGGCAGGTACTCGGAAAGGCGGTCATCAGTGGATAACAAAATGTATGTCATCGGCATAGGAGAAGACGGAGCGAACGGTCTGACGGCGGAGTCGCTCCGGCATATACATAACGCTGGCCTGCTGATTGGCGGGGAGCGTCAGCTGGCGTTTTTTCAGGATTTTAAAGGCGAGAAAAGGGTGCTCAAGAGCGGGCTCGCGGCGCTTGTTGCGGAGCTCGAAGAGCGGCGCTCGCAGGAAGAGATAGTCGTGCTCGCCTCGGGTGATCCTTTATTCTTCGGCATCGCGGGTTACCTTGCAGGCAAGCTTGAAGCGGGCAGTCTGGAGATCATTCCCCATCTCAGCTCTGTGCAGCTGGCCTTTGCCAAGCTTGGAGTGAGCTGGCAGGATGCAGTCGTGGACAGCGTTCACGGACGCCCTATTATGGGACTGGCGCAGCGGATTGACGGGCAGAGCAAGGTGGCGCTGCTGACGGATGAGGTGAACACGCCCGCCGCAGTGGCGGATTACCTGCTGCGCTTTGGCATGACAGAGTACGACGCGTTTGTGGGCGAGAATCTGGGCAGCCCTGAAGAGAAGTACCGCCGCTGCAGCCTGGAGGAAATGGCAGCAGCCGAATACTCACCGCTGAACGTGATCATTCTGCTCCGTAAGGCGAATGCTCCCGAGCCGCGCCGGGGTTTCGGGTTTGCAGATGAGGAATTTCATCAACGCAAGCCGGAGAAGGGACTTATTACCAAACGCGAGGTACGGGTGTTCAGCCTGTCCGAGCTGTGCTTGTCCGAGCGGAGCGTCGTATGGGACATCGGGGCCGGCTCAGGTTCGGTAGCGGTGGAATGCGCGCGGCTGGCGAGGTACGGAAAGGTGTTTGCGATAGAGAAGAACGAGGGTGATCTGGCGAATATTGAAGCTAACAAGGTCAAATTCCGCACGGATTTTCCCGCCATTCACGCGAAGGCTCCGGCGGGTCTGGAAGACCTTCCCGATCCGGATGCCGTTTTCATTGGCGGCAGCGGCGGAGAGCTGCCAGGGCTGATTGCCCTGTGCGCATCCCGTCTGCGTGCGGGGGGCCGGATTGTCGTGAACGCAGCCACCATTGAGACGCTGCATGATGCCCTGAACGCCTTGAAGACAGCCGGACTGGAGGCCTCGGTCACCCTGCTGCAGACGGCGCGCAGCAAACCGATTCTCGGCATGACGCGGTTTGACGGGCTGAATCCCGTCTATGTCATCACAGGCCGGCCGGCGTCTCCGGCAGCAGAGCCTGATGTAAAGGAAGGAGAGAGCTGATGGGTACAGCGGGAACGCTCTATGGAGTAGGGGTAGGTCCGGGGGACCCCGAATTGATTACGGTCAAAGCCTATCGGCTGATCCGGGAGTGTGCGGTCGTCGCCTATCCCCGGAAGCGGATGGGGGGCAAATCATATGCTCATGAAATTGTGGAACTGTATGTTAATCCGGCGGAAAAAGAAATGCTGGGCCTTGTGTTTCCGATGACCAAGGACCCGGCCGTGCTGGAGCGCGAATGGAACAAAACGGTGGCGGCCTGCTGGGAGGCGCTGAGCCAGGGTAAGGACGTTGCCTTTGTTACGGAAGGAGACCCGAACCTGTACAGCACCTTCATTCATCTCGCCAGGTTGATGAAGGAGCTTCACCCCGAGGTGCCGATCGTGTCGGTGCCCGGCATTTCCTCCGTGCTCGGCGCGGCAGCAGCGCTCGGGACACCGCTGGCGGACGGAGACCAGCAGGTCGGCATCATTCCGGCGACCGATGACCGGGACGCCATGCGCCGTGCGATAGAAAATCATGACACTGTCGTGTTCATTAAAGTAGCCAAGGTGCTGGATCTGATTCTGGATGTGCTGGATGAACTGGGGCTGGGGGACCGGGCTTCCGTGATTACGAAGGTGACCTCCCCATATGAAATGGTGTGGCAGGATGCCCGCACCCTGCGCGGGCAGGAGCTGGAATATTTGAGTCTGATGGTGGTGAGCAAATGAGCGTACTTTTCGAACCAAACAAGCAGCCCGGCCTGGAGCCGAAAGTCTATATTGTTGGTGCCGGTCCTGGCGATCCGGAGCTGATCACGGTAAAAGGCTCCAACATTTTGCGCAGCGCCGATCTGGTGCTGTATACCGATTCGCTGGTGAATGACGAGCTGATCGCCACGGCCAAGCCATCGGCGCAGGTGCTGCAGAGCTCGGGCATGGATCTGGAGCGGCAGGTGGACATCATGGCAGAGGCGGTCGCCGAGGGACGGAGCGTGGCAAGGGTTCATACGGGTGATCCCGCCGTGTATGGCGCCATTCTGGAGCAGATGGTGCTGCTCAAGCAGCGCGGCATCGCTTATGAAATCATACCTGGCGTCAGCTCGGTGTTTGCTTCCGCTGCGGTACTGGGAGCGGAGCTCACGGTGCCGGATCTGACCCAGACTGTCATTCTGACGCGGGCGGAAGGCAGAACGCCTGTGCCCGAGCGGGAGAAGCTCCGTGATCTGGCTTCCCACCACTGCACGGTCGCCCTCTTCCTGAGCGCGACCCTGGCCAAGAAGGTGGTGGCTGAATTTATGGCGGCAGGCTGGAGAGCAGACACGCCGGTGGCCGTCGTTCAACGCGCAACCTGGCCTGATCAGAAGATTGTACGCACAACGCTGGAAAACCTGCCTGCCGACCTGCGTGCAGCCGGGATTACGATGCATGCCATGATTCTTGCTGGCTGGGCGCTGGACCCTGAGCTAGTGGACAAGGATGCCCACCGGTCCAAGCTGTACGATAAAGCCTTCACCCACGGGTACCGGAAAGGAGTGAAGGCTGGTGAGTAATCCGTATGCCGTCGTCGCCATTACGAAGCACGGGGTTGAAATGGCCCGCGATCTGGGGGGACGCTTTCAGGGGACGGACATTTTTTATATGTCCAAATTTGCGCGCGGGGATGAAGACTCCCTCGGTATCCACCTGTTTGACGGCTCGGTCAAGCTGATTCTGCCCGACCTGTTCCAGCGGTATAACGGTATCATTCTGATCATTTCCCTCGGTGCGGTGGTGCGTATGATTGCGCCGCTACTGATCGATAAAAAAACAGACCCCGCCGTGCTGGTTATCGATGATAGAGGCGAGCATGTCATCAGCGTGCTGTCCGGCCATCTCGGCGGGGCGAACGAGCTGACACGGCAGGTAGCCGCCGTGCTGGGGGCAAGACCAGTCATCACGACAGCCTCGGACGTGCAGGGCACAATTCCCGTTGACCTGTTCGGCAGGGAGCTGGGCTGGACCGTAGACAGCTTCGACAAAGCGACGCCTGTGAGCGCCGCCGTCGTCAATGAAGAGCCCGTGGCGGTCATCCAGGAGACGGGTGAACGGAACTGGTGGAAGTACGACAAACCGTTGCCTGCGCATATCCGGGTGTACCCGGACCCGGTCTCCGCTTTGCGCGAACCCTTTAATGCCACGCTGGTAATCAGCGACCGCTTGCTGAATGACGAGGAGCAGGAGAAGCTGCTCGCGAACGGGGTGCTGTATCGGCCGAAAAGTCTGGTGCTCGGCATCGGCTGCAATCGCGGCACCGGACTTGAAGAGCTTGAAGCCGGGGTGCTGGATACACTACAAGAGCTGCGGCTGTCGGTGAAAAGCGTGCGCAATGTGGCGACGATTGACCTGAAAAAGGACGAGGAAGGACTGCTCACGCTGTGCAGCAAGTACAACTGGGAGCTGGCCACTTACACCCCAGAGCAGCTGAACACGGTGCAGCTGCCCAATCCATCCGACACCGTATTTAAATATACAGGGGCCTACGGCGTCTGCGAACCTGCCGCGCTGCTGTCCGCCGGAGCGGAGGATTGGTTGCTGGAGAAGAAAAAAATCGGCAATTTGACCCTATCGGTGGCGCGGGTGGCCTTTCCACAGCTTTCGGTTGAGGAGAGCACCCATGCATAATAATGAATCGACAAGAACGGAACTCACCGGGAGTTCACATGTCAGACGCAGGCTTGTCATTGCCGGTACCGGTAGCGGGGCGGGCAAAACAACGGTGACACTCGGGCTGATGAGGGCCTTTGCGGAGAAGGGGTTGAAGGTGCAGGGCTTCAAGTGTGGACCGGATTACATTGATCCGACCTATCATACGGCTGTAACCGGTATTGCTTCCCGCAATCTGGATTCATGGATGACCTCCGGGGATTATGTGCTGAACCTGTTCAACCATGCCTCGGCAGACGCCGATATTTCCATCATTGAAGGGGTCATGGGCTTGTATGACGGCAAGGACCCGCGCAGCAATGCCGGGTCTACGGCGGAAATCGCCATGATCACCGGAAGTTCTGTAGTGCTTGTGGTGGACGTCCGCAGCATGGCGCGCAGCGCGGCGGCTATTGTGCTCGGATATCAGCGCCTGGAGCCGAAGCTGCAAATTATCGGGGTCATTGTGAACCGCTGCGGCAGCCGGGGTCACTATGACATTGTCAAAGCCGCCATCGAACAGGAGTGTGGCATTCCCGTCCTCGGCTGGCTGCCTCGTGATGAAGAACTGGACATCCCGGAACGCCATCTTGGTCTGGTGCCAGCCATCGAACGCGGTGAATTGGAGCCGCTGTTCCGGCGTGCGGCGGAGCGGATCCGTGAAGGCACGGACCTGGACAGGCTATGGGAGCTTGCAGGCTCCATAGCTCTGCCGGAATCCATGGCGCTACCGGAATCCATGGAACTGTCGGCTTCCGTATCTGCTGATCATCCAGTTTCTCCCCCTGCAGCCTCCCAGAGGTCGGCCATGAAGCCGCCTGCCGTCTCTGTCCGGGATCGACCTGTCATTGCCGTGGCAAAGGATGCGGCTTTTAATTTTTACTATGAGGACAATATGGAACTGCTGCGCAGGGCAGGGGCCGAGCTTGTATTTTTCAGCCCGCTTGCGGGAGAGGGCATTCCGGCAAGAACGTCCGGACTTTATCTCGGAGGAGGCTTCCCCGAAGAATATGCGGCAGCTATCTCGGCTAATCAAGCCTTCCTGAATGGCATCAGGCAAGCGACGGCCAGCGAGATGCCGCTGTTTGCCGAGTGTGGCGGTTACATGGTGCTGGCACAAACGCTGACCGACCGTGCGGGAGAAGTTCATGCCATGGCGGGCATCATTCCGGCCCATGTCCGCATGCAGGAGAAGCGGGCTGCACTTGGGTACAGGGAAGCCAAAGCAATCCGCGATTGCCTGCTGCTGGAGCAGGGCGAGATGATCCGCGGTCATGAATTCCATTACTCGGTGATGTCCTTCGACGGTCAAAGCCCGATTCCTCATGCCTATGAGACCAAGGGCATGCGGGGGATAACAGCTGAAGGCTATGCGCGGGGCAACATACTGGCAGGTTACACCCACGTCCATTTGGCTTCACACTCCAAGGCGGCGGAACGGTGGGTGCGGGCCTGCGCCTTGTACAGCACAGTCCGGAAGCAATGAGCTCAATGTAAGAAGCCAAAGAACCGGCGGACACCGGTTCTTTGGCTTTAGAGTATTATAAGTTCTCAGCGGAAATTGGTCCAAGATTCTTTTCGTAAAAAAAGAGATAGCGGAACTGGGCTTTAATCCGTCCGCTGCTCATAGAATAATGAATGTATTGCTGTTTCTTCAAGAAACCCGCGTGTCGGATTTCTCCATCGAGAGGCTACATCAATTTTTTTAATTGGGATACCCTGCCCTGGCTGATGCCGAGCATGGAGGCCAGCTGTTTTTGCGAAGATTGAGGATGCTCCTGCATAAGCTCTCTCATTTTGGCCAGAATGTCATCAGTCCGGCGATAGGATTTCTTGGACGGAACGTTATGAGGCGACGGTACTGCGACAGGTCCCGGAAGCGGAACAGGTTGTGATTTTGCTGTTTTCAGCTCAGCGGCGCAGTCATTACAGATAAACTGGTCTTTATAGTAGGTGTTGGTATCTAGCGAGCCGCAGAAAGTGCAATTAGTAGACTTGTACTTGCGTAGCATCAGAGTCTTGTCTTCAATAAAAAATTCAAGCGGATCTCCAATTTCAATCTCCATCGTCATACGCATTTCCTTGGGAAGAACAATCCTTCCCAAGCTGTCTAAAGGCCTAGTCATTCCCGTCCTTTTCATCCATTCAACCTCCCCATTCAACTTATTTTTTCTCGAGTATACCACAAATTAAAACGCATTCATTGATTCTAATTTTACACTATAAAGGTGATAAAAATATACACAAAATAAGCAAAAGTATAAGCAGCATGATAATGTTTTATGTTACTTGAAATTTCAAAAAAAAGAAAAGGTATAAATAATGTAACATAATGTAATTATCAGCTGCTTGAATCCACAGTTGGAACAGGGATTGCTAGGAAGATGTGGAATTGGTAGTAGGTGCAGTTCAAAAACAAGGCCTGTCCGCTCCTGCTTGATGGTGGCGGGCAAAGCCAACAGGATTGGAGGACATCGCGAATGGAAAAACGTAAAGCGCTTTTGCTTGGTGATTATACATATCCCGAGTTTCACCCGTTGCAGGGAATCGACAGAGAGGTGACGCATATTCTGCAGGATTGGATGACGGTGCAGTGCAGCGAGAACCGTAAATTGCTGTTAAAGGAGAACATTAGCGGCTTCGACCTGTGCATATCTTACGTAGATAACTGGAAGGACCCGATATCCCCGCAGCAAACAGCGGGTTTGCTGTCTTATGTCAGCGGAGGGGGAGGGCTGCTCGTGCTGCATAATGGCATATCGATGAACAACAACTATGAGATTGCCCAACTGCTTGGAGCGAAATTTACCAGGCATCCCGCGTATGCCCCGCTGGAATTCCGGACAGTAGCCCCGGACCACCCGGTGATGGAGAGCATCACGTCCTTTTCGATGGATGAGGAGCCCTACCGCTTTGAATTTGACCCTTTTACCCAAAAAACGGTGCTGATGGAGTATGAGTTGGACGGAGATATCCGTCCGGCCGCTTGGGCGCATTCCTATGGCCTTGGAAGAGTTGTTTATCTGATGCCAGGGCACCACCAGGCGACCTTCCAAAATGAAAATTTCCGGCGGCTTATGATGCAGGCGGCCAAGTGGGCAGCGCGTTTGCCGGGATAAGCGGTCGTGGCAGTTAGCGATTACCCTTATTTTGGATTGATTTGAAAATCGCCGTTATAATAAGAGTATCCGGACGGATTCCGGTCTAACAGCAAGGGGAGGAATAATCATGAGCGATTTGTTTAAAAAAGCAATCTCATTAGGTTGGGGCCTCACTGTTGTCAGTAAGGAAAAAGTGGAGCGAGTCGTGGATGATCTGGTAAAGAGGGGCGAACTGGCGCCTTCGGAATCCAAAGCCCTGGTTGACCGGCTGATTGGACGCGGGGAGGAAGAGCAGGCCCATTTCAAGACGATGATCCGCGAGCAGGTTGCCAAAGTGCTGAAAGAGCTTAATGTACCGAATGAAAATGATATGGCCAGCCTCGAGCAGCGGATCGCGGTGCTTGAGCAGCAGGTCGTGGAGCTGGAGAAAGAAAAGGCCGCAGTCTCCGTGCAGCCTTCATCCGATGAAGGGAACCTTCCTGGATAAATGGCAGTACATATGAAACATGCAGGCCGTTACAAGGAAATCGCCATGGCGTTCGCACGTCATGGCTTTGGTTACGTGGTTGAAGAAATCGGTTTGTCCATGCCGCGCGGATGGCTGTCACGGGAGACGAACGGAACCAGGACGACCGGTGAGCGGATAAGGCTGGTGCTGGAGGATCTGGGTCCGGCCTTCATCAAGCTTGGACAACTGGCAAGCACACGGGCAGACCTGCTTCCGGATTATATTATCCGCGAGCTGGTCAAGCTGCAGGATCAGGTGCCCCCATTCTCGGCGGAGACGGCGCGCGGCATTTTGGAACAGGAATTGGATATGCCGCTGCACAGCATCTTGTCCCGGTTCGAGGATATGCCGCTCGCCGCCGCATCCATCGGTCAGGTCCATCTGGGCAGACTGCATAGCGGGGAGGACGTGGCGATCAAAATTCAGCGCCCTGGCGTAGACCGCATCATCCGCCGCGATCTGGAGATCCTGCGCAATCTTACCGCCCTGGCGGCCAAACGGTGGGAATGGGTCGAGCGTTACCAGCTGCCGCAGATGGTGGAGGAGCTCGGGAAATCGCTGATTCAAGAGCTGGACTACACGCATGAAGCCCGCAACAACGAGCGGATTGCTCTGCAGTTTGCAAGCAGCCAGTCGGTCTATATTCCGAAAATTTATTGGGAGCACACGGCCTCGCGGATACTTACGATGGAGTTTGTGGAGGGCATTACTTTGCGGCGGCGCGAAGAGCTTGTGCAAAAAGGCTTTGACTTGAAGGATATTGCCCAGAAGCTTGTCGATGCGATGCTGCAGCAAATATTTATAGAAGGCTTCTTTCATGCCGATCCCCATCCGGGCAATCTGCTGGTCATGAAGAACGGGAAGCTGGCTTTCATTGACTTCGGCATGGTCGGGCATTTGAATGAAGACATGAAATCACCGCTTGCCTCCCTGATTATTGCCTTAATGCGGCATAATACCGACAGTATGATGCGTGCAATTAACCGCCTGGGGCTAATCGATCCGGATATCGATGTACAGAAGCTACGCAATGACCTCAACCGTTTGCGTGAGGAGTATGCGGATGTTCCTTTTTCCCAAATTAGCCTCGGACAGGCATTGAACGATCTGTTCAGCACGGCGCAGAAGCACCGGATCGGCCTTCCGTCCGACATTGTCATGCTCGGTAAGTCTCTGCTGACGATGGAAGGGGTGATTGAGAATCTCGATCCGGAGCTGAGCATCATCAAATTGGCCGAGCCCTTCGGCCGCAAGCTGGTCAAGGAACGGTTCAGCACACGCCGTATCCGCGGCAAGCTGCTTGGAGGAGCGGCAGAGCTGGCGGAAACACTGATTGAGCTGCCGGCTCAGGTCCGTCATCTCGCCTCTGTTATCAGCAAAGGCAAGCTGAAGCTGGAAGTAACGGTACCTGAGCTGGAGATGCTGCTGCGCAGGCTGGATCAAATCAGCAACCGGCTGTCCTTCAGCATCGTGCTGCTGGCATTCTCAATTATCATGGTGGGTCTGATCATCGGTTCCTCGCTGGCGCACAGGTCGACCTTGCTGTGGAATGTGCCGGCGATTGAAATCGGCTTTGTGGTGGCGCTGCTCATGGTGGCGTTCCTGCTGTACTCCATCTTCAGGTCGGGACGGTTCTGAAGAAATCGCCACTTTCTGCGATTTCTTGTTTAGCTAAAAGGTCGAGACAGGAGTATGCTCCCTGTTCTTGACCTTTTTAGTATCTTCGTGTGGGGTTCACAACTGAAATTGGAGCTTGACAAGACCAGAAGGTGTACGCGATCACCCTAACGGACTGTAATGCCATTATTTCGCCGAAATCGAGCGTTTTGGGAATGTTTGCGGACCTCATAGCCTTTATTTAGCATTTAAAAGAATGCTGCGGGCCATATTCAGGCAAATAAGATCTCCCCAGTCCGTTAGGACAATGATATTCCGCCTTTTGGGGCAAATAAGAGCCATCCAGTCCGTTAGCGGTATAAGAAGACGGTTCATCCCTCTGCAGGAGGATTAGAGACAGCCCCATTCTGACAATAACCAGCATGAGCGAGAAAAAGTTTAAAATTAAAAGCATTCTATGAATGATAGCGATTACATGTGGAATAGCGGTTTTAATCATCCTCTATTTTTGCGTTATAATGGTGGACTGATCAGAACGGGAGGGTGAGCCTGAAAGGGGCAAGCCGATTTTATCGCCGGGTACAGACGAACGGCCGCTGGACGGAAGCCCTGAACATCGGGAGCGCGGGCCGGATCGGCTCCCGGCATAAGGGGGAGTATCGGTTCAAATGAATTTCAGACAGCAATGGCTCGGCAACGTCCGGGCCGATATACTGGCTGGCATCACGGTGGCGCTGGCGCTGATTCCGGAGGCAATCGCTTTTTCCATTATCGCGGGTGTAGACCCGATGGTAGGCTTGTACGCATCCATCACCATTGCGATTGTTATTTCCATCGCAGGCGGGCGTCCGGCCATGATTTCAGCGGCTACCGGCGCCATGGCGGTGCTGATGGTCGGCCTTGTGAAGGATCACGGCATTGAGTATTTGTTTGCGGCGACCATCCTGACGGGAATCCTCCAGTTTGTACTGGGGATATTCAAGGTAGGGCGATTCATTACGTTTGTTCCGCAGCCAGTTATAACAGGGTTTGTCAACGCGCTGGCGATTCTGATCTTTATGGCTCAGCTGGTGCACTTCAAGGGCGCGAACTGGATCATGTATGCGATGGTGGCCGGGACACTCGCTATCATTTACATTTTGCCGCGGTTTGTGAAGATCATTCCCGCGCCGCTGGCCGCAATTATTTTCATGACGATAATTACGGTCGCTTTTGGGCTGGACGTGAAGACGGTTGGGGATATGGGAGAGCTGTCCAATACGCTGCCTGTTTTCCATCTGCCTAATATTGAATGGTCGCTGCAAACGCTGCAGATCATTTTCCCTTATTCGTTCACCATGGCTTTGGTTGGCTTGCTGGAGTCGCTGCTGACTGCCACAATCGTCGACGAGATGACGGAGACGAAGAGCAATAAGAACCGTGAAGTGCGCGGTCAGGGCATCGCCAATTTTATCAATGGATTTTTCGGCGGCATGGCCGGCTGCGCGATGATCGGGCAATCCGTCATTAATGTGAAATCCGGCGGACGCGGCAGGCTGTCCACCTTCACGGCGGGCGTTTTCCTGGCCTTTCTGCTGCTGGTGCTAGGCACTATTGTCAAGCAGGTGCCGATGGGGGCGCTGGTCGGTGTCATGTTCATGGTATCGATGGGTACGTTTGACTGGAAATCGCTCATCCATCTGCCCAAGGTGCCACGTGCGGAGGCGTTCATCATGGTCATTACCGTGGTGATCGTGGTGGCGACCGACGATTTATCCAAAGGCGTAATTGCAGGCGTGCTCCTGAGCGCCCTTCATTTCGGCTGGAAGATGGGGAAGATCAAAATTCATTATTCCGAGCAGAACGGGGAAAAGCTGTATCGTGTATCGGGGCCGATGTTTTTTGCTTCCACTTCACATTTTGTAGAGCATTTTCATCCGGCAGAGGATCCTGATCAGATCAGCATCGACTTCACCAACTCGCATGTCTGGGATCAGTCGGCTGTAACGGCTATCGTGAAGGTGACGGAGAAATACAGGAAGGCTGGCAAAGAAATAAGATTAAAAGGACTGAACGAGGAAAGCCGTATGATTGTGGAGAAAATCGGGTTGTCTTCCGTTTCCGGTCATTAAAAAAGGCTTCATGCGCAAATCATGGTGCGTAAGCTCTGTGGTTTGCGTTTTTTTTGTGCAACATGCTCGCCTGCTGGCGGCCAGGACTGACTTCGCGTATACTGGGAAAGGCAAAAGACGAGCGGATATGCGTGGAAGCCGCTTGTCTGGTACAAGCTAAGGAAATCCGGCCGCATACGGCCTCAAGATAGCCGGGGTCAACAACTCATGACTAAGGTCGCGTGTCTCCATACGCGGTTTATGAACCAATACAAGAACAGGGAAGTGACAATCCATTGAAAAATTTCGCATCGCTCGGGGTAGAGCCCCATTGGGTGGAAGCACTGAAAGCACAGGGCATCGCTGTGCCGACACCGGTTCAGCGTGAAGCTGTGCCGTTGCTGATGGACGGCCGGGACGTCATCGCCGAGGCGCACACAGGGACGGGGAAAACCCTCGCTTTTCTCCTGCCGATCTTGCAAGGCATCGACAGAAATAAAAAATACCCGCAGGCGCTGGTCATTGCGCCAACAAGGGAGCTGGCGCTGCAGATCACCGCGGAAGCCGCCCGCCTGGCGTCTACGACCGAGGGCATCTCATTGCTCGCTGTATATGGCGGCCAGGATGTAGAGCGGCAGCTACGCAAGCTGCAGGGCGGAGCGCAGCTTATTATCGGCACGCCCGGGCGGCTGCTGGACCATATGCGCCGGGAGACGCTGCAGCTTGGCGGCGTGCGCATGCTGGTGCTGGACGAAGCCGATCAAATGCTGCACATGGGCTTCCTGAATGAGGTGGAAACCATCATTCAGGCTGTTCCGTCCCGGCGGCAGACGATGCTCTTCTCGGCCACCATGCCGACAGCCGTCCGTAAGCTGGCCCGGGCTTACATGCAATCCCCGGCGGACGTCAAGGTGGAGTCGGAATCACCGGTGCCAGTGCATCAGATCCGCCAACTCGTTGTCGAATGCACAGACCGGACGAGACAGAAGGCCTTGATTGAGATGATCGACACGCATCGTCCATATCTGGCAGTCATCTTCTGCAGAACGAAGATTCGTGCCGCGAAGCTGAACGAGGCGCTGCAGACGCTCGGCTACAAGAGCGGCGAGCTGCATGGGGACCTGTCCCAGAACAAGCGGGAGCAGGTGATGAAGGCGTTCCGCGAGGCGAAGCTGCAGCTTCTCGTGGCCACCGATGTGGCGGCACGCGGCCTGGATGTGGAAGGCGTCACTCATGTGTTCAACTACGATATGCCCCATGACACCGAAAGCTACATCCACCGCATCGGCCGCACGGGCCGCGCTGGCGGCAAGGGCGTGGCGGTGACGTTCGCCGCGTCCAAGGACATGGATGACCTGCGGCGCATTCAGAAAGCCGCAGGTCTGACGCTGGCCCAGGCCGATTGGTCGGGCCAGCAGAGCCGCTCCGGCGCGCCCGCAGCGGAGCGCGGCGACAAAGCCCGGCCTGCCCGTACGGCCGGGGCTTCATCCCGCACCCGCGCGGAAGGCGGCGGCAAAGCCCGGTCCGCTCGTGCGTTCGGGGCCCCATCCCGCGGTCCCGCGGAAGGCGGACGCCGCGGTGCGGGCAAGGACAAGCCGCGCCAGGGACGCCCAGGCGCGGGCGGCGAGCGCCGCACCGGACGCTCCGGCAGCGGCGGCGGCTCCCAGGGCGGCCGGCGCGGCGGTCGCAGCAGCCACTAAACGTATTCAGCCCCGGACCAAGCCCCGGGGCTTTTTTGTTTTCCATACATCGTCTGTGTATAATTTGGTAATAGTTAAGCAAATCATTTAGATAAATTTGTTTGCCGAGAGGACTGCCACTTGAACATGGAACCGAGGAATGACTGGAAGGAACGCTTCAAATTCTTTTTTCTGAACAACAGATTCGTGCTGTTCCTGCTGATTGCCCTGCTGATTGGCTTGAATATCATGGTGTTTACCCGTGTATCTTTTATATTCCACCCGCTCGCGGTGCTTGTTAAAACCGTCATTTTGCCGCTCATTTTGACAGGTGTCGTATTTTATCTGCTGAATCCGATTGTCGATTATCTGGAGCGCAAGAAGGTCAAACGTGTCTATTCCATTATTGTGTTATACCTGCTGGTGATTGGCATTATCACGATTATTATCACCTCCGTCGTTCCTGTCATCCGCGATCAGGTAGCGAGGCTGATCATCAACGCTCCTGTCTACAGTTCCGAGGTTCAGGCCCGGTTTGAGGAATTGATCGGCAGCGATTTTGTAAATCAATTCCGCGAAACCATTAATTATGATCCTGCGGAATTGGCGAACAGAGTTTCAGAATGGGCTACATCCGCACTGAACAATACCTGGAAGAGCCTTGGCTCCATTGTGGGAGCGGTGACAGAAACGGTTATTTCCATCATCACCGTTCCGTTTATCCTGTTTTATTTGCTTAAGGATGGACGCAAGCTGCCGAAGTTCATTCTGGGGCTGCTGCCCACGGCGCTGCGTCCGCAGACCAGCCGGATTATGAGCGAAATGAACCATCAGATCAGCTCCTATATCCGTGGCCAGATTATCGTGAGCATGTGCATTGGTGCGCTATTGTATGTCGGGTACCTGATTATCGGCCTTGATTACTCGCTGACACTGGCGCTCATTGCTTCATTCACCAGCATCGTGCCATACCTTGGGCCGGCAATCGCCATTACACCGGCGCTCATTGTCGCTCTCGTGACGTCTCCGGTTATGCTGGTCAAAATGATTGTCGTGTGGACCGTCGTGCAGCTGGTTGAAGGCAAATTCATCTCACCGCAAATTATGGGAAAATCGCTTAGAGTGCATCCCATTACGATTATTTTTGTCATTTTAACGGCAGGCAATCTGTTCGGCGTTATAGGGATTGTGCTGGCGGTTCCGGGTTATGCGGTGTTGAAGGTCATCGTGACGCATGTATTCCGGTGGTTCAAATATCGTTCCCGGATGTATGAGCCGGAGGAACGGCAGGTCTGATGTGCTGTTGATCACAAACAATAACGATGATCATCGGTAACGGGCCCGAAAGGGTCCATTTTATTGTCACATTTCTCAAATTAGTTGGGTCTGGGCTATTGACAATTGATAATGATTATCAGTATCTTTATAGATAGAATTTAAATGAAGATCGCATGAATTTCGTTGAGAAAGAGGCTTGCTGCATGGATAGCTCTACAACCGGGAAGGAAGAACAGCTGCGGGAACAGCTTTGGGCGCGTCCGGGAGCGGCAATAAGCATTATTGTGATCGGGCTGGCCGCTCTCCTGTTCATCATGGCTCTCGGAATTGCGGTAGGAGCGGTGTCAATCCCGCTGCGGACTGTGTACCAGGCGCTTTTCTCATTTCATCCGGATAACACCAATCATCAGATCATTTGGGATTTGCGTTTCCCGCGCGTCCTTGCGGGAGCGTTGGTGGGAGCGGCATTCGCCGCTTCCGGCTCGATTATGCAGGGAGTGACGCGCAACCCGCTGGCTGATCCGGGCCTGCTGGGCATCAACGCGGGAGCCGCTTTTGCGCTGGCCATCTGCTTCGCGTATCTGCCACAGCTTCCCTTTAATAGCATTATTCTTGTCTGTTTTGCCGGGGCAGGTCTCGGCGTTTTGCTGGTATTTGGCCTCGGCCGTTTTTCCAAGGGGGGGCTTACGCCTGTCCGGCTTGCACTTGCAGGCGCTGCTGTTTCCATCCTGCTTACCAGTCTTAGCCAGGGCATTGCCCTGATGAATGATGTTGCCCAGGATCTGGACTTCTGGATTGCAGGCGGTGTTGCTGGCACTCAATGGAGCCAGCTCGCTCTGACGGCTCCGTGGATCGGCGCCGGACTGATTGCCTCGCTTCTGCTGTCACGGTACATATCGATTCTCAGCCTTGGCGAGGACGTCGCTCTTGGCCTTGGGCTGAGGACGGGGTTCATCAAGCTTGCCGCTGTGGCGGTGGTCATGGTTCTGGCGGGGGCTTCAGTCGCTATGGTAGGAACGATCGGATTTATAGGACTGGTGGTTCCTCATGTCGCCCGCTTCCTGGTTGGCAAGGATTATCGCTGGATCATTCCCACCTCGGCGGTGCTCGGCTCGCTCTTGATGGTGGGCGCCGACATTGCGGCAAGGCTGGTTAATCCTCCCCAGGAGACGCCGGCCGCGGCCATGATCGCTCTGATCGGGGTTCCTTACTTCCTGTACCTCATCCGGAAAGAGGTGAGGGACTGATGAAGAGGCAGACAATCCGGGGCTCTGGAAGAAGCGCCAGGACTTTGACCGTTGCGGCGGTTTTGCTTGTGCTGATCGTTATTGTGCTGGTCATTAGCGTCAACTCGGGTCATACCTCCCTGAACCCGCTGCAGGTACTGAGGACCTTTATGGGAATGGGGAGCAGGAACGAATCGCTCATCTTATTCGAATTCCGGCTGCCCCGCATCGTTATTTCCCTGCTCGTAGGTGCAGGACTTGCCGTGGCGGGTGCGGTGCTGCAGGGAGTGTCCCGCAATCCGCTGGCCGATCCGGGTATTCTCGGAATCAACGCTGGCGCAGGGCTGGCTGTTGTTCTGTTTGTATCGCTGAATCCGCTCCGGCTGGGCGCTTCACCGTTTACACTGCCCTTTCTTGCGATCATCGGTTCATTTGCAGCCGCTGCGGCCATCTATATGCTGGCCTACCGCAAACATAAGGGCCTGTCCACTTCACGCCTGCTGCTCGCCGGAATTGCCCTGGCGGCCGGGATTCAGTCCTTGATGCTGGTGCTGGTGATCCGGCTGGATGAACAGAACTATGCTTTTGTGGCCAATTGGCTGGCAGGCAGCATCTGGGGGACGACCTGGGATTTCGTGCTGGCGCTGCTGCCCTGGATTTTTATTCTTGTTCCTTTTGTGTTCTCCAAAGCCCGGCAGATGGATGTGTTTATGCTGGGAGATCAAACTGCGGCAGGCCTCGGCAGTCTACTGAACCGTGAACGGCTGCTGCTTATAGCGGCCGCTGTAGCCCTCAGCGGGGCTTGTGTCTCCGTCAGTGGGGGCATAAGCTTTCTGGGCCTGATCGGCCCTCATCTGGCCCGCAGGCTTGTCGGACCGCAGCACATGTATTTCGTGCCTGTATCGGCACTGGTTGGCGCACTGATTATGCTGGCTGGAGACACCATTGCCCGCACGATAATGCAGCCGTCCGGTATTCCGACCGGCATCGTCGTTGCCGTCATCGGTGCTCCGTACTTTTTGTATCTGCTCTCCAGATCAAGGGGCTGACCATACCTCAAACGCCTTTAGAATAAGAAAGGGATGATCACAATGTTTCGTTTAAACACAGTCGGTTTGAATATCGCTTATGAGGATCGTTTGATTGTCGAGGATTTGAACATTGAAATACCGCAGGGTCAAATTACGGCGCTGGTTGGAGCGAACGGCTCCGGCAAGTCGACAATATTGAAAACGATGGCCCGCATCATGCAGCCCAAGGGCGGGAGCGTGCTGCTGGACGGCAAA
Organism: Paenibacillus medicaginis; assembly: GCF_042138635.1. Classification (NCBI taxonomy): domain Bacteria; kingdom Bacillati; phylum Bacillota; class Bacilli; order Caryophanales; family Paenibacillaceae; genus Paenibacillus; species Paenibacillus medicaginis. The sequence goes on along the minus strand of NZ_JBHIRY010000004.1, from coordinate 113,900 downwards.
TCCATTCATAAGCAATCCACACGTGATGTGGCAAAGCAGCTTGCGATTCTGCCGCAGAATCCGACTGCTCCGGAAGGGCTGACTGTAACGGAACTTGTATCTTACGGACGTTTTCCCTATCAGAAGGGTTTTGGCTCACTGAAGGCGGAGGACCGGAAAATGGTTGAGTGGGCGATCGGGGTTACCGGCATGCAGGATTTTCATGACCGCCCTATAGATCAGCTCTCGGGCGGGCAGCGCCAGCGTGCCTGGATAGCCATGGCACTGGCGCAGGATACGGATATTCTCTTCCTTGATGAACCGACTACGTTTCTTGATATGGCCCACCAGCTTGAGGTTCTGCAACTCCTTGAGCAGTTAAATGCCAACGCGGGGCGCACCATTGTGATGGTGGTTCATGATTTGAATCATGCGGCCCGTTATGCCCATCATATGATCGCTATAAAAAAAGGAAAGGCTCAGGCCGTTGGTTCCCCGGTTGAGGTAATGAAGCCGGATATGCTGCGCGAGGTATTCGGAATCGAAGCCGATATTGTGACCGATCCGCGTAGTGGGGTTCCGCTGTGCCTGCCTTACGCCCTGGCCGGGCATCACGCCTTGTCCAATGTTACAGCTGGACCCGGAGCGGATGCAGTGCTCGTCCCTGATAGAGCAGAGAAGCTTGTAGGTGCTGCAGTAAGATAAGTTGGATTTGGATTTTCTTTTACGTTTGGTTATGATATAAAGACAAGATCCCATCTTATCTTGTACTAATCCGAGTCAGTTTATAAAGGAGGAAAAGCCACCATGTCCATTTATTCATTTCAGGCTATAACGCCCGCCAATCAGGTATTGTCTCTGGAGACTTATACAGGCAAGGTAATCGTGATTGCCAACACGGCGAGCAAGTGTGGTCTGACACCCCAATACGGGGAGCTGCAAAAGCTGTATGACGAATACAAGGACCGGGGACTGGTTGTGCTGGCCTTCCCGTGCAATCAATTCGGCGCTCAGGAGCCGGGCACCAGCGAAGAGGCAGAGGAGTTCTGCAAGATTAACTATGGCGTGAATTTTCCCGTTTTTTCCAAGCTTGAAGTCAATGGCCCTGACACGCATCCACTATTCCAATACCTTAAAGACCAACTGCCTGGAGAGCAGGAGAACGGGGAGATTGCCTGGAATTTCACGAAATTCCTGGTGAACCGCGAAGGAACGCCGATCGCTCGTTTTGAACCGAAAGAATCTCCAGACTCGATGAGATCGGCCATTGAGAAACTGCTCTAATAAGCCTCACAATCACAGATAAGTCATACCGTATCTTCTCCCGGGTGTATTGAGCCGGGAGATTTTTGCGTGTAAAAGAGTCTGTTCTTAGCTTGCGCTGAAACAGGAGGCATAATCAGAAAAAGCGTGGGAAAGCTAATGCAAGAAAAGAATCCTCCATATCGTTGCGATTGTGAACAATACGTGAACAAGCGTAAAAGTTGTTGCATTGTGAAATACATCACATTATAATAAAGTCATAAAGTGAAATAAATCACATAAGTAGCTATGATTTAGTGAAATAATTCACAAAAAAATTTTGTCCTATATCTTTTTCAATTTCTTTTCAAGCAAGTCCAGTCAGACATTCTAATTACACCTGAGGAGGCTACACAAATGAAAATTGCAGTTATCGGATGCACACACGCTGGGACAGCAGCCATCGTCAATACCGCCAAATTATATCCGGACGCGCAAATTACCGTTTATGAACGCAATGATAATATTTCGTTTCTTTCCTGCGGGATTGCTTTGTATGTCGGCGGAGTAGTGAAGGACCCTGAAGGCTTGTTTTATTCGTCTCCACAGCAGCTTGCCGATCTGGGTGTAGCCACCAAAATGCTTCATGAGGTGACCTCGGTGGATACGAAAACCAAATCGCTGCGCGTGCGCAATCTTGAGACGCAGGAGGAGTTTACGGATACGTACGACAAGCTGATTATGACGACCGGGTCGTGGCCGATTATTCCGAAGCTTGAAGGCATCGAGCTTGACAATATTTTGCTCTCCAAGAACTACAATCATTCCAATACCATTATTGAAAAAGCGAAAAACGCCGAGCGGATTACCGTCGTAGGTGCCGGTTATATCGGCATTGAGCTCGTGGAAGCTTTCCGGATGAATGGCAAGGAAGTTACCTTAATCGATAGCATGGATCGGATTTTGAATAAATATCTGGATGCCGAGTTTACGGACAGAATAGAGAATTCGTTGAAGCAACGTGGCATTCAGCTTGCCCTGGGGCAAACGGTCAACCGCTTTGAAGGCAAGGACGGCAAGGTTGCGAAAGTCATCACCTCCCAAGGGGAGTATGAGACTGATCTCGTTATTCTCTGCATCGGCTTCCGTCCGAATACCGGTCTGCTGAAAGACCAGGTTGATATGCTGCCGAACGGAGCCATCATCGTCAACGATTACATGCAGACCAGCAACCCTGATATTTATGCCGCCGGGGACAGCTGTGCGATTCACTATAATCCTACAGGCAAAAATGCGTATATCCCGCTGGCCACGAATGCGGTCCGGATGGGGACGCTGATCGCACGCAACCTTATGGAGCCGACTATCCCATATATGGGGACCCAAGGAACTTCAGGCATCAAAATATATGAACACAATATAGCAGGAACCGGTTTGACCGAAACAGCAGCAAAAGATGAAGGAATGGAGGTAGAAGCGGTTATGATCGAGGACAGCTACCGTCCGGAATTTATGCCCACAGCCGAAAAAGTGCAACTAAAGGTTGTATATGAGCACGATTCCCGCCGGATCGTCGGCGCGCAGCTCATGTCCAAAGCTGAGCTTACACAGTCGATCAACACCCTGTCAGTGTGCATCCAGAACCGGATGACTATTGATCAGCTGGCATTTATCGACTTCTTCTTCCAGCCGCATTACAACAAGCCTTGGAACTTCCTGAATACAGCGGGGCTGCAGGCGCTTCCACCGGTGAAAAGCAAGGAAGCTGTAACTCTGTAACCTTGTAACAATCTGCTAAAAAAATCTGTGCTATGTTCACTTAATTGCCATGAAATCCGGCTCTCCCTGCTCTCTGAATATTGTAAAATAAAAATATCAAATATTCAGATCATGATTATGAATCATGGAATAAAGGGGGAGGAACCGTCTTGTTTTGGATTGCATTTATGATTGTACTCGGAGCAATCGGTTTTGTGGCGATCAGCTGGTTTATGAAGCAGCTTGAGAAAGAAGAATATAATTAATCACGATATTGTTATACAAGCGGCTTCCTGGAGGAGGCTGCTTTTTTGCATATATGCCATCTTTTCTCTCTTGATTATGTGATAAATTTCACAACTTCCATCTTCATGACCATCTAAACTGAAAGAAACAGAAGAAGCGCTACAGCAAAGGAAGGAGAGAAAAGGATGGCAACTTATAAACCGAAGCAAATTGCGGAGCTGACGGTCGAAACCGGTGTCCACAAAGCCCACAATCCGTGGCAGACGGCGGTCATACTTGGCTTTCTGGCAGGCGCTTTTATCGCGCTTGGTTTTTTATTGGACATCAGGGTGATTGCGAGCGCTCCCGCAGAATGGGGGAGTATCGTCAATTTTATCGGTGCTGCCGTGTTCCCGGTGGGACTGGTGCTTGTGCTGCTTGGCGGTGGGGAGCTGCTGACCGGAAATATGATGGCGGTTCCCCTGGCCCGCATGGCCGGCCGCATCACGACAGGTGAGGTTGTGCGCAACCTTGTGCTGATCACGCTGGGAAATTTTATCGGCGCGCTGTTTGTCGCTTATTTTTTCGGTCATGTAGTGGGATTGACGGCGAGCGGGCCTTATCTTGACAAGGTAGTGGAGATGGCAGGTCATAAAATCCATGATTCCTTGTGGCAGTCTTATTTGTCCGGCATCGGCTGTAACTGGCTCGTCGCGCTGGCGGTTTGGTTGTCCTACGGCAGCGACTCCATGAGCGGAAAAATTATGGGCATCTGGTTCCCGACCATGGCCTTTGTGGCCATCGGGTTTCAGCACGTTGTGGCCAATATGTTCCTGATTCCGGCGGCTATCTTTGCAGGACACTTTACATGGCTTGATTATCTCCGTAATTTCGTTCCGGTATGGCTGGGCAATCTGACGGGCGGAAGCCTGTTTGTGGCAGGGGCGTACTGGCTGGCATATTTGAAGGATTTTCAGGCTGTTCCGAAGTCGAATATCCACGGCATCCAGGAGAAGTCGGGTGTTCATCCGCAGACGGCGCCGGACCAGGCTGTGTGAGTGCTGAGCAGCCGTGAAGTAAAATAAAAAAATTCGCCATGTCAGATTCGGGGGAACGAAATCTGGCATGGCGAATTTTTTTTGGGAGTGGTCCATGATCTGGCAGGAGGCAGAGTGTGTGTGCTCTTCCGTCCTTGCCTTGTTCATTTCTTACCCTGCAAGCAGATTCTTGAAACAGCTTATCTGGCAAAAAATATAGTATGATAGAGAAAAAGATGACGGACAATTGAGGTGCCGGACATGGGAGGGCCAGAAGTGATTCAGGATATCAGCATCAACAGGAAAGACAGGAACGGCAAGACATGGATGACGGAAGCGGCTGACGGTGTGTTTCCGGCGGTATGTCCGCTGGATTGTCCCGATACATGCGGGCTGCTGCTGCATAAGGAAAATGGCAAAATCGTGAAGGTCACAGGCAATCCGCATCATCCGATCACGAAAGGCGCCATTTGCAACAAGGTCCGCAATATGGCGGAAAGAATATATCACCCCGAGCGGCTGCTGCATCCGCTCAGACGGACAGGACCCAAGGGTTCAGGGCAGTTTGAGCGGATTACGTGGGAGGAAGCCCTTGCCAAAATTACCGAACGTTTTCGGGATCTTATCACAAGCCATGGCTCGGAGTCGATTCTTCCCTACAGCTTTTATGGCAATATGGGCAAGCTGAGTGTGGATGGCATGGACCGCCGTTTTTTCAACGCATTGGGCGCCAGCGAGCTGGAACAGACCATCTGCAATTCGGCGGGCAATGCCGGATGGGTGCATACGATGGGGTTTTACGGGGGAGTAAGCCCGGAGGACATTGAGCATGCGGATTTGATTATGATCTGGGGTGGCAATATTGTCAGCACCAACATGCATCAGGTTGTGCTGGCCGAGAAAGCGCGCAAGAAAGGGACCAGGATCGTCGTCATCGATGTCCACCGCAACCGGACCGCCCAATGGGCAGATTGGTTTATTCCTTTGTATCCCGGAACGGACACGGCGCTGGCACTGGGCATCATGAATGTTCTGTTTGCAGAAGGATTGACAGACACGGCCTTTATGGAGCGTTACACCGTTGGGCATGAGCTTCTGGAGGAGCATGTTCGTGGCTGCACACCTGAATGGGCAGCCCGCATAACAGGGGTGCCTGCTGAAGATATTGTCCGGCTGGCGCACATGTACGGGCGCGCGCACGCCGCCCATATCCATGTCGGCAACGGTCTGCAGCATCATGACAATGGGGGTATGATCGTAAGGACGATCACCTGTCTGCCGGCGGTTACGGGGCATTGGCAGCGGCGCGGCGGTGGAGCGACAAAATCGAACAGCGGTTATGCCAAGCTAAACAGTGCTGCGCTGGAGCGGCCGGATCTGCGGCCGAATCCGCAGGCTCGCCATATCAATATGAACCGGATTGGCGAAGCTCTGTTGGATCGAGAGAAGCCGGTTATGGGGCTGTTTGTATACTGCTCCAATCCGCTGGTTGTGGCTCCGGATACGGAACGGGTAACCCGCGGCTTCGAGCGGGAGGAGCTCTTCACCGTTGTCCATGATTTGTTTATGACAGATACGGCGAAGTATGCAGATATCGTTCTGCCTGCTGCTTCATCTTTTGAAAGCACCGATCTGTTCACTTCCTACTGGCATCATTATATCCAGCTTCAGGAACCGGTGATTGAGCGGGTTGGGGAGAGCAAGAGCAATTATGAGCTATTCTCGTTGCTGGGGCAGATGATGGGTTTTGACAGCGAGGTCTTTAGTGAGAGCGAGGAGAGCATGATCCGCGGAGCTTTGAACCATCCTGTCAATCCTTACTTGAACGGGGTTACGCTGGAAGCGCTGCAGGAGCACCGGCATGTGAAGCTGGATATGAGTCCACGGGGGCGGTTTTTGGAAATGCTGCCGACCCCTTCAGGCAAGATCGAGCTGTACTCTGAAACGCTGGAGCGGGTGGGGCTGCCCGGCTTGCCTGCTTATGTGCCATTAAAAGAAGGATACGACGGCGAGCGCAGGCCGGAACCGGATGCCTTGTATCCGTTGATGTTCATCTCCCCGCCGAACCACAATTTTCTGAATTCGACCTTTGCCAATGTCCCGAAGCATCAGGAGCTGGAAAAGGAGCCTCTGCTGCAGATTCATCCTGAAGATGCAGCGATACGGGGAATTACAGATGGCGATAAAGTAACGGTATGGAACGAAAGAGGGGCAAGTGAGCTGCGCGCGAAGGTTGCGGACCGGATGCTGCCGGGAACGGTGATTAGCCAGGGACTTTGGTGGGACAAAAACGGGCAGCGGCAGCGTGCGAATGTACTGACACCGGACAGGCTGGCGGACATGGGGAAAGGCGCCGTATTCTTTTCTACTGCTGTTAATGTAAAGCGTCAATGAATATGCTTGCCGGATGAGCGCATGTAAGCGATACTGATGGATGTGTCATGATTTTCTTACATGATGAGTCAGTCTGCTCATGTGCGATGAAGGAGTATATTCATGAAATTTTTGCAATCCTATCCTAAAGAAGTAAGAGTGTTTTTGATCGCCAGCCTGGTGAATTCAGCCGGAGGCTCTTTGATGTGGCCGCTGATTACGATGTATGTCTTCGACGAGCTTGGACATACGATGAGCGACGCCGGATTTGTCATTTTGATCCAATCGCTCGGCGGCATATTCGGGCAATTGCTCGGAGGAGCGCTATACCACCGGGTGGGCGTGAAGAAGCTTATCGTGGGCTCGCTGGTCATGAACGCGTTTGGGCTTTTTGCGCTGCCTTTTACCAGTCAGTACTGGTTTATTTTCGTAATGGTCATGGGATTTATCGGGTTTTCCAATGCTATGTCCATGCCTGCGATTCAGGCCTTTATCGGCTTCCGGTTTGCCGACCGGCGCGGGGAATTGTTTAACGTGATTTATGTAGCCAATAATATCGGTGTGGCGTTAGGAACGGCTCTGAGCGGTGTCCTGGCTGATTTGTCCTATCACCTGAGCTTTGTGCTGAACGGCCTTACAGCGGCCCTGTTTGCCCTTTTCTTCTTCTCTTATCTTACGAAGGTGGACAAAGAGGAAGGAGAGGTGCATTTGAGCAAGCGCGGCCGCGCTTCCGGGGAGCTGCCGCTGCCTGTGCTGCTGCGGGATATGCGGATTTATCTGTATATAGGCGTAGGGACCTTGTTCCTGTGGTTCGGCAACTCGATCTGGAATAGCGGGGTATCCCCGTTCATCATTGAAGAGGGGATGCCCAAGAGTATGTACGGTCTGCTCTGGACCTTGAACGGCATCTTGATCTTTGCCGCACAGCCGCTCGTGTCCTGGTTGCGGCGCAGCTGGACCGCCACGACATCTTCCCAGTTGATTGGCAGCGGCGTTTTCTACCTTGCCGCCTATATCCTCATGCTGGTTACCCAGAACTATACGGGGATGGTTCTCGCGATGGTGCTGGCAACGATCGGAGAGATGCTGATGTCTCCTGCCATCCCGGCGTTTTTGTCGGAGCACGGAGGCAAGGGGGCCCCGTTCTACATCGGGCTGACCGGCGGGATCGGGGCGGCCGGACGGGTATTCGGCCCTTACGCCATGGGCGTGCTGTACGATCAGGCAGGTCTGGCTCCGGCGGTTTGGCTGGCGGCGGCTACAGCCGTGCTCTGCATCCTGTTCTACATGCTGCATGGCTGGCTGAACCGCAGCCGCGTACAGAACGAACTGGAGGCTGTAAGAATACAATAGATTCAAGCCAAACCTGCAAAAAACGGAAGGATTGATGGATATGACGATTAACCAAGGATGGACTGTGCGTCCTTCGGAACTTAAGGATGCCTCGCAAATTATGGCACTGGATGAGCTTGTGTGGGATGAGCAGACAACTCCGGCTCCGTTGAATAAGAGCTCGCGGGAAGAGTTTCTTCGCCATTCCCCTCCGGGGGCGCAGCTTGTCGCAGTTAAAGAGGGAACGGTGTACGGTTATATCGGGTTCAGGCCTGCTACTTCGCTCCCCAGTAACAGCCATGTACTGGTCATTCATATCGCCGTTCATCCCTCCTGCCAGGGGCAGGGTGTCGGCGGGCTGCTTATGGATGCCATGAAGGAGCTGGCGGCTTCTCAGAGCATCCGCAAGCTCAGCCTTCGGGTCCTGTCATGCAATGAGGGAGCCGTAGCTTTTTATCGTAAGAACGGATTTGTGGAGGAGGGCAAACTTAAGGCTGAATTTTTCATTTCAGGTACCTATATAGACGATATTTTAATGGCCTATGATATGGAGAATAAATACATTTGACTCTTCAATTGATAATCATTATCATTAGATCATAATTGATTATGAGAAATGAGGAGAATTGTGTTGAAACAAGTCGTATTTACACGTAAAAGAACGATGGGCTTCCTCACGGGAATCATCTTGCTTGCATTATTGTTGTCCGCATGCGGACAGGCACAGCCTTCCGCGCAGCCGGAAGGCTCGGACACGAACCAGCCTTCGGCTGAAACGGCGGCAGAGCGTACGGTTACAGATGCCATGGGGCATAAGGTTACGATTCCAGCGAATCCGCAGCGGGTGCTGGCCCCTTATCTGGAGGATCCACTGGTGACGCTGGGTGTGACCCCGGTTGCACAGTGGTCAGTCCAAAACGGCAAGAAGCAGGACTATCTGGAGCAATATTTGAAGGACGTGCCTTTAATGCCGTACGATATGCCCCCGGAGCAGGTCCTGAGCGCCCAGCCTGATCTGATCATTATCAACTCCGAATCGCTGGTGCAAAAAGGGTTATATGAGCAATATTCTGCTATTGCACCTACTTATGTGCTGGGTGATGAAGTTTCCTCCGACTGGAGACAATCACTGCTGAAAATCGGCGAGCTGCTGAACAAGCAGGCGGATGCCGAGAAGGCCGTGGCGGACTATGATGCCAAAGCAGCGGCTGCCAAGGAAGAGCTGCAGGGAGTGGGTGGCGATCAATCTGTGGCCATTTTGTGGCTGACCAAGAAAAGCTTCTATATCGTCGATCCTAAGAAATCAAGCGGAGCCGTAGTATATGGCGATCTTGGGTTGAAGGCTCCCGCTCTAACGGTAGAAGCCGATTCGGATGCATCCTGGACCTCGATCACGCTTGAGAAGCTGCCTGAATTGAATGCAGATCATATCTTTCTCATCAAGAGCGACCAAGGTGCAGGCTCGGAAACGCTGGAGCGTCCAATCTGGAAGGCCCTTCCTGCCGTGCAAAAGGGCCATGTCTACACGATGGAGTCCAAAGGAAGCTGGTTGTACAGTGGGAAAATTGCCAATGAAGCAATGATCGATGACGTATTAAAGGCCATTGTCAAGTAACCCGATACTAAAAGACAAAGAACCTCCGGCTTCACGAATTCGTGAATAACCGGAGGTTCTTTGTTGGTTGAATGTGCTGTTACCGGAGCTGCTTCCATTCCTTCTGCAGCATGCCGTAAACGGCAAGATTGACATAACCTGCAGGCAGCTTCTCAGCTTCACGGATAATGCCTTCAAGCACGAATCCCAAACGCTCGGGAATGCCGCGGCTGCGGCGGTTGTTGGTAGCACAGCGGATTTCGACCCGGTGCAGATCGAGGTCAATCAAGGCATACTCCACAAAAGCGCGGCAGGCACTTGTCATGATGCCTTGTCCCTCATACCCCCGGCCCAGCCAGTAGCCGATGCTCACGGAGCGGCTGTCCCAGTTGATGGGAAAGAGGCTGATGATCCCCGCGAGCTCTTTATTCACCCAAATTCCTGCCGTAAAAGCTCCATTCTCAGCAGTCTCTTTCATAACGTTCTCCACAAATTTCTCGGTGTGGCTGATATCTGTCGCCGAATCAACCCAGGGCAGCCACTCCCGTAGACGGTCGCGCGACATTTCGGTCAACTCGTACAAGGCCTGCACATGCTCCTTCGCAATAGGCCTGAGCACCGTGCGTTCATCCAGTTCGTATGTAAACAAAAGCGATCCCCTCTTCCTCTCCTAAATACTGAGAATAAATGCTGACAGGCCGCAAACAGGCCATAATATTTTATGCTACATGATTCCGGAAGAGTCGTCAAAAGGGCCAAAGATGCGTTTTTTTAGATTATTGAACATTCTGATATGAAGAGGTATATTTAAGGGAAACATGTTTGCGCAGGAGTTATCTGTTAATACTCAAGACAAGCGATTAAACGCACAGAAAGGTTGATATGCGTGGAGAAGCCAAGCACTCCCCCGAATTTTATCAAGACAATCATTGAAGAAGATCTCCGCGGCGGCAAGGTGAAGGAAGTCGTAACCCGTTTCCCGCCGGAGCCGAACGGTTATTTGCATATCGGTCATGCCAAGGCGATCTGGATTGACTTCGCCCTGGCTGACGAGTTTGGCGGACGGACGAATTTGCGCTTTGACGATACGAACCCGGCCAAGGAAGAAGAGGAATACGTTAAGTCCATTCAGGAGGATGTCAAATGGCTCGGCTATGAATGGGAAGACCTGCGTTTTGCCTCCGATTATTTTGAAGAAATGTATGAACGGGCCGTGCTGCTGATCAAGAAAGGCAAGGCCTATGTGGATGACCAAAGTGCGGAGCAAATCCGCGAGACCCGCGGTACGCTGACCGAACCAGGCACGAACAGCCCGTACCGCGACCGCAGTGTAGAGGAGAACCTGAAGCTGTTTGAAGAAATGCGTGCAGGCAAATACCAGAACGGGGAAAAGGTGCTGCGCGCCAAAATCGACATGGCCTCCCCCAACATCAATTTGCGCGACCCGGTATTGTACCGTATCTCGCATACCCATCACCACAATACTGGGGACAAGTGGTGCATCTACCCGATGTATGCTTACGCGCATCCGCTTGAGGATGCCATTGAAGGTGTGACGCATTCTCTCTGTTCACTGGAATTTGAGGATCAGCGCCCGCTGTACGACTGGGTCGTCGCTGAATGCGAAATGGAGCATACGCCGCATCAATATGAATTCGGCCGCTTGAATCTGGCGCAGACGGTGACCAGCAAACGCAAGCTGAAGCTGCTCGTGGATGAGAAGCATGTCGACGGCTGGGACGATCCGCGCATGCCGACCATTTCAGGGCTGCGCCGGCGGGGGTTCACGCCGGAAGCGATCCGCAATTTCGTATTTGAAACCGGTATTTCCAAAGCATATGGTGAGATTGACCTGCCGGTGCTGGAGCACTTCGTGCGTGAGGATCTCAAGCTGAAGTCCCCTCGTACAATGGCGGTCATTGATCCGCTTAAGCTGGTGATCACGAACTATCCTGAAGGCCAGGTGGAAATGCTGGAAGCGGAAAATAACAGCGAAAATCCGGAAATGGGCACACGGCAAATTCCGTTTTCCCGCGAGATCTACATTGAACGCGAGGACTTCATGGAGGACCCGCCGAGCAAATATTTCCGCCTGTTCCCTGGCAATGAGGTGCGGTTGAAGCATGCGTACTTTGTCAAATGCAATGAGGTGATCAAAGACGCGGACGGCCATGTGACGGAGATTCATTGCACCTATGATCCGGAAACGAAGAGCGGAACCGGGTTCACAGGCCGCAAGGTGAAGGGAACGATTCACTGGGTGGAAGCCAGCCAGGCGGTGCCTGCTGAATTCCGTCTTTACGAGCCTCTTATTCAGGCGGAGGATGCGCTGGAGGACGAAGAAGATGGGGGAGAGAAAACCTTCCTGGATCAACTGAACCCGAATTCGCTAGTGATCGCTGAAGGTTTTGTGGAGCCGGACATGAAAGAGGCCAAGCCGCAGGACAAGTTCCAGTTTTTCCGTCACGGATACTTTAACGTGGATCCGAAGTTTTCACAGCCGGGACGTCCAGTATTTAACAGGGTGGTGTCCCTCAAAAGTTCGTTCCAGCTGCCGAAAAAGGGATAAACAGGCTGCAGACATCAATGTATCATAGAATTCAGGCGCTTCAGCCGGGGATCGTAGTACAGGTGCGATACCGGCGGAAGCGTCTATTCTTTGGTTGCCAAAGGAGGAACTATGGATCAGCAAGCTGTATGGGCCATTGTTATTTTTCTGGTCGTATATGCATTAATTATCTCGGAAAAGGTTCATCGTACGGTTCTCGCCATGCTGGGGGCCATTCTGCTCATTGCCACAGGCATTACGGATCAGGAAACGGCGCTTGCGCATATCGATTTCAACACCCTGGGCCTGCTAGTCGGCATGATGATCATCGTCAGTGTTACGGCGGAAACGGGGCTGTTTAATTACCTGGCTGTAAAAGCGGCTAAACTCGCCAAAGGGGAACCGCTACGCATTCTGGCGGTACTCGGGGTGTTGACTGCTTTCGGCTCGGCTTTTCTGGATAATGTGACAACGGTGCTGCTGACCGTACCGGTTACCTTCAGCATTACCAGGCAGCTGCGGGTAAACCCGATGCCGTATCTGATTACGCAAATTTTCGCTTCCAATATAGGGGGGACTGCGACGCTGATCGGCGACCCGCCGAACATCATGATCGGCAGTGCGGTCAAAGAGCTGACGTTCATGGCTTTTATCCAGAACCTGACTCCTGTTGTGGTCATCATTATGGTCGTGCTGATTCCCTTGTTCATGCTTATCTTCCGCAAGCAGCTGCGTACAACGGGGGAGTTGAAGCGGGGAATTATGGAGATGAATGAAGCCGAAATGCTGGGTGACCGCCGGATGCTGGTTAAAAGCACAAGCATGCTGCTGCTGACGGTGGCGGGTTTCTTCCTTCACCAGCTGCTCCATCTGGAGACGGCGACGGTTGCGCTGGCCGGGGCGTTCATCCTGCTGCTCCTTACCGGCGAGTCCATGATGGAGCAGGCTTTTACGCGAGTGGAATGGACAACCCTCTTTTTTTTCATCGGACTTTTCGTGCTGGTCTCCGGGCTGGTGGAAACCGGGGTGATTTCGGCACTGGCCTCCAAGGCCGTTGAGCTTACAGGCGGAGACCTTACGGCGGCCTCCATGCTGATCCTGTGGATGAGTGCGATTGCATCCGCTTTTCTGGATAATATCCCGTTTGTGGCCACCATGATCCCGCTCATTCAGGACATGGGGACGATGGGCATCACCAACCTTGAGCCGCTGTGGTGGAGTCTGGCACTGGGGGCCTGTCTGGGTGGCAACGGCACCCTGATCGGCGCGAGCGCCAATCTGATCGTGGCGGGTCTTGCGGACAAAGAGGGCCATCCGATTACTTTCCTGAAATATTTGAAATATGGCCTGCCGCTTATGCTGCTGACCATAGTGATCTCAACCATATATATCTATGTGCGTTATCTCCTGTAGCTGTCGGGCGATGCGCGTACTCATCAACTGCAATCTGTGAAAAGAAGCACCGGAGATCCTGGGCGGAATCTTCGGTGCTTCATTATTGGCGCGTTAAATGCCATTCTGTGGAACTTGTTTTTTTTCAGCCAGCGGCGGACGATAACCGTACTTGTACAGCATATACCACATCACTCCAAATCCGACTGCTCCCAGCAGGGCCAGCAACACACCCGCTTTATACATCATTTCGCCGCCGAAGCTTTGGAAGAGCCATCCCCCGGCAAAACCTGCCGCAATCCCGGAGATGCCGCTCCACGTAAGCGTATACAGTGCCTGACCGGAAGAACGGTACTCTGCAGGAATGAACAGCATGGTCAGCTGTGTGCCGACATAGAAGTAACCGCCGAACGTAATGCAGTGCAGCGCTTGTATGAGCACGACATCGAGCGGACTGGAGGCGGCCGCCATAAGCTGCCAGCGCAGGGCGAACAACAGGCTGACGAGGGCGAGACAGGCCGTCAGGACCGTCATTTTCCGTTTGAGCCAGCGGTCGAACAGAAGAAAGACGATGACCTCAAAAATGGAGGACATAAACACCGAAAAACCGACCATGCTTTTCGAGCCGCCAAGCTCTGTGATATAAAGGGAGACGAAGGCACTGTTCATGGCATTGGGAATCGATACGAGCACACCGAGAATGATAAAGCTCATAAAATACCCGTTGTTAATGATCCTGCCAAAGCCGCGCAAGCTGACCGGGGGCGTGTCCGGCGCGCTGCGGAGCGGGGGCAGGGCCGCGGCCGCGCCTGCGGCAGCCAGCAGCAGAATGCTGAAAACGACCGCGATGCTGCTTATGCCAAAGTAATCGATAACCGAGCCGGACGCTGCGGCAATCAGCGCCCAGCCGAGCGAGCCCCATAACCGGAAGGACCCGAATTTCCGGCCTGTGCCTTCGATGTAGCTGAGGATCATACTGTTGGTCTGGGCAAAGAGCGGGCTTTGAAAAAAGAAAAACAAAATCATGGATATGTAGATCATGGTGTAGGTGTTCACAAGAAATACGGCTTGCAACAGCAGCAGTGTCCCTGCCATCATTAAAAACAGGGTGCGCCGAATGTTCTGCGTCCGGTCGCTCATATATCCCCAAAAAGGGTTGGCAAACACGGAAACAAACGGGCCGATGGCCATCAGGCTGCCGATTTCGATTTTATCCATCCCGACTTCTTGCAGATACAACGGGAAGAAGCTTGAGAAAATCGCGATGGCCCCATAAATGAAAAAATTGTACATTTTCAGGGAATAGAGTGATGGATTGCTCTTCCTCAAGCGCATACATTCCTTTCTTCAACAGCTGTTAGGGACTCAGGGCAGTTTATCAGAAAAAAGAAAGAGAATCTTTAGATAATGTATCACTGTTTGAAAAGGTTAACAACTCAACTTACGCAGCATGAAATCGGCAAACAGGCTCTGATATCACGGAGTAAAATGGAGATCTACTGCTGGGGTTGACGCTGAATCAAAGCAGACAGCTTTTTGCTAGCTTTCTTGCAAGAAGGGGATTCGCCCCCCTCAGAGTCTAGTAGCCAGAGTGAGTTGGGTGTCTATAGGGGTGGTGCCTCTCCATAGAGCTTTGCACGATTATCCCTTTTGTTCAGAATGTGGGGTTGGGGTTTGGGAGGCCTAGGGGAAGGAATAAAGAGATAAGAGATGCAAAAAAGAGGCAGCTCAAGTGGGATGTTTGGCTCGAAACAGGAACATGTGTTGGTATAATGAAAAAGGAACTTATGTTCGCGGATTATGGATTCGGAGGCGAGCAGACATGGAAGTCCAAGCGGAAACGGAACTTCAACCCTTTAGCCGTCGTTATCACAACGAGCAGGCCTGCATGGAGGCATTGGTTCCCTCAAGCCTGTCGGCTGTATACGCCCTTGCGATGACCTCGAATCGATCTGCTTCTCCATAAGGCACAACCCAAAAAATAATAGACCCATTCGATGGTCCTGAATAGTAACAACAGGCATTTTCGTGCCTGATTTGATCCGTTATTTACTTTAACGTGCCTAAAGTGTATTTTTGGTTCCCGGTTTTCTGTTTTTCTTGACCTGATCCAACGGGATAATCGTGCAAAGCCCCTGAACAGCGAGTCGCATGTCTTGCCACGATCGGTTGGCGGCTTGAATACCAAGCACTAGAAGGGGATTCGGATTCGAATTCCTCAGAACCCAGCAGCGAAAATCAGAAAAGAGGCGAAGCAATTGGAGGTAACAGGTATCGTATTGGCGGGAGGAAAATCGTCGCGTATGGGAACAGACAAGTCGCGGCTGGACCTGGAGGGAATCACCGTCCTGGAGAAAATCGCAGAGGAACTGCATCGGGCTGCCGGACGGGTGATTGCGGCAGGCTGCAATGACGGCGGCGTACCAGCAGGCCTGGAAACAGTTCCCGATCATTATCCCGAACAGGGGCCTCTAGCGGGTCTGCATGCGGGGCTCAAGGCATCGGGAACGGAGTGGAACATCGTATGCGCCTGCGATATGCCACTTGTGAACACGGAGTCGCTGCTGGCTCTGCGGGCGGAGGTGGCGAAGCGATGGATTAAAGAGCAGCAACTGACGGCAGGGGATGGGGCCTGCGATGCAGTGATTCCGGTGATTGGCGGCAGAAGGCAGCCGCTGCTGGCCGCCTATCACCGCCGGGTGCTGCCCGGTCTGGAGGAACGGCTGCAGTCTGGATGGCTGCGAATGCAGGATTGGCTGGATACGATAAACGCAGCGTATGTAGACGGGGAAGCCCTGGCCGCCTCCGGTCCTCGGACAGCGGACAAGGTATTTTTCAATATGAATGAGCCGGACGATTATCGCCAGGTGTGCGCAT
Organism: Paenibacillus medicaginis; assembly: GCF_042138635.1. Taxonomy (NCBI): domain Bacteria; kingdom Bacillati; phylum Bacillota; class Bacilli; order Caryophanales; family Paenibacillaceae; genus Paenibacillus; species Paenibacillus medicaginis. The sequence continues at coordinate 97,543 of NZ_JBHIRY010000004.1, read as the reverse complement.
GGATCCGGGAAGAACAAGGCATCAGGGATCAGGCTTCTGACGTTCAGCCCTGACCAGCCTGCGCATGATCGCGGAGAGGGTGTGAACAAGTGCCAGTAATCAGACATGATACTTATATAGAAGCTCCGATAAATGTCTGTTTTGACCTTGTAAGAGATGTAGAAATACACACAAGAACAACTTCAAAAACGAAAGAAAGAGCAGTGGGTGGTGTGACAAAGGGATTACTAAAAGAGGGAGATACAGTTACATGGGAAGCAACCCACTTTGGGGTTAAACAAAGGTTAACGGCTAAGGTGGTAAAAATGGAAGCTCCCTATAAATTTACGGATGTTATGCTCAAGGGAGCATTTCATTCTTTTACGCACACGCATGAATTTCTGGAACATGGACAAGGAACGATTATGAAGGATACATTTGAATATAAATCACCTCTCGGGATTATGGGAAAAATGGCTGATAAGATGTTCCTTGAAAAATATATGCAGCAATTTATTATAGAGCGGGCCAATGAATTGAAGAAAATTGCGGAAGCCAAGCTGCATATGTCACAGCAGGGGGTGAGCCGATGGAAGCAGCGGATGCTGGACCATTTGCGTCGGACCGGGAATTTCTAGAGCTGCTACATCGTGCCAGACAGAAGGATACGTGGGCCATGCTGGAGCTGCTGCGCCGGTTCGAGCCGGAAGCCGCAGCCCTGGTCCGGCACATTCCCATGGCGAGGGAGGATGCGATGCAGAGCCTGCGGCTGGCCATGCTGGAGCTGTTCACACGGGCGGAGCAGCTCCCGGCTGCGGCTGATCCTCAAGTCCGGCGCCGTGAAGCGGTGACGCGGGCTACAGCCGCTCCACACGGATGTCCCGCTCCAGGCGCAGGACATCCGCGGGTGTGACCCGGCCGGCCATCGCGTGCAGCGCGGCCGCCGTGCCGCAGGCCGCTCCCCGCCGCAGCATGGCGGGGAGGCCAAGGCCCGCCATGTCGCCGGTTACGAGCCCGGCGACCATGGCGTCTCCGCTGCCAAGCGGGCTGACGATGTCAGCCGCGGGCAGCGTCACGCGGTAGCTGGCGGCGGCGGTGGCCGCCAGCGCTCCGTCCGCGCCAAGCGAGACGACGGACAGGCCGGCTCCGGCCTGCACGAGCTTGGCGGCAGCTTCACGCATCGCGTCCGGTCCGCCGCCGGGCGCGATGCCCGCAAAGCGGGCGGCTTCCTCCTCGTTCGGCTTCACCAGGTCGGGCCGCCCGCGCAGCCCTTCCCGGAGCGCCTCGCCGCTGGCGTCGAGCGCCACCCGAGCGCCCTGCGCCTTCGCCAGCTCACAGAGCTCGGCGTACAGCCCCTGCGGGCAGCCGTCAGGCAGGCTGCCGGACAGCACGACCCAGGCGGAATTCGCCGCCAGGAGCTGTATCTTGCCCCGCAGCACGTCCAGTTCATCCTGCCCGATATGGGGACCGCCCTCGATAAGCTCCGTCTGTGTGCCAGCAGCCGGGTCCAGCACTGTAATGGCCAGCCGGGTTTCACCGAGGGCGGCGGTCACGAAATCGGTCGGTATCCCTTCCTGCCGCAGCCCCTCGATGAGCATACGGCCGGTATGGCCTGCCGCAAAGCCCGTCGCTCTTACTGGCACGCCAAGCGTATGTATAACCCGGGCGGCATTAACTCCTTTGCCCCCGGGAACGGTCACGTTTTCTGTAACACGGTGCACCCGGTCAAGGCGGAATCCGGGCACAGTGTAGATTTTATCAATGGCAGCATTCAGTGTTACGGTTGTGATCAAGGCTTCTTTCCCCCTGTTTCTGCGGCCGTCGGAAGTTAGGATATCAGCTTCAGTCCGGCGGCGGCAGCCAAAATCATTGCGATAAACAGCATTCTTTTCCAGTCCCTGTCCTCACCATACATGAGCATGCCAGCCACGGTGCTGCCGACGGTGCCGATCCCTGTCCATACAGCGTAAGCCGTGCCCATCGGAAGGTACTGCATCGCATAACTGAGCAGCGAAAAGCTGATCAGGAACGAGAGGCCCATCAGGGCGAAGGAGCGCCAGCCCTTGCCGAGGGTAATGCCTTTCATGCCGATGACGCCCAGCACCTCGGAGCCGCCTGCAAGGATTAATGCGAACCAGGCCATCAGGCGTTCCCCCTTTCACGTGCCCCTGAGTCGGTCACAAGCTTCAGGCCGACCACCCCGGCAAGCAGCACTGCGGTCAGGAGCACCTTCACCCAGTTAAAGGGCTCGCCGAACACCAGCATTTCGGCCGCAACCGTTCCGGCGGTGCCGAGTCCCGTAAAGACGGCGTATACCGTGCCCACCGGCAGGCGTCTGGCCGCCTGTATAATCAAATAAAAGCTGGCTCCAATAGCCAGTACGGTGATGATCCATTCTATCGGTGTGGCGGCATGCTTGAGACCGGACACCCATACGACCTCTATGATACCTCCCCAAATAACGTACAACCAGCTGCGGTTCATTTTATCTCCTTCTCCTTTAAGCAATTTATACCCTTCCAGAATATCGGCCAGGCAGCATGGACACGTCTGCGGTATTTCTCCGGACCGACGAACAGCAGCTCCACGGCCGTGCCGTCAACGAGTGTAATGTAAGCCAGCGCAGTGCTGTCCGCCTCAGCAGTGCTGCATTCCTCCAGCCGGCGCAAAAGCCGTGCCAGCATCCGCTCCAGCCGCTCCAGAAACGGACAAACGATATCCATCACTTCATCACACAGCGCTGGCGGCGGGAAAAAGCACATCCGCAGTACCAGCTTCGCCGTGCTGCTGCTCTCGTACTCCTTTTCCAACCAGTCAAAAAAATCTCTCAACAGCGCCTCGGTGCCAGCATTGCGGCAGTCGGCAAAATAGCCAAAAATTCTGCGCGACTCCAGATGGAACGCGTGCACAACCACCTTCAGAAACAGATCCTCCTTGCTCTTGAAATGCGCATACAGCGAAGGCTTGCGGATGCCCACCTCTTCAGCGATGCTGCCGAGAGAGGCGCCTTCGTAGCCATACTTTGCAAAATGGGACAGAGCGACATCCCTTATATGTTCCATACGCACTGCATTTATTCACCTACCTAACGATCGTTAGTTTATACTCTCACAGTCCATGTAATATGTCAAAGGACAGAGAAGTCCAGCCAAAATTGAACTCATCCGCATACTGTCTGACGTTATATTTTGAATTGTAAACAGGGTCCGATATACTATCTAAATAGGGAACTTCGGAATGGGGAAAAGAGATAACTACGATAGTTAAATAAATGAGACAAGGGAGCTTTACATGAGTGATCAAACCAATGAAAACCGGCGCGAAGTTAAGGAAGGCGACTCGCTGCTGCCCGCAGGGCGGACCGGGGAACGGAAAATAGAGCATGTGCGCTTGTGCCTGGAAGAGGACGTAGCTGGACGGGGCATCACCAGCGGCCTGGAGCGGTATGCGTTCAAGCATAATCCGCTGCCTGAGCTTGATTTTGCGTCCATTCGTCTGGACAACATCTTCCTTGGGCGGGCTGTGCGGACACCGCTGCTGATCAGCTCGATGACAGGGGGGAGCGTGGAAACGGGGAGAATTAATGAGCGGCTTGCGTCCGCCGCCGAAGCCAGGGGCTGGACGCTTGGTGTTGGATCGGTGCGAGCGGCCGTGGAAAAAGAGGAATTGGCCGCAACCTTTAATGTCCGCCGCCATGCCTCCAATATCACGGTGATCGCCAATCTCGGGGCAGTGCAGCTCAATTACGGATATGATGAAGAAATATGCCGCCGTGCTGTGGACATTGCGGGTGCGGATATGCTCGTTCTTCATCTGAATGGAATCCAGGAAGTGTTCCAGCCTGAGGGGGATACAAATTTCTCCGGGCTACTGAAGCTGATAGAGCACGTATGCCGGACGCTCTCCGTTCCCGTGGGCGTGAAAGAGGTTGGCTGGGGCATCGACGGTGAGACTGCTTCGAGGCTGTACTCTGCCGGGGTGGCGTTCATCGACGTGGCCGGCTCGGGCGGGACAAGCTGGAGCCAGGTCGAGAAATACCGTAACCCCGATCCGGTCAAACGGGCGGCGGCCGAGGCCTTCGCGGATTGGGGCAACCCGACTGCGGAATGTATTGCAGAAGTAAGCGCGCTTGAAAGCAAGGGAGCCATCATCGGCAGCGGTGGGCTGCAGAGCGGCGTGGATGCCGCCAAGGCCCTTGCTCTCGGAGCGGATTTGGCGGGCTTCGGGCGCTCCTTGCTCGGTTCGGCCGTTGCTTCGGAACAGGCGCTGCACGACAGGCTGGCCCAGGTCGAGATGGAGCTGCGGACGGTCATGTTCGGAATCGGAGCGGGGAATGTGGAGGCACTGCGGAACACGCCACGGCTGCGGCGCAGATCATTTTAGTGCATATAAGATAGCATCCGTATTATACTGAAGGAATTCAAGAAGGACGTCCTGCGGCCTTCACAATCCGATACTGGAGGGGATGGGGCCAATGATCTCACTTATACCGATGAGTCCCGAGCAATTCGAGCGTTTTGAGCAATGGCTGATCAAGGATTTCGCTGAGGATAAAATAAAGGCAGGAGCCTGGACGGCAGAGGAAGCACTGCAGCGCTCTCAAGAAAGCATAAGAAAATTTATTCCATTAGGTCTGACAACACCTGATGCTTATTTATATGCCATCGTCCTCAGTGAAGACAGCAAAGAGTTGCATATCGGAAATCTCTGGTTTAATATCACGCAACATACTTGGGGAGCAGAAGCTTTTCTGCTGGAAATTACGATCTTTGAGCAGTACCGGGGCAAGGGTTATGGCAAACAAACGATGGCTGTGCTGGATGAAAAGGCCCGCCGGGCCGGCGCTTCCCGCATCGGCTTGCATGTGTTCGGACACAATGAGAGGGCGCTGCATTTGTACAAAAGTGCGGGTTATGCCGTTACGGATATCCAGATGAGCAAAGAACTTTAACGCGTGAACAGATGTGAAACAGATGTGCTTCTCCGGTTGCCGCCTGTGGCGGTTGTCATATATAATGTGGGTTGGTGTAACTGTGACAAGAATGGAGTTTACATCAAGCCAAACTATCGCTAAGCGCGGTCTGTCTTCTGTGAATGTGCGTCGATAGACGTTTTTCTTATTTCATATAAACGGGAGTTGTTCTTACTATGGCTTTAAAAGCAGGAATCGTCGGACTGCCGAATGTCGGCAAATCGACGCTGTTCAACGCGATCACACAGGCCGGCGCCGAATCCGCCAACTATCCTTTTTGCACGATTGATCCGAATGTCGGCGTGGTTGAGGTTCCGGACGAGCGTCTTGATAAATTGACAGAGATGGTCGTGCCGAATAAAACGGTGCCGACGGCCTTCGAATTCGTGGATATTGCCGGTCTGGTGCGCGGCGCGAGCAAGGGAGAGGGCCTGGGCAACAAGTTTTTGGCCCATATCCGCGAGGTGGATGCGATCGTGCATGTCGTCCGTTGCTTCGAGGATGAGAATATTACGCATGTCGACGGCAAGGTGGACCCGGTCAGCGATATACAAACCATTAATCTGGAGCTGATTCTTGCTGACCTGGAGAGCGTGGACAAACGGCTTGAACGGTCCCGCAAAAACACAAAGGGCGGCAACAAGGCTGCCATGCAGGAAGTGGAAGTGCTGGAGCGTCTCAAGGAAACGCTGTACAATGACAAGCCGGCGCGCAGTCTGGAGCTGACGGATGATGAGAAGCTGCTGGTTCGCGATCTGCATCTGCTGACCATGAAGCCGGTGTTGTATGCGGCTAATGTCAGTGAGGATGGCGTGACGGATGCAGACAGCAATCCATATGTTCAGCAGGTCCGCGAGTTTGCGGCAGGCGAGAATGCCGAGGTTGTGCCGATCAGCGCCAAAGTGGAAGCTGAAATCGCCGAGCTTGAGGGTGAGGACAAGGCCATGTTCCTGGAGGAGCTGGGACTGGAAGAGTCGGGGCTCAACCGTCTCATCAAGGCGGCATACCGCCTGCTTGGACTGTACACTTACTTCACGGCCGGGGTGCAGGAGGTGCGCGCGTGGACGATCCGCAAGGGCACGAAGGCTCCGGGTGCGGCAGGCGTAATCCACAGCGATTTCGAGCGCGGTTTCATCCGTGCGGAAGTCGTGTCTTATGACGATCTGGTGGCGGCGGGTTCCATGAACGGGGCCAAAGAACGCGGCCAGCTGCGTCTGGAAGGAAAGGAATATGTCGTGCAGGACGGCGACATCATGCACTTCCGCTTTAACGTTTAATCCAAATCATGCAGGGGGACGAAAGCTTCATATCCCTTGCCTTCTGGCGGTCGCAGCCGGGCAGCGAGCCCCGGGCGGCCGCTTTTTTTGCAGTATGATTCCGAAGCTGAGGCATGTATTGAAGTAACCTGCATAATTTTCTGGAAACGCGGATTTGCCAGTAGTTATTGATATGTTAAGATGATATAATCAAATGTTGAAAAGATAGTGATTGTATAAAAATATAGATATGAAACTTTGATGAATAAAGAGGTGAATTCCCTTGTTGGATCGACTGCAATCTTTAGTGGACCGCTATGAGAAGTTGAGCGAACTGCTTTGTGATCCGGATGTGGCAAATGACAGCAAGAAGCTGAGGGACTATTCCAAAGAACAATCTGATCTGCAGCCCGCCTACGAGGCTTATACAGAATATAAAACAGTGACGGAAGAGCTGGATGCCGCCAAAGCGATGCTGGCTGAAAAGCTTGATGACGAGATGCGCGACATGGTCAAGATGGAAATTGAGGAGCTTTCCGCCCGCAAGCAGGAGTTGGAAGAGAAAATTCGCGTGCTGCTGCTGCCTAAGGATCCGAATGATGACAAGAACGTGATCGTGGAGATTCGCGGCGCGGCCGGCGGGGATGAAGCGGCCCTGTTCGCGGCTGATCTCTATCGCATGTATACCCGTTACGCGGATACCCAGGGCTGGCGTGTGGAGCTGATGGATGCGAATATGAACGATCTTGGCGGCTTTAAAGAGGTTACGTTCATGGTCAACGGCCGCGGGGCGTACAGCAAGCTTAAATTCGAGAGCGGCGCGCACCGGGTACAGCGGATTCCGACCACGGAGTCAGGCGGCCGTATTCACACGTCCACGTCTACGGTAGCGGTGATGCCTGAGGCGGAAGAAGTGGATATTGAAATTCTCGACAAGGATATCCGTGTCGACACCTTCTGCTCCAGCGGTGCCGGCGGACAGTCGGTGAACACAACCAAATCCGCTGTGCGCGTAACCCATATTCCTACCGGCATTGTGGCGACCTGCCAGGATGGCAAATCACAGAACTCCAACAAAGAGAAGGCGTTGCAGGTGCTGCGTGCCCGCATTTATGATATGATGCGCCAGGAAGAGGAAGCCAAGTATGCAGGCGAACGCAAGAGCAAGGTGGGTACAGGTGACCGCAGCGAACGGATTCGCACGTATAACTTCCCGCAAAGCCGTGTAACCGACCACCGGATTGGTCTGACGATGCATAAGCTTGACCAGGTCATGAACGGCGAAATCGAAGAGATCGTATCGGCGCTGACCATTGCGGAGCAGACCGATTTGATGGCACAAGAGGTATAAAGCTTTGGCACGCGCGATTTATCGGATGTCACCGGGCCGGAGTATCAGAGAAGCCTTATCTGGGGCTTCTTCTTTTTTGGCGGCTGTTGGTGTGATGGAGCCGCAGCATAACGCGCGGCTGCTGCTGGAGCATGTGCTTGGACTGGAAGGGACAGCGTTCTATGCTGAACTGGGTCAGCCCTTTCCAGCAGAACGTGCGGCAGATTGGGAGGCGGTAGTGAACCGCAAGGCGGCGGGAGAGCCGGCACAGTATATTATCGGCTCCCAGGAGTTTTACGGCCGCCCCTTCAGCGTGACTCCGGCGGTGCTGATTCCCCGTCCGGAGACAGAACTGCTCGTGGAGGCCATCCTGCAGCACGGAGACCGGCTGTGGCCGGGAGGCACGCCGCATGCCCTGGACATCGGCGCCGGCAGCGGCGCGATCTCCGTAACACTGGCGGCCGAGAGAACCCGCTGGCGGGTGTCGGCCGGGGATATTTCGGCGGCCGCACTGTCAGTGGCGGCGCGGAATGCGGAGGCGAACGGCACCACCGTGGATCTGCGCGAAGGCGACTTGCTGCTGCCCTTCGCCGGGGAGATGGTGGACATTCTGGTATCGAACCCTCCATATATTCCCGCTGCAGACATCGAAGGGCTGCAGTCGGAGGTGCGCGATCATGAGCCGCGCACGGCGCTGGATGGCGGCCAGGATGGTCTTGATCCGTACAGGGCGATGATGGGCCAGCTGCCGCTGCTGGCGGCAGCGCCGCGCTTGATCGGCTTCGAGCTGGGCATGGGGCAGGCGCGTGAGGTGGCCGGTCTCCTGAAGGAGGCAGGTCATTGGAGCCGCATTGTCATCGTGCCTGATCTTGCGGGTATTGAACGGCATGTCCTGGGAATAGCGGAATGAGCTGCATTTTATTTTTGACCGCCGATCCTATACAATGAAGGGTAGCTGAATGGTTGGAGTTGCTGGATCCGTGTTCAGAATTCGCTTCAGGGGGAAACTATGCTTCAGAAATTTAAAAGAATCGACGGCCCCATTATTACCATTTTGCTCTTGTTGATGGGGATCAGTGTTGTTGCCGTATATAGTGCAGGCCGCTATTGGGCCGGGCATCAGAACGATTATATCAGTATTATTGTCAACTATGCGATTGGTTTTGTGGCGTTGGCCGGTATGACATTGCTTGATTTCCGCATCTTTATCAAATATGCGAGATATATCTATCTGGGTGGCCTGCTGGTGCTGATGCTGGTGTTCTTTTTCGGGGAAAACCTGAACAACGCGCAAGGATGGCTGAGGATTGGCGGTCTCAGTATCCAGCCGGCCGAGCTGTTCAAGCTCGGGCTGATCATCAGTTTGGCCTACATGCTGATGCTGAGACGGCAGGGTGAGCTTCGCTTTGTCCGTGATGTGCTCCTGATTGGTCTGGTCACGTTTGTCCCTTTTGCTGTTGTCATGGCGCAGAACGATTTGGGGAATGCGCTTGCTTATCTTGTCATTCTTATAGGCATGCTGTGGATCGGCAACATGAAAGCATCTCATGCGCTAATTGGTCTTATTATATTTACGGTAGCGGTAGTTGGCGGAATCAAGGCTTATACTACCTTTCATGAAGAGATATACACCTTTATGAAAGATATAGGCCGGCAGCATTGGACAGACCGCCTCGATCCATGGCTAATGCCGGATGAAGCCAGCGCAGCGGCCAAGTGGCATACGGAGAATGCCAAACTGGCGATTGCGTCCGGCGGCATGACCGGCGAAGGGTTTTTACAGGGCTCTTCGGTCCAATCCGGCCGTGTGCCGTATACGTACTCGGACTCCATATTTGTAGTGATTGCTGAGGAATTCGGCTTTGTGGGTTCATCAGCACTGCTGCTGCTCTATTTTATCCTGATTCACCGCATGATTTTGATCGCGCTGGAATGCAGGGACAGGGCAGGACCGTATATTGTGGTCGGCATTGTGTCCATGCTGCTGTATCAGATATTTGAGAATATTGGCGCCTTCATCGGCATCATGCCGCTCACTGGCATTACTTTGCCGTTTGTCAGCTATGGCGGCACGTCGCTCCTGATTAACATGGCGAGTATGGGGTTGATTATGAGCATCCGCGTTCACGGGCAGGAAATAGATGATGATTTGCCTGATCCGGTCCGGTCTCGGACGGTCAAGCAGACTTAAATTCATAGGTATCTTGCAGGGGTTCTTTCCATAGGGAGAGGGCCTCTGTTTTTTTGTTGATTATAATAATGCGTGTTCAAAAAGTCAGGTTTTCAGCACCGAGAAGGTTGGATGAAGCTAGGGACTGAGGAGCGGAGCGTACGTTTTGTGTACGTGAGCACCGGAAGGCCCGGCTGAATTCAAGATTCGATGTCGAGTCCGCTTCCTGACTTACTTCGTGATCAAAAGATGACTTTTTGAACAACTTCTAATAGTTTCATAGGTTTATCCCTCTGGCAGACGGACATACTGATAGACATAAAGAGGAGCGGGGGGAACGGGAATGAAGGCAGCAGTCAAACAAACCGTAATTATCCTAGTATGTTTATTTATATTAGTTATGTCCTGGGAGGGGCAGAAAGTAGACGCCGCCGTACCCGGCTGGGTACAGCAGGCCTCAGCGATTCCGCATGATTCGATCCGGCTTCGCATTCTGGCCAATTCCGATTTGCCGGGGGATCAGCTCGTGAAATTACAGGTCCGGGATGCGGTGGTAGCCGAGATGAATACGTGGATCGATGAGATGCAGCAGCCGCGAAGTCTGGAGCAAGCCCGGAGTATCGTACGGACACGGCTGCCGGAAATCCGGGAAACGGTAGGCCGGGAGCTTGCCCGTCAAGGACTGACGTATTCGTATAATGTAGAGCTGGGACAAGTTCCATTCCCAACTAAAATTTACGGCAGCAGAGTGTATCCTGCGGGACAATACGAGGCCGTCCGCATTACGCTGGGAGCGGGTGCGGGCAAGAACTGGTGGTGTGTTCTGTTTCCTCCTCTGTGCTTCGTCGGGGCGAGCAGCCCCCAGGGGGCTGACAAGGCAGTCGCTGCCGGTAAAAATACTGAACAAGGCGACAATAAAGAAGATCAGGTTGAGGTACGCTTCTATCTGGTGGATAAAGCGGTTGATTTATGGAATTGGGTTGGCGGACTGCTTTCCTAGCAAGTGCATCAATAAACGGTTTTCTAAATGTGATATAATAAGTGAACGAAAGCCAGGAACTTGAGCTTATACGGAAAACTGAACCCAATCAAGAAGGTATAGGATGAATAAATATGAATGATGATCAAAAGCTGCAGCCTGAAGACGCCGGCGGCCCGGCACAAGCCGGGAAGCGTCCGACGTTCTGGTGGGACGTGAAAAACCTGGAGCAGGCCGTGGCGAATGAAATGGAACCGGGAGGGAGCTCGTATACAGGGCATCCCTCCCAGTTTGCGGCACTGGCCTTGCGGGAGGCGGCTGCTTTGCTGCGTGCGGGCGATACGGTTGCTTTCCCGACGGAAACTGTATACGGACTCGGTGCCGATGCCCGCAATACCGCCGCTGTAGAGGCGGTTTTTGCTGCGAAGGGCCGACCCTCTGACAATCCGCTCATCGTGCATATTGCGCGGCGCAGCCAGCTCGATGAACTCGTGCAGCAGGTGAACGGCACGGCGGAGGCCCTGATCAAGGCGTTCTGGCCGGGGCCGCTTACGCTGGTGCTTCCGGTCAAGCCGGGCGTGCTGTCCCCGCGCGTAACGGCGGGGCTGGACACGGTTGCCGTGCGGATGCCGGACCACCCGGTGGCGCTGCGGCTGATTGCCGAGGCCGGGTGCCCTGTGGCAGGGCCAAGCGCAAACCGCTCCGGTCGTCCGAGCCCGACGACTGCCGAGCATGTGCGCGAGGACCTGCAGGGCCGGATCGGCGGCATCGTCGATAGCGGCCCTACCGGCGTGGGGCTGGAGTCGACCGTGGTGCAGGTCGGCGACGACGGCACCGTGACGATCCTGCGCCCTGGCGGCATCACCGCCGAGCAGCTCACCGCCGTCTGCCCGGCCGTCACGACCGACCCGGGCCTGGCGGGCACCGCCGGCTCCGACACCCCGGCTCCCCGCTCGCCGGGGGTGAAGTACACGCATTACGCGCCCCGCGGGCGCTTAAGCGTGGTGGAAGGCCCGTCTCCGGCAGCGGTGACGGGCCTGATCCGGCGCGAGCTGGCCGTGGCGGGGGCCAGCGGAGAGCGCACGGCCGTGCTCGCTTTTGACGAGCACGCAGCCGATTACATCGGGCAGCGCGTCTATACGCTCGGAAGTCTCGACACGCTGCAGGAGGCGGGGCGGCGCCTGTACGGGGTGCTGCGCCGCTGTGACGAGGATGGCATTACTTTCATTCTCGCAGAGGCCTGTCCGCCGCACGGGCTTGGCGCGGCCGTTATGAACCGGCTGCTGAAGGCGGCCGGACATCAGGTGATCCGGGCAGACGAAGCCCGCGAGTAGCCTGCAGCACTGACAAAGCCGCAGTACCGGGAACAGCCCGCAGCTGCCGCATGCCTCAGTGCCCCTTCCATGGATACGGCATGTACTAGTTTCCTCCTTGTCCGCATATCGTGTACAGATTGAAAATGTACATGGAGGAATGACCATGCTTGAAGCCACTTCCCATATGGGACAACTTCTGACCGTTCTGATCATGGCCCTTGCACTCGGGATGGATGCTTTTTCGCTCGGAATCGGTGTAGGGATGAAGGGCGTCCGGCTGCAAGATGTCCTGCGGATCAGCGCGGTCGTTGCCTTGTTCCACTTGGTGATGCCGCTGCTGGGCATGTTCACAGGGCATTTCATGAGTGAAGTGTTTGGACATGTTGCGGCCTATGTGGCTGGTGGCCTGCTCATTTTGCTTGGCTGTCATATGATTTATAATTCAATATATGGAAGCAGCGTGCCGCTGCTGGATTACCGCTCTTCCGTCGGAGTGATCCTGTATGCGCTTGGCGTGAGCATGGACTCCTTTTCGGTGGGTGTGTCCCTTGGCATGTTCCGGAGCGATCTGTTGCTGACGGTTGCCGCCTTTGGCGGAGCCGGCGGTGTGATGTCAGTCCTGGGGCTGCTGCTGGGAAGACACGTCAGCCGCAATCTGGGTGAGTACGGAGAGGCGATCGGCGGGGCCATTTTATTTGCTTTTGGAATGATGTTTATTTTTTGATTTTTGCAAGCTGCAGCGTGGAGAGCAGGAGGTGGGAAGTCATGAAAAATATTTTGTTTGTATGTACAGGCAACACATGTCGGAGCCCGATGGCGGAAGCGATGCTGCGCAAGCTGGCTGTTGAACGCCGGCTTGGTCTGGAGGTGCGTTCGGCCGGAGTAGCCGCAATGGACGGCACATCAATTTCCCGTCATGCCGAAGCCGTGCTGCGGGATCACGGAATCAGGGAAGCCTTCCGTTCCACATCGCTGCATGGGGAACTGGTGGAATGGGCGGACCTGATCCTGACTCTTACGCAAAGCCATAAGCGGCATGTGATCCAGCGCTTTCCTGCGGCAGCGGGGAAGACGTACACACTGAAGGAGTATGTTGAGGATGATCCGGCAGTCCTGAACGACCTGCAAACACTGGACAGTCTGTTCGCCTCCCAGGAAATGATGGCCTCCCTCGGCCAGGAGCTTTCCGTGGAAGAAAGGGAGCGTATGATTGAAATCCGGCAGCGGATTCCAAGCTTTGACATCTCCGATCCTTTCGGCGGATCACGAGAGGATTACGACATCGCGGCAGCGGAAATCCGCACGGCGTTGCACCGTCTGGCGGATAAGCTGGAAAATCGGAAATAATCACACCGTCTGGCGGATTTTTGGTGCAGATTGCTGTTGATTTCCCCGCATTGATAAATTAAGATAAGGGTACATGAACGAGAATCCGGTGTAACTGGCGACGAAAGTGGGCTAAACCACGGTGGAGCATCGGATATACGGCCGGTCGCCTGGGCAAAAGAGCAATTCCGCGAGCAGTCGCGGACTGCTCTTTTTTCATTTAGCAGGTTTCCTCTGCCCAGGATGGCAGCTTGTCGTTTTTGCTAAAACAAAGGCGGGGCTATTCAGCTGGAATGAAAGCTGAAACTATGCTGGACTGCGGAACAGGGGGGCTTGAGATGGAGCATATGGAGATGGCAGTCGGCCTGCGCGCGAATACTGTAGCTATATTAAGGGAGCTGGCCGCTGTCGCAGAATTGAAGCCGGGCAGGCTGCTGGTCATTGGTGCAAGTACCAGCGAGGTGGCTGGACGGCGAATCGGCACGTCCGGAGCGCTGGAGGTGGCTGAGCAACTGCTGGCAGGTGTCAGGGAGGTGCAGCAGGAATATGGATTTGATGCTGTATTCCAATGCTGCGAGCATCTGAATCGTGCGCTCGTGCTGGAAAGAGCTGTCATGGAGAGGCTCGGCTTGAAGGAAGTGGGCGCCGTGCCGGTGCCGAAGGCTGGCGGTTCCATGGCTGCTGCGGCTTTCAGGTCGATGAAGGAGCCGTGCCTGGCCGAAACAATCGAAGCGCATGCTGGTCTGGATATCGGCGAGACGCTGATCGGCATGCATTTGCGCAGGGTGGCCGTTCCCTTCCGGCCGAGCCTCCGTCATATTGGGAAAGCGCGGGTCAATGCAGCCTTTACCCGTCCTCCGCTGATCGGCGGCGAGCGGGCGGTTTACCGGCTGGAACTGTAAAAAGAATACAAACAAGCATAATAACGCGGGGAGGAACTTTATTATGATGGAAAATTTGCGCAAAAATGATCCGGCTGTGCTGGAAGCGATGGGGCTTGAGCTCAAGCGCCAGCGGAACAATATTGAGCTGATCGCATCTGAAAATATCGTGAGCGAAGCGGTTATCGAGGCGATGGGCTCCGTTCTGACGAACAAATATGCCGAAGGATATCCCGGCAAGCGTTACTACGGCGGCTGCGAGCATGTCGATATTGTGGAAAATATTGCGCGCGACCGGGCGAAGGAGCTGTTTGGTGCTGAGCATGCCAACGTGCAGCCTCACTCTGGCGCACAGGCCAATCTGGCGGTTTACCTGACAGCGCTGAATACCGGTGATACGGTACTTGGCATGAACCTGGCGCATGGCGGTCACCTGACGCATGGCAGCCCGGTAAATGCATCTGGTTTGCTGTACAATTTCGTGGCTTACGGCGTGCGTGAAGACAACTTCCTGATCGATTATGATGAAGTGCGCAAGGCGGCCTTCAAGCATCGTCCGCGTCTCATAGTAGCCGGAGCAAGCGCATATCCCCGCACGATCGATTTCGAAGCCTTCGCTTCGATTGCGAACGATGTCGGTGCTTTGTTCATGGTGGACATGGCGCATATCGCCGGTCTGGTCGCTGCAGGCATTCATCCAAATCCGGTGCCGCATGCCCATTTTGTGACCACTACAACGCACAAAACGCTGCGCGGACCGCGCGGCGGCATGATCCTGACACGCAAGGCTTGGGCACAGGCCATCGATAAAGCGGTATTCCCGGGTACGCAGGGCGGGCCGCTTATGCATGTGATTGCTTCCAAAGCCGTAGCTCTTGGCGAGGCGCTTCAGCCTTCTTTTACCGAATACGCGAAGCAAGTGGTGCGCAACGCCCAAGTGCTGGCGGAAACGCTTATCAGCGAAGGTGTCAATATCGTGTCCGGCGGTACGGACAACCACCTCATGCTGATCGACACGCGTAATTTGAACATTACGGGGAAAGACGCGGAGCATGTGCTCGACTCTATCGGCATCACGGTGAACAAGAACGCGATCCCGTTTGATCCGACCAGCCCGTTTGTAACTAGCGGTATCCGCATTGGCACACCTGCGGCTACTTCCCGCGGCATGGACGAGAATGCCATGATTGAAATCGGCCAAATTATTGCCAAAACGCTGAAAAATGCGAAGGATGAAACCATCCTGGCGGAGCTGCGCAGCCGTGTCACTAAATTGACCGACCAGTTCCCGATTTACCCTGAAATTCAATATTAAGATTCTGTCCGAGCGCTAGCGCGATTTATAAGACCGTTCGTGTCCTGTAAAGGATGCGGGCGGTTTCTTTGTGTTTAACCTCTGAGCGGCGGACCCTTTCAGGTGTAAACACCTGCTGAGTCCTTTCCGTTATAAAGGTAGTTCAAAAAGTCATCTTTTGATCACGAAGGAAGTCAGGAAGCGGACTCGACATCGAATCTTGAATTCAGCCGGGCCTAAGCGGATGCTTCCGAAGCATGTTTCCTACGGAAACATTTCAGGTGCTCACGTACTCCACGTACGCTCCGCTCCTCAGTCCCTAGCTTCATCCAACCTTCTCGGTGCTGAAAACCTGACTTTTTGAACTCGCACTTATAGGAAATTTGGATAGAAACGTGGAAAACTCGGGCGTGACAGGTGTTAAATCATGCCGGGGAATGATATAATAAACGGGATTTGTGGCAGGATGTATGTACAGGGATTTTATCGAGTGAACACCGGAGGGACTTTTTATGGGCAAATTGGTGATATGTGATCACCCTTTAATTCAGCACAAACTAACATTTATTCGCGATGTTCGCACCAATACCAAGGATTTTCGTGAATTGGTGGATGAAGTGGCCACTTTAATGGCTTATGAAATTACGCGTGATATACCGTTGGAAGGCATCAAGGTACAGACTCCTGTGGCTGAGACGGAAGCCAAGGTGATTTCAGGCCGCATGCTGGGACTGATCCCGATTCTGCGGGCCGGGCTGGGCATGCTGGACGGAGTGGTCAAACTGATCCCGGCGGCGAAGGTAGGGCATGTCGGATTATTCCGCGATCCGGAAACACTGCAGCCTGTGGAATATTACACCAAGCTCCCTACGGACGTAACGGAACGCGAACTGATTGTAATCGATCCGATGCTGGCTACCGGCGGCTCGGCGATTGCGGCGATTGATGTGCTGAAGAAACGGGGCTGCACACAGATCAAGATGATGAACCTGATCGCTGCTCCGGAAGGTGTGAAGGCCGTACAGGACGCACATCCGGACGTTGATATTTATGTAGCTGCACTGGACGAGCGTCTCGACGATCACGGCTATATTGTGCCTGGGCTTGGCGATGCCGGTGACCGGTTGTACGGTACGAAGTAAGCGCAAAACCGTTAAAAGGAGTCTACAATGTCTAAAATTAAAGTAATGACCATTTTCGGTGTGCGCCCTGAAGCAATCAAAATGGCGCCGCTTATTCTGGAGCTTCAGCGTCACCCTGAGCATATTGAATCGATCGTTTGCGTAACGGCACAGCATCGTCAGATGCTGGATCAGGTGCTTGAGGTGTTCAAGATCACCCCTGATTACGATCTCGACGTGATGCAGGACCGGCAGAGCCTGAACGAAATTACGCTGCGCGTCCTGGCAGGACTGGAGCCTGTTCTGCGCGAAGCGAAGCCCGATATTGTGCTGGTGCACGGGGATACGCTGACCACCTTCCTCGCCAGCTATGCCGCCTTCATGCAGCAGATTCAGGTCGGCCATGTTGAAGCAGGGCTGCGGACGTGGAACAAGCTGTCTCCTTACCCGGAGGAGATGAACCGGCAGCTGACAGGCGTGCTGGCTGATCTTCATTTCTCCCCGACAGATTGGTCGGCTGGCAACCTGCACCGGGAGAACAAGCCAGAAGACCGCATTTACGTTACAGGCAATACGGTAACTGATGTTTTCCAATATACGGTGCGGCAGGATTATGATCATCCGGTCCTGAAATGGGCGGAAGACAAGCGACTGATCCTGATGACCGCGCACCGCCGCGAGTCGCAGGGAGAGCCGCACCGCAACATCTTCCGCGCAGTCAAGCGCATCGCGGATGAATTCGAGGATGTGGCGATCGTGTATCCGGTGCATCCAAGCCCGGCGGTAAAAGAGCCGGCATTTGAAATTTTGGGCGATCATCCGCGCATCCGGCTGATCGATCCGCTGGACGTGGTGGATTTTCACAATTTCTACGCCCACACCCACCTGATTTTGACCGATTCGGGCGGGATGCAGGAGGAGGCGCCATCCTTTGGTGTGCCTGTGCTGGTGCTCAGAGATACCACGGAACGGCCTGAGGGCATCGAAGCAGGGACACTTGAGCTTGTCGGGACGGATGAAGAAAAGGTATATGAACGTACCAAAGCGCTGCTGACCGATTCCGCAACCTATGAAACGATGAGCAAAGCGGCGAATCCGTACGGTGACGGGCATGCTTCGGAAAGAATTGTCAATGCCATACTTCACCATTTTGGCATCCGCAAGCAGCGTCCTGAACAGTTTCACAGAATGTTCACAAAATAAGTTTGAATCAAGTTCTTACAAACCAGCAGTTGAACATACAGTTCAACTGTACGGTTTGCAAGGGTTTGAACTGCTTAATACCTTGTTTTTGAGCCGATTTTCCCGCTTTAGGGCGCTAAAATCTGTTCATTGACAAAAAGTCTGCTCATTCAGTAAAATGAACTGGAATTGCAGGGGTGACGTGGAAATGGCTGAGCCGGAAAAGCCGGATCGCAATCGGAATGACGGGGGAAATCCCTGGAAGGCAATTGGTCTTGTCAGCGCTCTCGGCATTGATTTGGCTGTATGCGCTTTTGCCGGATTTTATGCAGGCGGTTGGCTGGATGAGAAGCTGGGAGGGACAGGTATATGGATTGCCGTAAGCGTTCTCGCGGGATTGGCTGTCGGCGGAATCAGTGTTGCCATGGTCATCAGAAAGGTATTGAGGAACAGCAATGAGTGAAATGGCCAGATTTCAAAGAGTACTGTGGGTAGTTGCGCTTTTCTTTATGGCTCTTTGCTTCCTGGTGGCGGCCTTGATGCCGCATCACCGTGATGTAGCTCACGGTTTGGTTTTGGGAACCGTAGTAAGCTGTCTAAATGTGCTCTATATGTCCTATAAAGTCGGGAAGGTGGCATCAGCTGCGGCAGGCGAAAGTGGCAAGAAGGTTGTAGGGATAGGTTTCGGCGTAAGAGTTGCTACCTCGATCCTCGCTATGGTTCTCGCCCTGGAGTTTCCGTCTTATTTTCATGAAATCGCGGTCGCGGCAAGTCTTGTCTTCGGACAACTCCTTCTTTTAGTGATAGGCATCATACTTGCACTTCTGGAAGATAAACAGCGAGACTGAGAAAGGGGTGAGAAAAAAATGCATGAATCACCGATTATCGCACTGGGCGGATTGCGCTTTGACCTGTCGATCATATTGATGCTGATTGTGACCTGTACTGTTGTTTTTGTTCTTGCCCGATTGGCTACCAGAAATTTATCGGTCGAAAATCCGGGAAAGCTGCAGAATTTTATGGAATGGGTCGTCGAATTCATTCAAAATATGATTTCCAGCACGATGGATATGAAGAAGGGCAAGCCTTTTCTGTCTCTCGGCATGACGCTTCTCATGTTTATTTTTGTAAGCAACATGCTGGGCCTGCCGTTTGGTATCGTAACCAACTATGAAGATCCCGCTGAGGCGACCTTCTTTGGCAAACCGCTGGTTTCGGTGCAGGAGCTGTTTGCGGAGGCGCATGAGAAAAATCCTGAGGAACACCCTCACGCGGCCGTACAGTGGTGGAAATCACCTACGGCGGATGCAGGGGTTGCCATGGGCTTGGCCGGCATGATCTTCTTGCTGGTACATATTCTGGGTATGTTCCGGAACACCAAGGCTTATTTTAAGCATTATGTGCAGCCGTTCCCTTTCTTCCTGCCGATTAACCTGATCGAGCAATTCTCCAAGCTGCTGACACACGGAATGCGTTTGTTCGGTAACATTTTCGCAGGCGAGGTTTTGATTTCCGTGCTGCTCAAGCTGGCGGCCCTGGGTGTGGCAGGCTCGATTGCTTCCGTGCTCGGATTGATTGTTTGGCAGGGCTTCAGTATATTTGTCGGAGCGATCCAGGCGTTCGTCTTTACAATTCTGACGTTCGTTTATATCTCTCAGGCAACAGAATCGCATGATGAACACTAGGTTTCAAGGTTAAGTTCAGGAGTTCCGCTTCGCGCTTAACTGTAAATATATGAATAACACAATTTCACATCTCTAAGGAGGATTATTAACAATGGGAGTTTGGGCATTTGTAGCAGCAGCTATCGCTGTAGGTTTGGGCGCGCTTGGCGCAGGTATCGGTAACGGTCTGATCGTAAGTAAAACAGTTGAAGGTATCGCTCGTCAGCCAGAAGCGAAATCCTCTCTGCAAACGGTAATGTTTATCGGTGTAGGTCTGGTAGAGGCCCTGCCGATCATCGGTGTCGTTCTGGCATTCATTTTCTACGCAGCAGCTTAATTGAATGGAACAAGGTTTGGCGGGGAAGGCACAGCCATCCGCGCCTTCTTTGTTGAGTTTAGTATGATCATGTCAATGGAACCGACGTTTACCGGAAAGGAGTGACTTCAATTGCAATTGGAATGGACATCTATCGTTCTTACGTTAATCGCGTTTTTGATTCTGTACTGGCTGTTGAACCGTTATGCTTTCGGTCCCCTCTTTTCCGTCATGGAGAAGCGGCGTGAGCTGGTCACACAGCAAATGAACGAAGCGAAGCAAACCCGCGAGCAGGCAGCGGCCTACGTGGAGGAGCAAAAACAGGCCCTGCAGCAGGCGCGCAAGGAAGCCTACGATATCATTGAGCAATCGAAGCAAACCGGCAGCAAGCAGGCTGAGCAAATTATTGGCGAGGCGCGCAGCGAAGCGGGGCGTCTCAAGGACGAAGCCGTGCGCGAGATCGAAAGCGAGCGCAATAAAGCGATTGCCGCTCTGCGCAGCGAAGTGGGCAAAGCATCCGTGCAGATTGCTTCCAAGCTGATTCAGAAAGAAATCAAGGATGATCAAGTCCAGGAAGAGCTCGTTGACCAGTACCTGAAAGAGGTAGGGGGCAGAGCATGAGCCAGGATACTGTAGTTGCCAAACGGTATGCGAAGGCCCTGTTTGAGGTAGCCGAACAGCAGCAGAAGGTGACGGAAACAGAACAGGAGCTCAGAGCTTTCGTGGTAGCTGTTTCAGGAGATGCGGAGATCCGGGGCTTCATCAATTCCCCGAATGTGCCGGAGCCGGTGAAGCTGCAGGTGCTGGCCGGAAGCTTTGAGGGCAGGCTATCCGCTCCTGTCCTTAATACGATCAAGCTGCTGATTCAGCGGGGCAGAACGGATCTGTTCGGAGCGCTGCTGGACGGTTATCTGGCGATTCAGGAGGATAAGCTTGGCCTTGCTGATGCCAAAGTGTACTCGGCATATGCACTTGACGACGAGGAAAAAGCGGCGGTCGCCGAACAATTCGGCGCGCGTGTAAATAAAACGATCCGGGTGGAAAATATCGTGGACCCGGAACTGCTCGGCGGATTAAAGGTGGTCATCGGTGACACGATGTTCGACGGCAGTGTGGCCGGCAAGCTGGAGCGGCTCGAGAAGTCTTTCAATAGACGAGTATAGAAGATAGGGGTGAACACACTTGAGTATCAGACCTGAAGAAATCAGCACATTGATTAAAAGTCAAATTGAGCAGTATAAAACGGACATTGAGGTTGTTGAGGTCGGCACCGTTGTAGAAGTCGGTGACGGGATCGCCCGTGTCTACGGTCTTGAAAAAGTTATGTCAGGCGAGCTGGTTGAATTCGAGAACGGCGTTTTGGGCTTGGCACTCAACGTGGAAGAAAGCAATGTCGGTGTCGTTATTCTGGGTGAATACTCCAACATCCGTGAAGGCGGACAAGTAAAGCGTACGGGACAGATCATGCAGGTTCCTGTAGGCGAAGCTTTGATCGGCCGCGTAGTGAATCCACTGGGGATTCCGGTGGACGGCAAAGGGCCGCTGGCTACGACAGAATTCCGTCCGGTGGAATATCAGGCTCCTGGCGTTATGGCTCGTAAGTCTGTTCATGAGCCGATGCAAACCGGCATCAAGGCGATTGACGCGATGGTACCGATCGGCCGTGGTCAGCGGGAATTGATTATCGGTGACCGTCAGACGGGTAAAACCTCGGTTGCGATCGACGCCATTCTGAACCAAAAAGGCAGCGGTATGAAGTGTATCTATGTTGCCATTGGCCAGAAGCAGTCAACCGTGGCTCAAGTAGTTGAAACTCTGCGCCGTAACGGTGCATTGGAATATACCATTGTGGTTACAGCATCAGCTTCCGAGCCTTCACCGTTGCTGTACATTGCACCATATGCAGGCGCTGCCATGGGCGAGTACTTCATGTTTAAAGGCGAGCATGTCCTGATCGTGTACGATGACCTGTCCAAACAGGCTGCGGCATACCGTGAATTGTCCCTGCTGCTTCGCCGTCCTCCGGGCCGGGAAGCTTATCCGGGTGACGTATTCTATCTGCACTCCCGTTTGCTGGAGCGTGCAGCCAAGCTGAACGACGAGCTGGGTGGC
The DNA here is from genome assembly GCF_042138635.1 of Paenibacillus medicaginis. Taxonomy (NCBI): domain Bacteria; kingdom Bacillati; phylum Bacillota; class Bacilli; order Caryophanales; family Paenibacillaceae; genus Paenibacillus; species Paenibacillus medicaginis. Next base: position 75,645 of record NZ_JBHIRY010000004.1, on the reverse strand, counting down.
GGTTCCATGACGGCGCTGCCGTTCATCGAAACGCAGGCTTCCGACGTTTCGGCCTATATTCCTACGAACGTAATCTCGATTACGGACGGACAAATCTTCCTGGAGGCGGACCTGTTCCATGCAGGTCAGCGTCCGGCGATCAATGTGGGTATTTCCGTATCTCGTGTCGGAGGTTCCGCGCAAATCAAAGCCATGAAGAAGGTTGCAGGCTCCCTGCGTCTGGATCTGGCTCAATACCGGGAGCTGCAGGCATTCTCGCAGTTTGGCTCCGATCTGGATAAGTCGACCAAAGCCCGTCTTGACCGCGGTGCCCGCATGATGGAAATCCTGAAGCAGGACGTGAACCAGCCGTTGGCTGTTGAACTGCAGGTTGTCAGCTTGTATACAGCGGTTAGAGGTTACCTTGACGATATTCCGGTAGGTGATGTTGGCCGTTTCGAGAAGGAATTCCTCATGTACATGCAGTCTAACCACGACAATGTCCTGCAATCGATTCGCAATACGAAGGATCTTGTTGCAGATAATGAAACAGCGCTGAAAGCGGCAATCGAACAGTTCAAGAAAACGTTTGCTCCCTCGGTCTAAGCTGTACCCTGTGAATGAGTAATTTTCAGCCAAGTCCGCTCTCCTTTGCCGGACTTGGCTCATAAATAGGATATTGTATTGCTTTGCTTACGAAGATAGCTTTGACTTCGTCAAAGCTTTAAGGTGGTGAAATCATGGCAAAAGGCATGCGCGAGATTAAACGCCAAATCAAAAGTGTGCAGAACACAAAGCAGATCACCAAGGCGATGGAAATGGTGGCGGCCTCCAAACTGAGAAAGGCGCAGGAGAAGGCTGATGCCGCTCGTCCTTATGCGGAGAAGCTCAAGGAAGTGGTTGCGAGCATCGCCACCGGAACCAAAGGAATCAAGCACCCTATGCTCGATACCCGTCCGGTGAAGAAAACGGCGTATCTGATCATCACTTCAGACCGCGGTTTGGCCGGCGGATACAACTCCAACATTTTGCGGGCGGTCACTGCGACCCTGGCTGAACGCCACAGCTCACAGGATGAGTTTGTGCTGTTCGTCATCGGGCGCAAGGGACGCGACTACTTCACACGCCGCGGTTATGCCCTGGCGGATACGGTAACGGATCTGTCTGATTCACCGGCATTTGCGGATATCAAGTCCATCGCCTACAATGCGGTCCAGGGATTTGAAAAGAGCGAATTTGATGAGCTGTATATATGCTACAACCGATTCGTGAATGCGTTGACCCAGATTCCGACGGTGGACCGTCTGCTGCCGATGGCCGCTCCGACAGCCACCGAAACGTCTCTGTCCGCCAGCTACGAATATGAGCCGTCGGCGGAGGGCGTCCTTGAGGTACTGCTTCCCCGTTATGCAGAAACGCTCATTTACGGAGCTTTGCTTGATGGTAAAGCCAGTGAACTTGGCGCGAAGATGACGGCGATGGGTTCGGCGACCAAGAATGCAACGAAAATGATTAATGAGCTGAGGCTTACTTATAACCGCGCCCGCCAAGCGGCAATCACCCAGGAAATCACGGAGATTGTAGCGGGAGCAAATGCACAAGTGTGATCGGAGTTTCATCAATATCATAGCTTAGCGGCGCAAAGCAACAGGCAACGTATCGGAATTTGCTGTGCAAAGCTTGTAGGAGGGAAACAAGAAAATGAACAAAGGACGCGTTGTGAGCATTATGGGTCCGGTTGTCGACGTTGAATTCGAACGTGGTCAGCTTCCGGAGCTTCTTAATGCCATCACTATCCAAGGTGAATCGGAAGGCGGCAACAAAATCAGCCTGACACTGGAAGCTTCCAAGCATCTGGGGGACAATCGTGTACGCTGTATCGCAATGTCTTCTACCGACGGTCTTGTACGCGGTATGGAAGCAGTGGATATGGGGGCGCCGATTTCGGTGCCTGTAGGTGAGGTTACGCTTGGCCGTGTGTTCAACGTGCTGGGGCAACCTATTGATGAAGCGGGCTCGGTAGAGAGTGCTATAAAAAATCCGATTCACCGTCAAGCGCCAGCGTTTGACGAGCTGACGACACAGGCAGAGATGCTGGAGACAGGAATTAAGGTTATTGATCTGCTGGCTCCTTATGCCAAGGGCGGTAAAGTCGGCTTGTTCGGCGGCGCAGGTGTCGGCAAAACCGTAACGATTCAGGAATTGATCAATAACATTGCTCAGGAGCATGGCGGTATTTCCGTGTTTGCAGGTGTAGGCGAACGTACACGTGAAGGAAATGACCTCTACCATGAGATGAGAGATTCGGGTGTAATCAATAAAACAGCGATGGTATTCGGACAAATGAACGAGCCGCCAGGTGCCCGTTTGCGCGTGGCGTTGACAGGTCTGACGATGGCGGAATACTTCCGTGATCAGGAAGGCCGCGACGTACTGCTGTTCGTTGACAACATCTTCCGTTTCACCCAGGCGGGTTCCGAAGTATCGGCATTGCTGGGACGCATGCCGTCCGCTGTAGGTTATCAGCCAACGCTGGCAACCGAGATGGGACAACTGCAGGAGCGTATTACTTCCACCAAAAAAGGTTCGGTTACCTCGATCCAGGCCATCTACGTGCCTGCTGACGACTACACGGACCCGGCTCCGGCTACGACGTTTGCCCACTTGGACGCCACAACGAACCTGGAACGTAAAATTTCCGAAATGGGCATTTATCCGGCGGTGGACCCGCTGGCATCCAGCTCGCGTATTCTTACTCCAGAGGTCGTAGGTGAAGAGCACTACCAGGTAGCTCAAGGTGTAAAACGTATCCTGGCTCGCTATAATGAGCTGCAGGACATTATTGCGATTCTGGGTATGGATGAGCTCAGTGAAGAAGATAAAATGCTGGTTGCGCGTGCACGTAAAATCCAACGCTTCCTGTCTCAGCCATTCCACGTGGCCGAAGCGTTCAACGGCTTCCCGGGCAAATACGTTCCGGTTAAAGAAACGGTGCGCAGCTTTAAAGAAATTCTGGAAGGCAAGCATGACAATCTTCCGGAAGCGGCTTTCTTGTTTGTAGGCACCATTGAAGAAGCGGTTGAAAAGGCCAAAAATCTGTAATCGTACATGACAGCAGGTAGGTCTTACGAAGTAGGCTGTCGATGGACAGCCTGTCAGGAGGGATGGAAGTGAGCACCTTTTTGTTGGAAATCGTGACCCCTGAGCGCCAGGTTTACTCGGAGCAAGTGGAGAGTCTGAACGTTCGGGGCGTGGAAGGGGAACTCGGCATCTTGGCCGGGCACATTCCGATGGTCACTCCTCTGCAGATTGCTCCGGTCAGCATCAAAGCCGGCGGCAGGACTGAAATCCTGGCGGTCAACGGCGGTTTTGTTGAAATCCGGAAAGATAAAGTCGTCATTCTCGCCGAGAGCGCAGAGCGTCCGTCTGAGGTTGATGTGGAACGCGCTAAGGCAGCTCGGGAACGCGCTGAAGTCCGTTTGCAGAGCAGGCAGGATGAGTATGACCACCGCAGAGCGGAGCTGGCGCTGCAAAAAGCCGTGAACCGCTTGAAAGTGTCCGAAAAATAAATTGTGTTCGTAGGAAAAAAGAATCAATATATATAGGTCGAAAGCCCGGTGGTTTTAACCGCCCGGGCTTTTTTTATGGAAGTTCGCGAATAATTTGTGGAACCTTGCGAATAATCAGAAAAATGCAAAAAAATCAGAATTACATGGATTTTGAACGGTATTTCAAGCAAGATGAGAATGACTAATTATTGAAAAATGTCGAAAGTGATTGAAAAAAACGTAAATAGGACTGGATTGTTGCGCTTTCGGCAAGTATTATATAATAGTCCAAGCTGGCAAGCAGACATGAAAGAATCCTGATTTCATTGTTTGCATTTTTACCGCTGACGCATATGATGCACATATAGGCTGTTCACGAACTGAACAGTCGGGCAGCGGTCAATGAACTGCGCTCAGTGATCCGGAGGTGCTAAATCGTGACGGATGAATTAACCCGGCAGATCGGCCAAACAACAGGCATGAGCAGCATGGTCTCCATGATGGTATCCCTCATATGCATAGCCTTGGCCTGGTGGTCGCTGCAGAGTGTTAAGTTCGACTTGTGGATCAAGAACCCCAAGGGGGGACAGGGAAGGCTGCTGCATCTGTTTTTGGCTGTAGTGCTTGGAAGACTTGTGGCCGGCTTTTTGCTGGATTACATTTCCTGGAGCCAACTGTTGAGGTATATGTTTGTCGAATAGGATCGACAGTGGTGGTTAACAATGAATTTACATGGCTTTGCTCGGTAGACAGTAACAACGTTACGGGCAGGACAGACATGCAATAATGAAAAAATGCTTGTATAAGCGCTTTGAACGATGATATGATGGAATTTAGTGAGTCATTAAATCCATGTGATTTATTTTGAATATTAAACAATTTTTTTACACCACATTTACAAAAAATGAACCTCGTTTGCCGTGGCAGTCTGATCTGGGCCGCCGGGTTGCGAAACACGAAAATAGCGGATACCGTTCTTTTTTTCCACACCGGAAAAGGGAAATGACGCGCGGAGGGAAGCATGATGAGCAAATTTATCGTCCGCGGCGGCAATAGACTGGTCGGAAGCGTAAAAGTGAGCGGAGCCAAAAACTCTGTTCTTCCGATTATCGCTGCCTCTCTTTTAGGGGAAGAAGGAGAAAGCGTCATCGTTGACGCGCCTCCTCTAGACGATGTAATGACGATTAATAAAGTATTGGAATCGCTGGGAGCAAGCGTTACATATCAAGATGAAATCATTCGTGTTGACGCACGGTCGATCACATCCTGTGAAGCGCCGTATGAATGGGTGCGGAAAATGCGCGCATCTTTTCTGGTCATGGGGCCGCTGCTGGCACGGATGGGGTATACAAGAATTTCCCTTCCGGGAGGTTGCGCTATCGGCACACGTCCGATTGATCAGCATCTGAAGGGCTTTGAGGCGCTTGGGGCGAAAATCAGCCTGGGCCAGGGCTATGTGGAAGCCAGAAGCGATGGGCGTTTGCGTGGCGCCAAGATTTATTTGGACGTTGCGAGCGTCGGAGCGACCGAGAATATTATGATGGCAGCTTCGCTTGCTGAGGGTATCACCATTATTGATAATGCGGCAAGGGAGCCTGAAATCGTTGATTTGGCCAACTATTTGAACGGGATGGGCGCCAAGGTGCGCGGAGCCGGTACCGGAGTGATTCGCATCGAGGGTGTTGAGAAGCTGCACGGCGTTCGTCATACGGTCATTCCTGATCGCATTGAGGCCGGTACTTACATGGTAGCGGCAGCTATAACAGGCGGCGATGTCTATGTAGAAGGCGCCATTTCCGATCATCTGGGTCCTGTGATTGCAAAAATGGAGGAAATGGGCGTTACGGTCCAGCCGGATGAGAACGGCATTCGTGTTATGGCCAGCAAGCTGCTTAAAGCGGTTGATGTCAAAACCTTGCCATATCCCGGATTTCCGACAGACATGCAATCCCAGATGATGGCCCTGCAGCTCGTTGCGGAAGGCACGAGCGTCATTACCGAAACGGTGTTTGAGAACCGCTTCATGCATGTGGATGAATTCCAGCTGATGAACGCGGAAATCAAGGTAGAAGGACGCTCGGCAATCGTCACCGGCAATGCAAAGCTTACAGGCGCAAAAGTATGTGCTACCGATTTGCGGGCAGGTGCCGCCCTGATTTTAACGGGTCTCGTTGCTGAAGGGACTACGGAGGTCAGCGGTGTTCATCATATAGACCGCGGATATGTGCATCTGGCTGAGAAGCTCACCACTCTTGGAGCCGACATCTATCGGGTTTCGGTAGAAGAGAGCAAGCCGGAAGCTGCTTCTGTCGAAAGGGTGGTCAAGGAAGAAACGAAGGGTGCTTTCAAAATACAACCGACCCTGGCATAATCGATTGAATTCAGTAGTACTTCCACACATAAGAGTTGCTCTCCCCGGGCTTAACCGGGGCCGGGCAGCTCTTTTTTTTGTCCTTCAGTCGGGCATTGCGGCTCTCTGCTTTCTCTCAAATCCGGTTCTATCAAGCGTGAACCTTTCATATGAATGAATATCCGGTCCGGTCAAGCACCCCGGTCTCACTTCATAGAACGGAGGTTTCTCCCAAATGAAAGATTCTCGTGCCAGGATCCGACGGCTGTCGCCGGGTCCGATAGTTGCATTAACCGCTCTGCTCCTGATGGCGCTTATTCTGCCGGCCGTGCTGGTGTGGCCTAGGGGGACGCACCCGCAGCCCTCGCCTTCAGGAAAAGTTGTGCCGGATACTGCAGCACAGCCGGAGTCCGTGGACTCGAAGAAGAAAGCAGCCTCATTCAAGACGGTTAAGGTCAGCGTCTTCTTAAGCTCCACAGGCGCAATCGAGACTCTTCCTCTTGAGGACTATGTAACAGGAGTGGTGGCGGCCGAAATGCCGCCTGAATTCGGGTATGAGGCTCTAAAGGCACAGGCGATTGCAGCCAGAACATTCATAGCCCGGCGTTTGCTGGCCAAGGATACAAGCGGTACGCCCAACGGGGCTGACGTGACAGACACCGTAGAGCATCAGGTATATCTGCCCCTGACAGCGATTCGGCAGCAGGAGCAGAATCCGCAGCGGGCCGAGGAGCTGGCTGCTATCCGTAAGGCTGTCAAAGAAACGAAAGATATTATAATGACGTATAAAGGGAAGCCGATCACTGCAGCTTTTTTCTCAACAAGCAATGGATATACGGAAAACTCCGAGGATGTCTGGACGGCATCCGTCCCTTACCTCCGCAGTGTTCCGAGCCCGTGGGATCAGCGGATCTCGCCCCGCTACAAAGAAAGCATAACGATGAAGATCGCAGAAGTTTTGGACAAACTCGGTCTGAAGGGGGAGGCTGTGCAGGCTGCTTCAGGGTCGGGTGTTTTCCCGGAAATCAAAATTCTATCTACTACCGAGGGGCACCGGATTAAGAGCATCCGCATCGGAGACACCGTTTTTAAAGGAACTGACTTGCGTCAGCGGCTTGGACTTCGATCCAGCGAATTTACATGGGTAATTCGGGGAGAGCAAATGGTCATCACGACTTACGGCAATGGCCATGGAGTCGGCATGAGCCAGTGGGGTGCGAACGGAATGGCCAAGGAAGGTTATACGGCAACCCAAATTCTCAAACACTACTACACAGGAATCGGTTTCTCCAAAGCCTCGCAGCTGCTTTAAACGATATAAATATAAAATTTTCAAATTTTCTGAGAATACAAGTATAAAAGAGTAGCGCCCGGTAACACTGGTTACTGAGGTGATGAAACCATGAATGAACAAAACAAAAACCAAAATCACGAAGAATCTTCCAAAATCAAAATGGGAGAAAGAGCTTCACAGCCGTCTACGTGGAAAAAGCTGTTGTCCAAAAGGTGGGTATATCCTGCAGCCTACATTGCCGCAGCAGCCATCATACTAACTCTTGTGTGGGTCTATCAGGATACCAGCACAAAATCACTGGAGCAGAATCCTGCCATTCAAGGAACAGCTAACAGTGTGACGGATGATGTCGGTCTTAATGGGGAGCAGGAAAGTGTAGAAGTGGTCGCCCAGTCCGAGAACATGGTTTGGCCTGTGGCGAATGCTAACGAGGTAACGATTGTAAAGCCGTTTTTTGATGAAACCGCATCAGAGGATGAACAGGCTGCGGCGATGGTGGAATATGACCAAACCTTCACGGCCAATACAGGTATCGACCTGGCCCGCTCTGATGACGCGGTATTTGATGTAAAGGCTGCGATGAGCGGCAAGGTAACCCGTGTAGAGCAGCATCCCCTGATGGGCAACATTGTTGAAATTACACATGATGATAATCTCAAAACCGTGTATCAAAGCCTTGACCAGGTAAAGGTCAAAGAGGGCGACCAAGTGAAGCAGGAGCAGGTTATTGCTTCGGCAGGCCGGAATGAAATGGAGAAGGCCCTGAACAACCATCTGCATTTCGAAGTTATTGAGGAAGGCAAGCCGGTAAATCCGACAACGCTGCTTCCGCAAAAATAATCATGCTCGTCCCAAGGCAGGGGGAACCGTCCCTCTGCCTTTTTTTTGTGCCTTCCAGGGGCTTTGTCTACATCCCACAAGGAAATAATTAGGGCCACGGAAGCTTGTCACAGCGCCAAACCGAGCATATCTATCCCCGCCACTCATATAATGTACCAAACTATCCACAGTGGGGAGGCGGGAGTGTGCACGATTACATCAAGGAACGGACCATTAAAATTGGCCGCTGCATCGTAGAAACGAGACATACGGTCCGTACGATCGCCAAGGAGTTCGGTGTATCCAAGAGCACGGTGCATAAGGATTTGACCGAACGGCTGCCTGAAATCAATCCGGACCTTGCGGATCAGGTGAAGCATATTTTGGAATACCATAAATCCATCCGCCATCTGCGGGGAGGGGAAGCGACAAAAATTAAATACAAAAAAACGAACGACAGCACGCATGATGTTCTGGTATCCGGCAAGTCCTGAATTTTTGTAAGATTATACACACTTATCCATTGAATCCTTCCCCTGAAGTATGATATGTTAAAAGATGGTACAAGATCGAATTATGTCACGACACTCTTCAATAATGTACATAAATTTCCCGGTTCTTGTCACTTCTTAAAATATGACTTTGGGGGCTCTTTTATATGATTAGCAAGGATATCGGAATTGATCTGGGTACGGCAAACGTGCTGATACACGTGAAAGGAAGGGGTGTCGTACTAGACGAACCTTCTGTCGTTGCTATTGAAGGGGATACGAAGAAAGTTCTTGCTGTCGGAGAAGAAGCGCGCCGTATGGTCGGACGGACACCCGGCAACATTACGGCAATCCGCCCGTTGCGTGACGGGGTCATTGCAGACTTTGAAATTACAGAATCCATGTTAAAATATTTTATCAGCCGGGTTGGGGGCAAAAGCTGGTACAGCCGTCCCCGGATTTTGATCTGCGCGCCGACGAATATCACTTCAGTGGAGCAGAAGGCGATTCGTGAAGCGGCTGAACGAAGCGGAGCCAGGGAGGTTTTCCTGGAGGAAGAGCCCAAGGCGGCGGCGATCGGTGCAGGTATGGACATTTTCGAACCGAGCGGAAATATGGTTGTAGACATCGGAGGCGGAACGACGGATGTTGCCGTGCTGTCGATGGGGGATATCGTAACAGCTTCATCGATTAAGATGGCGGGGGACAAGTTCGACGAAACCATTTCCAAGTTCGTTAAAGAAAAGTACAAGCTCCTGATCGGGGAGCGCACCGCCGAGGATATCAAAATTGCGATTGGAACTGTGCACCCGGACGGACGTCAGGCTGAAATGGACATTCGCGGACGGGATATGGTGTCAGGCCTTCCAAAGACGATTTCCATTTCCGCGCGCGAAGTGCAGGGGGCCCTGGAAGACCCGGTAAGCAGTATCATAACCGCGGCAAAGTCGGTGCTTGAGCGGACGCCGCCGGAATTGTCGGCAGACATCATTGATCGTGGTGTCATTCTCACCGGAGGAGGAGCGCTGCTCAGCGGATTGGATGAGCTGCTCTCGCAGCAGCTGCGGGTGCCTGTACTGGTGGCTGAAGATCCTATGCACTGTGTGGTTAAGGGCACGGGAATTATGCTGAATAACCTGGATCAGGTGGTTAAGAAAAGATTCTGATCTGCCGATATAGATAGTTAGACAAGTTCAATCCATGACGGATGCAGCACGGTGTGCTGCATTTTTAAAATAGATGAATCGAGGAGCTGAACCACCAGTTATGCTGAGAGGACTTTACACTGCCGCCGCAGGTTTGATTACCCAGCAGCGCCGTCATGATACGGTTACACAAAATATTGCCAACATCAACACGCCCGGATATAAGCAGGAGACAGCCGTGCAGCGTGCATTCCCGGAAATGCTTATTGCCATGACAGGCGGTTATGCGGACAACCCTAACCGTACGGTAGGGCGTCTGAACATGGGCGTTTTCGCGGAGGAGAGCCTCTCCCCATACGTTCGGGGACTTATTACGCCAAGCGGAGAAACAACCGACTTTGCTATGGAGTCCAATATTATCGTGAACGACCCGGCAACAGGACAGCCAATGAACTTTGACTCCTCGGGCAAGTATGCGGATGAGAACGGACAAGTCACGTACAGACCGGAGGCCTTCTTCATGGTACGGGATGAGGAAGGCAATATTCGTTATACACGGGACGGGCATTTCCGGGTGGACGGCGTCGGAACCCTTCGTACATCCGCAGGCTCTGAGGTGTTGGATGACAATGGGGATCCTATTACCTTGACCGGATCGGTGAAAGATCTTAAAGTAAACGGACGGGGGCAGCTCCAAGGGCAGTTCCGTGAAGGAGATCAGCAGACAGAAATTACGCTTGGCATCAGCATTATCGACCAGCCTTATCAATTGGTTCGTGAAGGCAACGGCAATTTCAGGCTGGACACGCAAAGCGGCGCGACCGCAAGATTACTGCAGGGCGATGACGATGTGGAAATCAAGCAAGGCTACCTGGAAGGCTCCAATGTGGACGCCACCCAGTCCATGGTCGATATGATGGCTGCGCAACGCGCCTACGAGTCCAATCAAAGAGTCATTCAATTCTATGATGCAAGCCTTGACAAAGCTGTTAACCAGGTAGGACGGGTATAGGGGGAATCAAACCATGAATAACTCCATGATTGGCGCTATGGTTACGATGTCCGGCGTACAGAAGCGGCTGGACATGATTGCCGAAAATGTAGCGAATGTGAATACAGTAGGTTATAAAAGCAGGGATGCTTCCTTTGAGGACGTGCTGTCACGGGTTCAGCAGCAGCCTGAAGCCTTTCGCCAGACCGGGCGGGCGATGCCGCTTGGCTTTAATATGGGTTTCGGGGTCAGGGCAGCAGCTATGAGTACAGATATGAAGCAGGGTTCGCTCAAGGAGACTGGCAACCCGACGGATTTGGCGATTGAAGGCAACGGGCTGTTCGCCATCGAGGTTAATGGTCAAAAGGCCTGGACACGGAATGGAAGCTTCAGCTTTACCCCTGATCCGCTGGGTACCGGTCTGTTGCTGACAACATCTGAGGGCCATGCTGTGCTCGATCGTGAAGGTGTTCCGGTGACAGCTGCGCTGGGATCGAAGGTGGCGATTGACAAGCAAGGCAATCTGCTGGTTCGAGATCAGGGCAATGGTGATCCTTATGTGGCGCATCGGCTCCAGATTGTTGAACCTCAGCGTTCCGAAGGTCTCGTGCAGGGAGCTGACAATACGTTTGTTTTGGCTAATGGCGTCACTGAGGCTGATGTATTCGGGGCAGGAGCTGCAGCCGCTCCTGTGCCCGCGACGATTCGTCAAGGCTACCTTGAACAGTCCAACGTGGATTTGACGGATGAGATGACGGATATGATGCAAATTCAGCGGATGTTCCAGATGGCTTCGCGGGCGCTCACTTCCAGCGACACGTTGATGGGTCTGGCCAACTCTCTGCGGGCATAGGCGGTAAAATGATGACAGAACAGAAAGAAACGGCAGCTGTACAAAAATCCGTATGGCGGATTGCACGTCATTTTGTGATTCCGTTGCTTCTTGTCATTTCCCTGCTGGGGGGGATGATTGCAGGTTATGTCGTTGTGGGCAAGCACAGCCTCGAAGATGTGTTTAACATGGCTACATGGCGGCACGTGTTTGATCTGGTATTTGCCCCATAGCTTTTATCGGATATTTTATATTTTTAAAACCTAACCGTACGGCAGAAGCTGTGCGGTTTTTTGGCATAGACAGGCTGAAATTCAAGCTGCAGCAGGTTCTCAAAATGGTACTTGGGCGGAATTTTCTTTTTAGTCTCGGAAAATGTATAATGATGGGGGAGTTTTGCGGCGTATTCGTGTCAAAAGGGCCTTTTCGCGCCCTGTTCTACTGGTTGGCGGAAAAAGCCCCTTATCTTAACCTTCACTTCTGCAGCAAGTGTAAGGATATTAATAGGTATTACCACCTTGAGCTGTTTTTATGCAAAGGATATGGAGATGATCGTTATGGAAAATGTGCAGTTGGATATCAATCAGATTCAGGAAATTATTCCGCATCGTCCGCCGTTTCTGCTGGTAGACCGGATTGTTGAGCTGGAAGAAGGCAAGAAGGCGGTAGGCATCAAGAATGTCACCATGAATGAACCGTTCTTTACAGGACATTTTCCTGGTTATCCGGTCATGCCGGGCGTACTGATTACAGAAGCGCTCGCTCAGGTCGGTGCTGTGGCTATTCTTAAGGTTGAAGCCAACCGCGGAAAAATCGGCTTTTTGGCCGGACTGGACAATTTCCGGTTTAGGGGACAGGTTGTGCCAGGAGACACCTTGCGGCTTGAAGTGGAAATTATCCGCCTGAAAGGCTCCATCGGCAAAGGCAAAGCAACCGCCAGCGTAGGTGATAAAGTCGTTGCCGAGGGTGAGATTATGTTCGCCCTGTCATGATACATAGGCAATCCCGATTCTAATCATAATAGTAGGAAGGGGAAATAACTTTATGTCACAATTGAGCTCACAAGCCATGGAGAGCATTGAGCGCTGGCTTCAGGATCCTGTAATCGATGAGGAGACGAAGCAGGAGCTGCGGGCTCTTGAAGGCAACGATAAGGAACTTGAGGACCGTTTTTATAAAGAGCTGGAATTTGGCACCGGCGGCCTGCGGGGAGTTATTGGCGCAGGCAGCAACCGGATGAACCGTTATGTCGTTGGCCGGGCGACGCAGGGACTTGCACGGTATATTTTGGAGGAGCATGGGGAGCGGGCAGGCAGGCCTTCTGCCGTGATTGCCCATGACTCCCGTCACTTTTCGCCGGAATTCGCGTTGGAAGCCGCTCTGGTCCTTGCAGGCAACGGCATTGTAGCGAAGCTGTTTCCGTCGCTGCGTCCAACACCGCAGCTGTCCTTCGCGGTCCGTCATTTGCAAGCGACTGGGGGTATTGTCGTTACGGCCAGTCATAACCCGCCTGAATATAACGGTTATAAGGTGTATAACGAGGAGGGCGGCCAACTGGTGCCGGATCAGGCCGAGAAGGTGATCAGTTACATAAGGGAGGTTCCTTCCTTCTCCGATGTGCGCCGCATTTCGCGCGAAGAAGCGGAGGCGCAGGGACTGCTTGTATGGCTTGGCGAGGATGAGGACGCAGCCTTCATTAACGCAGTCGCCGAGGTCAGCGTCAACCGCGAACTGATTGCGAGTGGTCCGGGCAAGGACTTCAAGCTGGTATATACCCCGCTGCACGGCACGGGAAATCATCCTGTACGTCAGGTGCTGCAGAAGCTCGGATTCCAGCAGGTACATATTGTGCCGGAGCAGGAACAGCCTGACGCCGAATTCTCTACCGTAAAATCACCGAATCCGGAGGAGCGCGATGCCTTCAAGCTGGCCATTGAGCTTGGCGGAAAAATCGGGGCAGATCTGCTGCTCGGAACGGATCCGGATGCCGACCGCATGGGCGCAGTTGTTAAAAACAAGAGCGGTGAATATGTGGTGCTTTCCGGCAATCAGTCCGGCGCGATTATGGTATACTATTTGCTGAATCAGCTTAAAGAAGCAGGCAAGCTGCCCGAGAACGGGGCAGTGGTCAAAACGATTGTGACAAGTGAGATGGGTGCAGTCATTGCCGAGCATTTTGGCGCTGCCGTATTTAACACACTCACAGGTTTCAAGTATATTGGCGAGCTGATGAACAAGTTCGACCAAACCGGAGGTCACACCTATTTGTTCGGTTATGAGGAGAGCTACGGATATCTCGCCGGCAACTATGCGCGTGACAAGGATGCCGTGCTGGCTGCGATGCTGATCGCTGAAGCCGCCGCCTATTACAGCACACAAGGAAAAACGCTGTATGATGTCCTGGAGGAATTGTATGAGAAGTTTGGATACTTCCAGGAAAGACTTGAGTCGCGGACCTTGAAGGGGAAGGACGGGCTTGAGAAAATCCAGTCCCTGATGACCCAGTGGCGTAATAACCCTGCCGCTGAAATCGCAGGTGTGATGGTCAAGGAAGTGCTGGATTACTCCAAAGGGCTGGATGGACTTCCGAAAGAGAATGTCCTCAAGTTCATGCTGGAGGACGGTTCATGGTTCTGCCTGCGTCCATCGGGGACAGAGCCGAAGATCAAGGTATATTTTGCGGTACGCGGGTTATCCACTGCGGATGCTGAAGGTAAGATTACACGTCTGGTGGAAGCTGTTATGTCCCGTGTAGACGCTTAAGAATAAAAGCAGGAACGCATCGGTGACCTCTCACGGCAATGGGCAGCAAGCCGGGGGAGGTCATCTGCTTTTGAGCTGGAATTTCATGGTGAATCCGCCGTCGTGGTTTGGCCTGAGCGGAAGTTCGTTTTACGGCGTGCAGTACAGACGGTTTGTATCGGAAGGCTCTGTACCGCGTGCTGAATGATGAGGAGGTACTTTGGTGTATCAGAAATGGCAGTATTGGAATACCCGCGCGCGGAAATGGTTGTGGGCGGTGGTCGTAATCGGCCTGATTGCGGTTGTACCGGTTATCGGCGACCGGCTGCAAACGGAGAGAACATCCAAATCAGTTGAATTTGTATTTGATTACCGTGATTTGACGGACGCCGCATCTTACCAGGCACGTCCCCAGGATTACCTGAACGAACAGCTAGACAAATTGAAGGAAGCGGGCGTCACTTCCATGGCGCTATTTGAGAGCACTCTGAGTGATCTGGAAAAAGCCCGCCGTATCGTTACCTATAATGAAAAAGACATTTCCCGCATGACAGGACAGCCTGTACCGGGGAATCAGAATTTTACCTACGTTCAGTTCATGAACAAGGAAAGTGCGGATGCGTATACACCGATGCTCAAAGAGACGTTCGGCAGTCTGGGCATTGCTGTAAATCCGTGGAGATATGATGGACAAAGCGGTCTCGTCATAGAAACCTCTCCGGAGGACGCTTCCCTGAAGCCGATGCAGCCGGACCCGGTGGCCATGGCGATGCTCCGCTCCAAAGGCTTTATCATTATGCCACGGATGACGGACAGCCTGCCGTACAACCAGCAGCTGGTGGAAAGCACGCTTGCCAATTTTGAAAAAAACGGGGTAAAGCGCATTCTGTTTGAAGGCGAGTCTGTCAAGGGCTTCCATGATGATGCCGATTTGAACAGTCTTTCCGCCTTTGCCGAGCTGCTGAACAAGCATGGGATTGGCGTAGCGGCTATAGAAGGCTTGAAAGCCCCTCAACTTGGCTTTAACAAGCTTGCTTATTTGTTAGATTATAACGTGGTTCGTCTGCATTCGCTGAGCGAAGCCGATTCGTCGCTCGACGTTCAGACGATTGCGGACCGGTTTGTACTGGCGACCAAGGACAGAAATATACGGATCATATATTTAAATACGGTTCCTACCCGCAGTGTTGCCGAAGCGAAGGTCAAGGACTCTGTTGATAATCTGGTACACTCGCTGGCTGACCCGGGCAATGCCGTGCAGCGCATAGAGAATAACGGCTTTACGATTGGACAAGCCGAGCCTTTCCATGTAAGCGATTCTTCTATGCAACGTTATTTTAAATTGGTGGCTGTTGCGGGTGCTGTCGCACTGATCGCCATTATGATTTCCTATTTTCTGCCTGCATTGACGCTGACTGCTTTTATTCTTGGCCTCATCGGCTGTGCTGGCTTATATGTGTTGAATTCCAGCCTGATGGAGCAGGCGCTCGCACTGGCTGTTGCGATCAGCGGTCCAACAGTGGCCATGTTGCTGGCTGTACGGAAAATAACGGCTCTTCATGATCAGAAACCCGAACTTTCGGTGGGAAGCCGCTTTGGCAAAACTGTGCTTCTGTATGTGCAGACTTCGATCCTGTCGCTGGCAGCTGTACCTTTTGTCATCGCACTGCTGAATAACATCAGTTACAGTCTGGTGCTCAATCAGTTCAGGGGAGTAAGCCTGCTGCATTTTGTTCCAATTTTTCTGGTGGCGGTGTATTTGTTCTTCTATAGAGGAATTTCGCTTCAAACTGAAGTGCCGAAGCTGCTAAGGCTGCCTATTACGGTATGGATGGTTGGTGCGTTGGTCATCCTGGCGGCGGCAGGTTATTATTACCTCTCCCGCACCGGAAACGCTGGTTCTGTATCTTCTTATGAAATGGCATTCCGTACGTTCATGGAGAATACGTTTGGCGTGAGACCACGCACCAAGGAATTCCTGATGGCACATCCGCTGTTTATTGTGGGGGCATTTGCGGCGATTAAATACCGCAAAGCGATTTATGTAATGATTATCGCTGTCATCGGGCAGCTGTCGATGGTGGATACGTTCGCCCATATTCATTCTCCGGTCCTTATTTCACTCGTTCGCGGGCTGCTTGGTCTGGGCATGGGGCTTATTTTCGGAATTATTGCGGCTGGCGTATGGCGGCTGCTGGAAGGAGCTTGGACAAGATGGTCTCCTCGGCTCCGAAAATTGTAATTTCCGGTTATTACGGCTTCCGCAACAGCGGGGATGAAGCTGTGCTGAAATCGATTTTAACGGCTCTGAAGGAAGAGGGAGAGCAAACCGGGTTAACCGTCGAGCCCATCGTCCTCTCTTCCGATCCCGCGTGGACCACAAAAATGTATGGCGTACGTGCGGTACACCGGATGCGTCTGAAGGAGGTCCGAGCGGCTATTCGTGAAAGCTCGGGTGTCATCAGCGGCGGGGGAAGCCTGCTGCAGGATGCCACAAGCCCGAAATCCATACCTTATTATCTCGCCATCTTGAAGCTGGCACAGTGGGCTGATAAGCCGACATTTGTCTATGCGCAGGGAATTGGTCCGGTGCAGCGCAAATGGTTTTACCCTTTGATTAAGTCTGTTTTCAACCGTTGTACGTATATATCGGTGCGGGATGAGCAGTCGGGGGGGCTGCTGGTTGCTATGGGGATACAACGTTCCTCTGTGCACGTCGTACCGGACCCCGTAATGGGGCTTCCGCTGCCCGCGCATGCGGAGTCCGGATCAAATGGAGTATCTCCTGCTGGCATGCCGGTTATCGGCATCTCGGTGCGTTATTGGGACAAGGAAAGAAGAGAGCTGCAGGCCATTGCCGACGGCTTGCGCAAGTTAAGTGCCAAGCGGCCTGTACATCTGCGCTTTCTGCCTTTTCACCTGCCTGATGACGTGCAGGCCTCCCAATATGTACTTGAACAATTGGGCGATGTGGACTCCAATGGAAGCAGCATGAGTATGGAGCGGGAGATTACAGACCCGCAGCAAATGCTTCTGGAGGTCAGTAAATGTGATCTTATTATCGGCATGCGGCTGCACAGTCTTATCTATGCCGCTTCCAGAGAGGTACCGCTGCTCGGCATATCTTATGATCCGAAGATCAATCATTTTCTGAGCAGGATCGAAAGTGAGCCAGTTGGTTCATCAGATACGCTTAACGGAGACAAGCTTGCGGCAGCAGCGGCTGAGCTGCTCGATAACCGCGAAGCATGGCAGGGCAGACGGGCCGCCGCTATTCAAGCCCTGCGGCAGGAAGCCCGTCTGCCTGCACGGCAAATTATCGAATATTTGAGTCGTAAAGGATGATTGAAATTGAAGCAGCAGCAAACAGTTCCGACGGTCCCGATCTTTGGAATCCCGGTATCAAGGCTCAACATGCAGCAGACCGTAGCATGGCTGACGGAGGCTGTGGATTCTGGCAGGCCACATCAGATTATTACAGCCAATCCGATTATGGTCATGAAAGCTCTGGAAGAGCCTGCTTACATGAAGGTAATGCTGGGCGGGGAGCTGCTCGTGCCTGACGGCACCGGCGTTGTCTGGGCCGCAAACGTGGCGGGTATGCCTGTGGCCGAGCGTGTGCCCGGATTTGACCTGATGCACGAATTGTTCAAGGTGGGAGAAACCCGTGGCTGGAAAGTGTACCTGCTGGGCTCCACTTTAGAAGTGATTCAGGCGACGGCTGCCAGGATAAAGGAGCTTTATCCCGGAATTGTGATATGCGGGATAAGGGATGGATTTTTCGGGCCGGATCAGGATGATGAGGTGATCGAAGCCATACGGGAGGCTAAAGCTGATCTGCTGTTCGTAGCACGCGGAGCGGACACGCAGGAGCCATGGATCGCCAGGCATAAAGAACGCTTGGGCGTGCCAGTCATGATGGGCGTAGGCGGCAGCTTTGACGTCATTTCCGGGAAAACGAAGCGTGCGCCGGTTGCCTTCCAAAAACTGCGGCTCGAATGGTTTTATCGTCTGTTGAAAGAGCCGAGCCGGTATAAAAGGATGCTTGCGCTGCCAAAATTCGCAGTGAAAGTGCTGCGTGCAAGAGAAAACGTGACAAAAATGGGCTGATAAGCGGAAATTTGACGTTAAAACAGCCTAAATTGCCATAATATAAAGGTTGGTATTTATTTTTGATCGGAGTATAATTCAATGCGGTTGGATCATTTTCACTAAATCTTCACATGGTAAAGGTAATGGTGAAAAAGATTCACGTTAAAAATGGGGGTCGAATGATCAAATGTTGCCGATCTATATCATTGGTTTTATCGCAGCACTGGCACTGGCTTTAGCCTTGACGCCGCTTGTCAAAAAATTCGCGGTCAAGGTGGGGGCCGTTGATGTGCCGAACGCCCGTAAAGTTCATACCAGAATTATGCCTCGCCTGGGAGGGTTGGGAATATTTCTGGCATTTGTTTTAACGACGCTGATGCTGCTGCCGTTCATACCGGAAGGGGTACTGACATCACGGGACATCAACTTCATTACTGCCTTTTTAATCGGTGGAACCATGATTGTTACCATCGGTGCACTGGATGACCGCTTCGATCTGAATGCCAAGCTCAAATTTTTGGTACAAATCGCTATAGCTTGTATCGTTGTTTTCGGATTTGATATTCGCGTTGACTTTATAGATATCCCGTTTCAGAACTCCTATTCGTCACTGGAGACCTGGATTTCGGTTCCGCTGACCATTTTCTGGATCGTGGGTGTAACAAATGCGATTAACCTGATTGACGGACTGGACGGGCTTGCGGCTGGTGTATCAGGCATCGCCATCGCGACTATTTTGGTCATGTCCATACTGATGGGCAATGTACCTGTTGCTTTGCTGTGTCTGGTGCTGCTGGGCAGCATTGTCGGATTTTTATTTTTCAACTTCCATCCGGCCAAAATTTTTATGGGAGACACAGGCTCACTGTTTCTGGGCTTCTGCCTGGCAATGCTGTCACTCCTGGGATATAAACAGATCGCGGTTGTGTCCTTTATTACACCGCTGATCATCATCGGCGTGCCGCTGTCGGATACCTTCTTTGCCATCGTGCGCCGCAAGCTGCAGAAGAAGCCGATTTTCTCTCCTGACAAAGGGCATTTGCATCACTGTCTGCGTGAGCTGGGCTTCAGCCACAGACAAACTGTGCTGATTATTTACGGCATTGCCGCTTTCTTTGGTGTGCTGGCTGTCATTCAGACGTCGGCTGCGATGGCTGAAGCCAACTGGGTTACCTTTGTTGTCATCTGTATCATGATGTTCTTCATGCAGATTGGAGCGGAAGTGATCGGACTCGTTGGCAAAACAAAAAAGCCGATTATAAATCTGCTGCTTCGTCTGCGGGTGAAGCCGGATCAGTCGCGTTCGAAATTATAAGATTCGACTCGGCTTAAAGCCAATACATTTTTAGCCTAAAAATTATAAGCTGAAGAACAGCCCTTAAGCTCCGGATTAATGGAGTTTAAGGGCTGTATTTATTTGTTTTCTTGTTAAAGGAGATGTGGGAGAGCGTGCTGCTACAAGGAATCTTCCCTTTTTTAGGGAAAGCCTAAAAAATTGGATACCATTGTCCGATAAAATAACTATGCACTCATTTCGTGCCAAAAAGGTACGGCAGAATCAAAGGAGGACAATCAAGTTGAGAAAAATGCTTTCCATGTTGCTGACGGTCGCCTTATTGGTAACCATGGTGCCGATGGTTTGGACGGGGACGGCGGAAGCCGCATCAGGAACTTACTTTATTTTTCCATCGGAAAAATATGCTGTTGAAGATGCGCGTGTAGTTACCACTGAGCGCGTGGATCTGGAGGGTTCCTTCAATAATGTTGATGAAGATACGATTTCATACAGTGTGTATCAGTTATCCAAAAGTGGTGATACCTACACTGAAGTCAGCTCGAATGTGGGACAAACCGGGAATATTTATCCCGATGGTACGGATTTGCGGATTTTAAACTTAAAACTGTTCTCCGGTCTCAATAAAATTGTGATCAGCGGTAAAAAAGGATCGTCCAACGTATCTGACACCATTTATATTGAATACCGCAATGGTCCAACATTATCGGATCTTAATGCGACGCTCAATGGAACGACGGTTGCGCTAACTGAGGACGAGCCTGCAGTTCTGATGGCATCTGCTATTGGTAAAGGCAATTCTTCATCACAGATCGTTGTCTCCGGATATGCGGCTAATGCCACGAAAGTCACCATATCGACAAACGGTAAATCGTGGACTTATAATGTGTCGAGCTCGAATAACTACAAGTTTACGGCGGGTACGGTGGTGATCAATAAAGGCAATAACACGCTGACCATTACCGCTTCCAACAACGATCAATCGGTTACAACAACCCGCGAGATCACGTTTTATAATGGTGAACCAACATTTTATAACACATATTTACTACAAGATGGGAAGACTTCAGCAGATTTGTCGACTACACCCGACTTTAGTGTAGCTAATACTAAGGGAATCACGATGCACGGCACTGCGGTAGTTCCTTTCGCAGGCACGGCACCTACAAGTGTAGAGATTAATTATACTCTTTCGGGCGGCGCGGCAGGCAAAGCCACTGTGTCAGGAATAAAGAAATATGATGGCTATGTGATGGTGCCGTTTGAGATCGCAATTCCTGAGACTACGCCTTATGATTCCAAGATCCGGTTGAATCTGAGCATCACTGGGTTGAGTGGGGACAGCAGTCTGTATTTCGCGCTTCGCAACAGTGCAAACCCATTTATTTACGATATAAATTATCTGCAAGGATACAACAGCAGCACAAAGGAAGCGGATGCATTAAGGCTTACTGGAAGCTCTATGCTTGATACGACTACCAATATTAATGCGGTACCGGCAGGGATTGAGGTTCAGGTCATCAATGAACAGGCAGGAAAAGTTACTATAGAAACAGATCAGGAGGGGATTGCCCTAAGCAGTGTAACCTCCGAGAATGTAAATAAAACGATTAATGGAGTTCCTACAAATGTTACTCGTTTCATCATTAAGATAAGCTCGCTTCCAAGCACAACAAAACAACTCAAGCTGCAACTGAAGAACCAGAAAGATACTGGTGAAAAAGAGATTATTGAAACGAAATTGCTTGATATCAATATGTTATATGGCCCTTATGTGCAATTTGACAGCCTGTATGATGGTCAGCAGATCCAGCTTGACTCTAATAAAGCTAATGAAGTGAAACAAATCAAGCTTAATGCTGTAAGTAATTTTAGCGGTCAACTGCTCAATGTGGCCTCGGAAGATGACATTAAATATTCCGGTACAGATCAGACGGTATTTCTGTATGTGAATAATAGCCGGATTGTTCTTGTGCCTGTAGATGAATCCAAGAGCAAAGCCAAATTTCACGTTTCAGATAAAGACGCCGCTGCTGAAGCCATGGTACTGGGTTCCAACACCATCCGGTTTGTGTACAAGTCCAAATCAGATGAGTATGAAAAAACTTTGAAGATTAATATTACCACATCCAATCTACCTGTGATCCCTGCAGGGACGATGGGAATTATGCCGTTCACCTTTAAGACCGGGGACGTAGGCACTCCGGATTACCCTGATATCGCCCCTACCAAGGCGGATCCCAACTTTACGGGAAGTAACGGTGATTATACAACAACTGTCTCGAAAATGAACATTTTCGGTACGTTTGATTTTATTGATCTGGGTAATAATGAATCTGATGTTGATAGTGAACTAGCCGCAGTTACCAATCCGGAGGATTATATTCTGCAAATTGAATCTTCGGATAAAGGGTTTAATAAAGGAGCTCCGCTGAGATGGTCGTTGAAGAACAGCTTCCATTCCGATGATGCGACTCAGACTGATTATAATAAGGCTGGTGGTGAGGTTACTGATTTGGTAGTATACTACCATCCAAAAGAAGAGAATTTTAGTTTTGTCTTGTTCGGTCAGGATGTTCCACAGGACGGATCAACTGTTGTGTACAACTTTACATTGTACAATACGGGACTAGGTGGAACATCGTCAACTTACCGTTTGGAAGTCAATTTTTCAACTTCTTCCTATCATATTATTCGTCCGCTGCCCGACCGAAATCTGATAAACCAGAATTTTGTGGAAGTTGTCGTGGATGCTCCTAACGCCAATGGTGTTAAAATTAATAAACAGGCCGCCGAGCAGGTTGCTTATGATGAAGACTATGATGGAGATACGGATTATCCGTCAGCTTACAGATACGTTGTAAAAGGTTTGAAGGCAAACAAAGATAATAAGATTCCAATCGAAGTTACTGTGGGAGATCAGGTGCTGAAGAGTGAGGTTACGGTGAAATATGTGCCAGCCAACATCCCTGGAGCGCAGTATATGGAAACCATGAAGAAGTCCCACAAGGTTTTTGAAGGGGCGCTTCAGTTAACCTTCCCTAGTAGTACAAATCTTATCAGAAATGATTACTATGTACCGGATCGGTTTAAAAATCAGGTCTTCACGAATCATGATCTGTTATTTGGTATTGCCAACAATGAGGATGGGGTAGTCGACAGATATGATGAGCTTGACGATCTGAATAAGCGTTTTGCGTCGGGGCAGCCTTATTTTGTCGGGGAATTCCCTTTACGTTTTGGTAAAGCAAGCCCGGTATTCTGGATCGATCCAGGTGTAGCAGATGATTTGGAGACAGAGGATAAATATGATCCAGTAACGCAAGGTATGGGCCCGTATCAACTCTCTCCAACCGCGCGGGTGAAAAGCTTCTTTGAACGTGCTACGCAAGATGAGTTAGTACCATCCAAGCGCGGGAACCTGACCCTCACGTACAACTCGAGCGTCACAGCTGATACCGGCAGACTTATTACAGTACTGTATTTTAACCCTGAAACAAAGACGTGGGAGAACTTGGGCGGAGTCGTCAATAACAAGAAGAACACGATAACTGTTCCTTTTTCCAGATTCGGCTACTATGTCGTAGCTAAACTGGGTGAAACCTATACAGACATTATCAGCCATCCGTATGCACGGAATTACATCGAAGCGATGTTTGCGAAGGGTGTTATGAATCCAGAGGACCCTTCCGTTGGTTTCAAACCGGATATCAACATTACACGTGCCGAGTTTACGGAAATGATCGTTAAGGCACAGCAGCTTCCTTTCAATTATCAAGGAAATCTGTCATTTAATGATGTTTCCAGAAGCTACACTAACAATCTTTGGGACTTCCGTTTCGTAGAAACGGCGGCACGAGCAGGGATTGTTAAAGGCATTCAGCCTGGAGTCTTCGATCCGGAAAGCAACATTACGCGTCAAGATGCAGCTGTTATAATCGCCAAAGCCTTGAATCTGAAGCTGCTAACTGACCGTGCGAAGATTGAAAAAGGATTGGCCAAATACTTCAAGGATTACAAGGATATCGATTACTACGCAGCTGCGTCTGTTCTGGCCATTGCCCAGAAGAAGTTTATTACGGGCGCTCCAGTTGATTCCAAGGATGCAAGCAAAGGTTATAACTTTAATCCGACATCCTTTACGCTTCGTGGTGACGCGGCAATTATTGTTGCGAAGGTCATGGCATCCACGAAGAAACTGCCAGCGATGTAATATATGGAACGGGTATTATAGTGTTTGAAAATGCATCCCTCATGCTGCATAAAATGCTTCTATTTTATGTAGCATGACAGGGGTGTTTTTGTTCATTTGAAGCATTTGACTAGGCTGAGCGAACTATGCCATAATAGGGGGCAAGGGCCTAGTTATCAGCAATTATTTCAAATTGTAATGGTTCTAAAAAAATATATAAATTTTGCCTGCCAACCTGAAACCTCTTTACTTGCAAGAGCGTAGTATCGAAGGTATGGCAATCTATACTTATATAGAGATCATATGGGGAGTGAGGAGATGTCACAGTTTTCAATACGCCGGCCCGTAACCGTCTTTATGCTGATCGTGGCTTTATTGATCGGGGGCGGTATATTTGCTCAAAAGTTGCCTGTTGAACAAATGCCGGAGCTAGAGTTTCCTGTGGTTGCTGTTGTTACAAGCATACCAGGGGCAACACCATCTGAAGTAGAAGAATTGGTGAGTAAGCCGATTGAAGGCAACCTTGCGTCGGTAGAGAACGTAGATACGATCAGTTCTCAATCGCAAGAAGGTTCATCCATGGTCATGATCCAATTCAATTGGGGGGTAGATCTGGATCAGGCTACATTGGATATCCGGGATAGCTTGGATGGGGTTAGGGACTCTTTACCCGATTCGGCCAATTCCCCTAGAATCTTGAAGCTTGATTTAAATGCAACCCCTATTATCAATCTTGCATTCACAGGGGAGCAGGATGTTAATTCATTACAGCCTATCGCCGAAGATGTGATTCAACCCCAGCTTGAAAGAATAGCGGGTGTGGCATCCGTAAGTGTAACAGGTGGACAAGACAGACTGATTCGCATTCATTTGGATCCTGCCAAACTGGAAAGCTACGGGATCACCCTGGATCAGGTAAGCCAGGCTCTGGCGGCCAATAACCAGTCAGGCTCGGCTGGTGCAGTAACCAAAGGCAGCACAGAAGTTCAGATACGTGTAGATGGTGAATATCAGGCTGTTTCGGAAATGAAGGAAATCCCGATTTCAGCAGGTTCGGGAACTGTTAAGCTTAAAGATATAGCTACAGTAGAGGATTCTTACTCTGATGTAACTTCTATTTCCACATACAACGGGAAACCGAGTATCAATATTGGGGTTACTAAAGCATCCGGCGGCAACACACTGCAAATTGCAAATGCCGTAAAAGAACGTCTGGATTCGATCCGGCAGGAGCTTCCGGAAGGCACCAAGCTTGAACTGGTTACGGATTCTTCCGAGCCTGTCAGCGACTCAGTCCACCTGTTGGTGGAACATGCTGTACTCGGTCTTGTGATTGCAGCTATCGTACTTTTGCTGTTCCTGAACAGCGTTCGTTCAACGATCATTGCAGCTATTGTTATCCCGATTTCATTTGTAGCAACGTTCTTAATGATGTATTTCACAGATCAGACCATCAACGTTATCTCGCTTAGTGGTTTGCTTCTGGGACTTGGTTCCTTTGTAGACTTTGCGGTCGTAATTATTGAGAATATTTTCAGACAGCGGCATGAAGGAAAAAGCATGCTGCAGGGTGCCATTGAAGGCTCCAAGCAGGTTGGTAATGCCGTTATGGCATCAGCGCTTGCGCAGATCGTTGTTTTCTTGCCAATTGTTTTCGTAGAAGGAATTGCGGGCGAGCTCTTCAAGCCACTCGCTTTAACGGTTATTTTTTCTCACATTGCAGCATTGCTTGTTTCCTTGCTGATTGTTCCGATGCTCAGCTCACGCTGGCTGCCGAAGCTTCCGGACGAGTCGGTGTATACCTCGGGCAATTACCGTGGCTTCAATCCGATCGTATGGTTTAATATCGGGTTCGAAAAGTTCAAAAATGGTTACAGCAAGACATTGGAATGGAGTATCCATCACAGAAAAAGTGTACTTGCGATAACCATTCTTATGTTTGTAGGCGCAGGAGCGTTGACTCCAATGGTTAAGTCTGAGTTTATCCCGTCTCAGGATTTGGGAGAGTTCACGATATCGCTGGAGATGCCAGACGGAACCAAGCTGGAGGGGACCAACAGCGCCGTTCAGCAAATTGAGAAAGAAGTTATGAATATTCCTGAGCTGGAGAAGGTGACGGCAACGGTTGGCTCGGCGGGAGGATTTAGCGTCGGCAATCCGACAAATGCGGCTACATTGAGTGTGACGCTTGTTGATGAGCGCTCTCGTTCAACGGACCAAGTCGTATCGGAGCTCAGGGAGAAGATTACCAATATTCCGGACGCAGATGTCACTCTTAGTGCTGCTCAAGGATTCTCAAGCGGTTCACCTGTACAAATCAATCTCAAAGGCGACGATATGGAAGTGCTGCGCGAGCTTTCGGATCAGCTTGTCAAAGAGGTTAGCAATATTGAGGGAACGGTTAACGTTAAAAGTACTTTGGACGAAGCGCGTGAAGAATACCAGGTAACCGTTAATCGTCAGTTGGCAGCACAATATGGGTTATCTACATCACAGATCCTATCGGCACTGCGGACTACCTTTAATGGCTCGGTTGCTACGACCTATAGCACTGGGGACGATCAGATTGATGTAGAGATTTCTATGCCTGAGCAGTTCAAGGAGGATTTCTCTTATCTTGAAACTTTACGGATTACCACTGCACAGGGTTTTGATGTGCCATTATCTTCTATTGCGAGTCTGGAACGGATTGAAGTTCCTGTCACAATTACTCGTGAAAATCAGACCCGTCAAGTTGAAGTTACGGCTGATATTGATGGCAGAGATACGGTTAGTGTCAATCAGGACGTAACCAAGCTGATGAATAATCTGTCGATGCCTGAAGGATATTCGGTAGATACAGGCGGCGGGGAAGCGGAACAGATGATGGAGTCCTTTGTAAGTCTCGCCGTCGCGCTTTTACTGTCTGTAGTTCTGATTTACATGGTTATGGCTGGGCAATTTGAATCCTTGTTTACACCGTTTATCATCATGTTCTCGATCCCGCCGACTTTTATAGGTGTTGTTCTGGGACTGGTTTTGACAGGGACTGCGTTGAGTGTCATGGCCTTTGTCGGATATATCATGCTCGCCGGACTTGTTGTTAACAATGCGATTGTATTGATTGACTTTGTTATTCAGCTTCGTAAAGAAGGGGTGGAAAGGGACAAGGCGATCCTACACGCGGCATCGGAACGGCTACGGCCAATTCTGATGACTACGCTTGCGACGGTTCTTGCCCTGTTGCCAATGGTGGTTTCCAGTGACCCGGCGAACGAGTCCATGGCGCCTATGGCAGTTGTCGTTGTATTTGGTCTTTCTTTCGCGTCGGTCATTACGTTGATTCTGATTCCTGTCGTATATATTTTGTTTGATAATAGTACCGTTAAACGTAATAACCGCAAGTTGAAACGCCAGCAGAAAAGAGAAGCAAAAAAGCAGGCAAAGCTTCAGCAAGGCAATGTGCAGGTCTAATAGATAATGCAGGACATAGTGAGGTGGGAAAACCATGAATAAAAAAAGTGTAGTATTGTTATCGGCCTTGGCTTTGTCAGTCGCGTTGGCCGGCTGCTCGGGGGGAGGAGAACCCCCTGCAGCCGCACCTGCGAAGCAAACGGCCGTATCTGTCGAAGTGGGTAAGGTAACAAGGGGCAGTATCGAAGCTGAGGCAGGTGTTGTCGGCACTCTGGCCCCCAACAAATCCGTTCAGGTAGCTCCCAAGATTAACGGGACGATTCAGAGCATTAACTTGAAAATCGGTCAGACGGTCAGTAAGGGGCAGGTTCTGTTTACATTGGATCAAAAGGATATCCGCGACAGCATCAAGCAGTCCCAGGAATCCTATAACGTGGCCCTTGCCAATCTGAAACAGGCACAGAGCAGCTCTGAACAGTCAGTGCAGCAGTCAGAATCCGGTGTTGACCAGTCGAAAGCCGCCCTCGTTCAGCAACAAAGCTCCATAGACCAGGCGCAGAACTCCATTAAGGATGCTGAGAGCTCCCTGCGGGACGCGCAAAATAACCTGAACCGTACACAGCAGCTGTTTGCGGCGGGTGCTGTATCCCAAACCGAGCTGGAGCAGGCGCAGACCACAGCAAGACAGGCGCAAAGCGCACTGGATAATGCCAAGCTTACGCTGAGCACCGCTCAATCTTCACTGGAAAGTGCCCAAACGACACATCAAAATTCCTTGAAGTCACTTGAGCTGGCTCGTAAAAGCGCTGGTGTAGATGTAGCCCAGGCTAGTGTCGAACAGTCGCGCTCTGCCCTTGAGACAGCGCGCAGCCAATTAGTCGACGCTACGGTGAAGGCTCCTATGTCTGGAACGATTTCGGCTGTCGCCGGAAATGTTGGGCAGATTGTGAGCTCCCAGTCATCCGTGGTCACGATTGCGAATACCAATCCGATTCTTGTGAAGGTGAATTTGTCTGAGTCTGAAATGATGAACGTCAAAGTAGGTTCCTCTGTGACAGTTGGAATTCCTTCCGTGGAGAAGCGAATTAACGCCAAGGTCACGGCTATCAACTCTGTCATGGATCAGGAGCTGAAAGCTTATCCTGTTGAAATCTCTATAGAAAATCCTTCGAATACACTTAAGGCAGGTATGGTTGCCAATGTGTATATCCAGTCCGGGGCAGCGGAAGGTCTGCTCATTCCACAGGCAGCTGTCAGTGAAAAGGCTGGCGAAAAGTTCGTGTATATAATAGAAGGAACTGTCGCCAAACAAGTGAAGATTCAGACCGGAGAAGAGAGTGCAGAGAAGGTGGAAGTGACCGAAGGGCTCTCAGAGGGTCAACAGATCGTTGTGAAGGGTGCAAGCATGCTTACTGACGGTGCACAGGTAACTGTTGTAAAAAAGTAGAATAATAGTTGTTTGCTTGGCATATCTTGATATGAGGCATGTGTTCTTACCTTTGCGTGAGCAGAATGATGCGTTTTTGAACCCCAAGACGCATCATTCTATACCTCTTTTTCTATATCATCTTTTTGTAGATATTAGGAGAGGAAGGGAATAATTGTTGGATGACTCTAGATAAGGCGTTGAAGTATAATTATGACTGTAAGAAGGCGAATACATATTTTAAAAAAAATCAAAAACTTTTTTTAAAATGACGCAACTTTTTAGAAACTCGCCACGTCTAATTGTGTGAGTATGATACAGAGGGGTTACAATTTCGAAGAGACAAAATATGATAAAAAAATTCTTTACGACATTGTAATGACATTGTATAATACTGGAGTAAGTTGTGAGATGTACGCTTTCTTTATGATCTTGATTCCAAGCTTCTGTGATATTGTCACAGATATCATTTTATAAGGGTTATGAAAGCTCGGAAAGGAGGTGTAACGACTGATGAGTGACAAGATCCGACACAAAGAAAAGAATATTGTATCGCATGATATTCAAGGAGGAGAAAAAAAGGTTATGACAAAGTTTAACAAGAAAATGATCAACGTGCTTGCTACTGCAACTCTGGTTGCTGGTGTAGCAGCACCTGTAGCAACACTCGTTGCTCCAACTGCAATCCACGCTGCTGGCGGCGGGGAAATCAAAGCTACTAACACTCCAACTGTTAGCGACGGTGGAGTAGTCTCAATGGGTTCTGTAACATTTTCAATTCCTGAAGGCACAACACTCAATAAAGGCGACGAAGTAGTCATCAAATTGGATTATGATCTTGCGACTAAAGAGCAAGCCAAATCCAGTGTAGCTGCGAGCACTTATAACACTCTTGGTACTACAGTTTACGACTTCTCGGCTTTCCCAATTACAGGGGCTGGCAACGGTGTTTCCTTGACTGCTAACGGTGCTGTTTCTGCGACTAAACTTGCTGAAGGTGATTTTTCAGCTAGAGTAGCTGCTTCGGACCGTATCGTTGTAACTTACAATGGTGCAACCAAAGAAGTAACTGGTGACCCTGCTAAATTCACATTGCGTCTGGGTAAAATCTGGGTTGATGAGGGCGAAAACGATGATGCTGAAGTTTCATTTGAAGCTTCCTCTTCCAGCGTATTCCCAGCTGGTAAAGCAACAGTTGCTAAAATCACAGACTCTGATGATCTGAACCTGGCATTCTCAAGCTTGGATACTTCTAATAACAGATTTACACCAAAAATCGTTCTGGAAGAGCCAAAAGCTGGTGCATTCTCAACTGCAACAGAAGTGAAAGTCAAGTTGCCTAGCGGTTATTCTTGGACATCTCTTCGTGCTAACGTTGAGGCCATTTACGGTGATGCTGATCCTAAAAACCTGAAATTCGATACTAAAGGTGATAATGGCCGTGAGTTGGTAATTACGTATACTAGCGATGTTCCATCTGAAAAAGCAACCAAATTCGAAATTCCTTTCGATTTCGAGGTTGATGACTCCAGTTCAGTGAAAGCTGGCGACATTAATGCTAGCATTTCCGGTAAAACAAGCACTAACGTAACTAGCGCTAAAATCGGTACTTATGGTGACTACGGTAGCACACTTTCTGCAGCTGATGCTCCAACAATCACTGCAGGTAAAGATGAGCAAGAAATAGCGGATATCAAGTTGACTGAAGCTATTGGCGAGAGCTTGGTTAACGGCCGTACACTTGAACTGACCTTGCCAGAAGGTGCTGCTTGGCAGCCTGTTTATGAGGCGGTTTATAAAGATTCGGCTGCTCCGGATTACCGTGACCTTGAAGCTCCTGGTGGAAAAGAAACAATCAAAGACGAAGGTGTTACACTGAAATTTGCTGGTTACACTGGTACAGATCGTCGTACAGCGAAGTACACAGTTACAAGAAACAGCAGCGACACTGACGAAGCAACTCTGGAATTTGAAGATGTTGAACTGGCACTGGCAAGCAATTTCACAGGTGATGTGAAAGTTACTGTTGGCGGTAATGCCGGTGTTGAAGGTGAAGTAGTTGTTGCTAAAGCAGTAGCTCCTGTCACTGCAGCAGCATCCAACAAGCCTAACGTAATCATCGGTGCTACTGGTCAAACAGCTTCCAGCTTCACACTGACTGAAGGCCAAGCAGAAGCATTGGAAGATGACGGTACTGTAAGTCTGGAACTGCCAAAAGGTGTATACTTCACATCTACTCCAAAAGTTGAAGTAACTTCTGGCGATGCTAAGATCTCCAATGTAAGAAGAGCTTCTGATGATAACAGAGTGTTGTTCACAATTGATGCTGACAGCACTGCTGCAAGCACAATCACTGTATCTGGCGTAACTATTGATCTGGATCGTACTGTTCCAGAAGGCGACATTACTCTGGACGTTCGTGGTAGCGCAGTTTCTGAAACTGAAGTGTACACGAAGTGGGAAGACAACGATGCAGCTGCTAAAGTAGCAATCGCAACTGTATCCACTCCAGCTCCTAACGATCAGAACTTGTCGACTGTATTCACAGTCAACAGTACTTCTTACACTGTGAATGGTGAAACCAAAACAGCTGACGTTGCTCCTTACATCGAGAACTCTCGTACGTTCCTGCCAGTTCGTTACGTTGCTGACGCTCTGGGCGTAGGTCCTAAAGACATTCTGTTTGATAAAGCTACTTCCACTGTAACTCTGATCAAGGGTGACCGTGTAGCTCAAATCAAACTGAACACTAACAAACTGACTATTAACGGTACTGTAATTACTATGGACGTTAAAGCAGTGACTAAGAACAACCGTACAATGCTGCCTATGACTTTCGTAGCACAAGCTCTGGGAGCAACTGTTAGCTACGACGCAACTGCTAAAACAGTTACAGTTTCCCAGAAGTAATTCGTTCTTAACACATTTTAATAATGAGAAAGGGGTTCCTTTATGGAACCCTTTTTTCAATAATATGCACAATATGATGTGAGTTTATACTTTCTTCATTTTTATTCAGATTTGGAGGTATCCTTGATATGAAACGACTAAGCTCGGCTTTGTTGTCCACGGTGTTGCTCTCTTCGGTTATATCTGGCGTAGGTTCTGCTGCAGCGGCTGATAACATTAAGGTGGTCATTAATGGAGTGACCCAATCCTATGCTCAGCAGCCTGTATTAAATCATAATGCAACTTTGGTTCCATTTCGCGCCATTTTTGAATCTCTGGGAGCTCAAGTGAGCTACGACGAAGCGAACCACAAAATTACTGCGGCCAAAGGTTCAGACACACTCGAGTTTCGTATTAACAGCACCACTGCTTATAAAAATGGGCAATCTATTGCTTTGGCTACACCTGCTAAGGCCATAAATGGCTCAACCTATGTCCCGCTGCGTTTTGTCGGTGAATCGTTAGGCGCCAAAGTAAATTGGGATGCAGCAACTTCAACTGTAAAGATTGAAACAGCTCAAACCACATCTACTGGCCAAACCACACCTGCTGCACAAAATAGCCTGAATCCGCTGGAAACAGCTGTTACAAGCACATATGCCACTTATGAAACGAATACAGAACCGCTTGCTTATAAAGATGCAGTAGCGCTTGCGATTAGCAATAGCAATTCTATTAAGTCACAGGAAGCGACTCTTAAGTCACTAAACAACAGCTTGGAGGATGCAGCAGATGATATCGACTTTGTCCCTCCACGCAACGGAAGCAATGATGCAGCTAATTCGGCGTTCAATAATTATAGCCAACAGCAAATTAACTATTCTAAATCTCAAAAGAAATTGGAGACCGAGAAAGATGGCGCCGGTCTTCAGGTCAAAAGATTATATAATGCCATCATTGATGCTATTGAGAAAAAGCGTATTGCCGATTTGAATGTAGCTGATACGGAATGGAAACTGCGTATCGCACAGACTAAGCGGGATAATCAAATGGCCAGTGACTATGATGTAACCCAGGCCCAAAATACACTAACACAACAAAAGGCTGCACAAGAAGTAGCCGCTAAAACTTTGGATGATGCTTACCGATCCTTAAATGCGTTAATCGGTTATAAAGCGGATCAAAAGTATGAAGTGCCGGATACCCCTAAATTTGAAGTGTTTAAGGACGATGTAGAAGCACACGTTGGACGTGTTCAGGGAGATAGTCCTACCGTATGGATGGCTGAGCGGGAGATCGAGCAAGCTGAACTGGATATTAATTATTTTAACTTTGTTGGCAGTACCGATAACGCCTATGAAAACAAAGAAATCAATGTTGATTTGAAAAAAATCAGCGTAGCGGATGCAAAAAAACAATTAGAAGATGCAGTTCGGCAGACCTATGATCAGATTAAAACTCTCGAAACACAGTATGCACAGCTGCAAGCTTCCATGACAAGCGCTCAAAATGCTCTTGATATGACGAAAAAGCGTTTCGAACTTGGTATGTCTACAGAATATGAAGTGTTCCAAGCTGAGCTTCAGCTTGAATCTTTGAAGCAACAAATGACTTCAATCGTTACAGGCCTGGATAACGCAAAAATGGCTTATGAGAAGCCATGGCTTGCCGGAGCAGGTGCACAAGGTTAACTTAATGCAAAGTAGAATATGAATCAATGTATGGATAAATCCCCTCCTGTAGGGGATTTTTTCTTGTCCTCGTTATACAAACCTATTATGATAGGGTTTTTATTGCCAAAGCGGGGGTTGAGTTCATCGTCCGTAATGGCTATGCTGCCATTTACAGTATGGATGCCAGCGGGGCCATTGATATTACGGATGGAACGGAAATATTCCATAATCAGGCTGTTAAGAAAAATCATCTGTTATCTTTCCCGCGTGAAGGCAGAGGGATACAAGTTCAAGAAGGGCAAACCTACAATGTGACAGTCATGGTTCGTGAAGGTTATTCAGTTCAGTAAACAAGAAGTGGATTACCCGGTTTCTTAATTCCCTGATTTAACAATATGTGCATGGCTGAATGCGGCTCATTCCGGCAAAATAACCATACAACATTCATATGGAGGTGGCACTACATGCCGGGAAAACGTCGTAATCATATCGTACCCGCAAGTCGAAGCATGCTGCAGGAAATGAAATATGAAATTGCCGCTGAATTAGGATTGCCGGTACACAACCCTTTATATGCAAGCTCGACGAATGGAACAACTGACACTGAATTTTCAGGAGAATTAGGGACCAATTATACAGCAGCTACTGGGACAGTTGAATGGCGTCATCTGACCTCTCGTGAAAACGGGTCTGTTGGAGGACAAATTACCAAGCGTTTGATTCAAAGTGCAGAAGGTGAATTATCAAGGCTTGGCTTAATGTAATAAACCCCTTAGTCTCAATTCATTGACACCATATATCAAATGCGCTATCATGGCAGTTGAGACTTGTAGAACCTTTTCCAGTCGGAAAAGGTTTATTTTTTGAGTACGGAATATTGCATTGCATTGGGCACTACTGGGCAAGAGCTTGCATATACTGAACAACATTCAATATGTATGCCATATTCATTATTCATTATTTCTCTAGCGGGAGGTTTAAATTCATGTCTGTAAAAGGCCGTCACCTTTTTACGTCCGAATCCGTTACGGAAGGTCATCCGGATAAAATCTGTGACCAGATTTCCGATGCCGTTTTGGACGCATTTCTGGCTAATGATCCTAACGCACGTGTAGCCTGCGAAGTATCTGTAGCAACAGGGCTGGTTCTTGTTATTGGTGAAATCAGCACGAAGTCGGAATATGTGGATATCCCATCCATTGTACGCAATACAGTGAAAGAAATTGGTTATACACGTGCCAAATATGGCTTTGACTATAACACATGCGCGGTACTTACTTCTTTGAATGAACAGTCTCCCGACATCGCTCAAGGCGTTAACGCAGCTTTGGAAAGCCGCGATCCTGCGGAGATGGACAAGGAGACAGAAAACATAGGTGCAGGTGACCAAGGCCTGATGTTCGGTTTTGCAACGAACGAGACACCTGAATTGATGCCGCTGCCAATCGCTATGTCTCACCGCATTGCGCGTCGTCTGTCTGAAGTGCGCAAGAACGGCACTTTGAATTATCTGCGTCCAGATGGCAAGACCCAAGTCACGGTAGAATATGAAGACGGTAAACCGCTTCGTATCGATACGATTGTCGTATCCACACAGCATGCTGAGGAAGCTACCCTGGAGCAGATTCAGAAGGATATCAAGGAGCAAGTCATTTTGCCGGTAGTCCCTGCCGAATTGCTCGATGATCAGACAAAATATTATATTAACCCGACTGGCCGATTCGTTATTGGCGGACCGCAAGGGGATGCAGGTCTGACAGGCCGCAAAATTATTGTAGACACCTACGGCGGTTATGCACGCCATGGCGGGGGAGCTTTCTCTGGTAAAGATCCGACAAAAGTTGACCGTTCTGCAGCCTACGCAGCGCGT
This sequence comes from Paenibacillus medicaginis, assembly GCF_042138635.1. NCBI lineage: Bacteria > Bacillati > Bacillota > Bacilli > Caryophanales > Paenibacillaceae > Paenibacillus > Paenibacillus medicaginis. The sequence continues at coordinate 40,625 of NZ_JBHIRY010000004.1, read as the reverse complement.
TATGTCGCCAAAAACCTCGTTGCAGCCGGTCTCGCGGATAAAGTCGAAATTCAGCTTGCTTATGCTATTGGCGTGGCAACCCCGGTTTCTATTAACGTAGATACTTACGGAACGGGTAAAATTAGCGACGAGAAGCTGGTTGAACTGGTTCGCAACAACTTTGACCTCCGTCCTGCAGGCATTATCCGCATGCTGGATTTGCGTCGTCCGATCTACAAGCAAACAGCGGCCTATGGGCACTTTGGTCGTACAGACCTGGATGTGCCATGGGAGCGTGTCGATAAGGCAGAAACTCTTAAGCAACAAGCCGGATTGTAATTATATTTTTTCATATCATAAAATAAACAAAGACGACTGAGAACATTCAGTCGTCTGTTTATTTTACAAACCCAACAAGCCTCTCAGCTTCAAACATTCTTCCTTGAGTTCATCAAGCTGTTCCAGATAAGACAGCATCGCCTTAAGCAGCCCGGCGGACGCATCGTCCGCAGAGGCTTCTTTTCTCAACTGGCTGATGATATCCAAAAACTCCTGTTTATTGCTATCGCTCAGGCTTAAGCGCATAAGCCTCGCTTCCAATTTCTCGAGCAAGCCGGCAATTTTTTTCCCTTCCTGGAGAGGGTCAGGTCCTCTGCTGCTGGCAAACCAGCCCTCCAGGCCCCACAAAAAACTGGGCGGTCCGCTCTGCTGACGCATTCCTGCAATCAGAGAATCGGTGATATAAAGAAAAAAATCCGCCAGCTTGTCGATGCTCTCCTTCTCCACACGGTTTTCGAACATCTGGATATATTCAAAGGTTACGCTCTTTAAAATAAATGCGATATCCCAGATATGTTCCTCCACATCGGGACCGTACACATCAAGCAGAGCGTCGCGGATCCAGAGAAAGAGGCGCTTCTCATGCCCATCCAGAGCCTCAGTTGTTTCTTCATCATAAGTGTTGGCCGGGAACGGGTCAGTAATGATCAGCATATGAATTTTATTGCCAATAATGTTATTCAGATAGATTTTAAAAAACTGAAGAAGCTTATCCCTGGACGAGAGGCCTGTCTGGCTGTACAAAGCTTTAATACCCTTCCGGATGTCTTCTTCCATTCTAAAGCAGACGGCCATAGGCAGTTCATGCTTTCCCTGAAAATATTTATAGAAGGATGCCTTGGCCATCCCGCTCTCCTTGGCAATTTCCTCGACAGAGGTCGCAACAAAGCCTTTTTTGGAGAACAGCCGCATGGCCGCCTGTACAATATCGTCTCTCTTGTTATCCAAGTCCATGTTCCTCCTAGCGATACCTAGCGATACTTTATTGCTGCAGATACCCAGTGTCAGAGGTGTCAAGCTCCACAATTGCTTTCTTTTCCTTGCGATGCTTGCGTCTTAGCTTGTATCTGGCCATCAGCATATAAAGAGATGGTACCACAAACAGAGTCAGGAGTGTAGAGAACAACAGACCGAAAATAATGGCATATGCGAGCGGCTTGAAAAGCAGGCTGCCCAGCAGCGCGATCGGGATCATCCCCACAATGGCCGTGAGCGACGTTAGCAAAATCGGCCGGAAACGAGCGGCGGTGGCCTGTATAACCGCTTCTTCAAGCTCTATCCCCTGATGGCGGGCATCCTCAATAAATTCAATCATCACGATGCCGTTCCGCACAACGATGCCGGCAAGCGCAATGATGCCCATAATGCTCATGAAGCCAATCGGCATACCTGTCAGGAATATTCCAAGAATACCGCCTGCGGCTGCCAGGTAGACCGTTGTCATAATAATCAGCGGAATCGCAATGGAATAGAACTGAATTGTAATCAAAATTAAAATCAAAAAGACAACAACAATCGACAGTGTGCCCAAATCGGCAAAAATTTCGTTCTGGTCCGAAGTTTCGCCGCCGATCTCCCAGGAGTATCCCTCCGGGAAAGAAATTTTCGCTAGCTTTGTATTTACATCCGCAGCAGCATCCGTGGCCGTCCGCCCATCCAGATCCGCCTCAACGGTAACCGTCCGCTCCAGATTATAATGACTGATCTGCTGGATGGCAAAGGATGGCTTGACCTGGACAAGCTGCGACAACGGAATTTGCGTGCCGGAGGTGTTGGTCACATTAAGCTGCTGAAGCAGCACATTCGGGTCTGTATTGTCCTGATTCAGATACACCTTGATGTCAATCAGCTCCGAGCCGGTATCAAACTGGCTGGCGTCCAGACCCTCATTCAACAGCAGCAGAGTTTGCGTCAAGTCGGCGTAGCTGACTTGATACTGGTCCATAGCCTGCTGATTGACCTCAAGCTCCAGGGCGTAGCGCTCAATTCCCATGTCGTCCGTAATCCCTGTCGTGCCGTCTATAGAAGCTATGGACTCCCGTACCTGCTGGGTAAGTGCCTGTAGCTCCCCGGTTTCCGGGCCGGAAATACGAACAGATACAGGCTTGCCGACAGGGATTCCGAGGCGTGGAATCCTTTCTGTAATCGTAATCCCAGGATACGTATTATCAAAATGCCTGCTCCAGACTTCAGGTGTCTTGTCGAGCTCAAAGCTGTGTTCTTTGCCAATAACGGTAATCTGGCCGTAAATGTCGCCTGCTTCTGAAGAAGTGCCACCATTCAAATCACTGTAAAGCTGCGGCGCTCCGCCTCCAGCGGCATAGGCCACCTTCTCCGCTTCCGGCTGCTGTTGCACCCATCCGGCTATCTCCTGCACGATACGGTCCGTTTCCGAGAGCGAGGTCCCGACAGGCATCGTAATATTGATGGTCATATGCGGGTCCTCAGCCTCCGGAAAAAGCTCAATCGGCGTAAACAGCACAAGACCGTAGGCGGCTGTTCCGATAAGCAGCCCGGCGAGGCCGGTAAACAGCGGCCTTTTCACGACTCTAGCCATGATTTTACCGGAGTAGAGCTGAGTCAGGCTCTGAATTTGACGGCCCAGCAGCCCGGCCGGTTTGGCCGTGTTATCCTTGCGTTTGTGAAGTCTGCGCGTCTCGTACCATTCCCGAAAAATGGGGATGATGGCCAGGGACATCAGCATAGAGGCCAGCATAGCCAGCGAGATCACGACCGGGATTGGTTTGATAAACGCGCCGGTATCCCCGCTGAGGAACATCAGAGGCATAAATGCCGAAATGGTTGCGAGCGTGGCCGTCAATATCGATACCGCCACCTCCCTGGTACCGTTCACGGCTGCTTCGGCCGGGGATTCTCCCAAATCCGTTAACCTGCGCTCGATATTGTCATTTACGACGACCGCGTCATCCACCAGAATGCCGAGCACGATGATCAGCCCGACCACGGAAATCTGATTAAGCGTAACGCCAAGCATAGGAAGAAAGATCATGGCTATAGCAACGGAGACAGGGATAGCTAAAGCGACAAAGGAGGAGGTCAGCAGGTTTAATCCCAGCGTACAGATGAGGATTACGGCTGCGATCGCCAAAAGTGTCTCACGGGACAGGTCGGCGAAGACTTCATCGACATTGTCCTTCTGTGCAAAGAGGGTAACGAATTTCACGTCCTCCGGGAGTGTTTTTTGCAATTCTGCCAGCTTGGTGTTGACTCTCTCATTCATCGTACGGATGTCCGTTCCTGTCTCGGCGCCCAGTGAAATACGAATCGCCGGTTTTCCTTCCGCGTACGCATGGACATCCGCATCGGCATGAGTAAGCTGAACGGTTCCTATATCACTGAGATACACAGGCGAACCGGATTCGGTACGGGTGATCAGGAGCCTGCTCAACTCCTGCGGGTCCGAGGCTTCTTTGACGATAAGCTGATAGGTCCGGTCATTATATTCCACATCACCGGTCGGTACCAGGTTCATCCGGGCTTGAACGGCCTGCACAACCCGCCCCCAGGGCAGCCGGTACTGCTGGAGCTTCTGTGTATCGATCGCGATCTTGACCTCTTGATCAGGCAGGCCGGAAATCGTCACATTGGAAACGCCATCAAGCGCTCCGAGCTGATCCTCCCAGCTTGTCATCAAGCTGTTCAAGTTATACAGGGAATCTCGGGAGTCCGCAGTGATGGCATAGGAGCCGATAAAGGAGCTGGCAAGATTATCGTTAATCACCGGTACCTCGGCGTCCTCCGGCAGATCCGATTGGGCATCCTGTACTTTTTTGCGCATTTCATCCCAGACGACTTCCGGATCGGCGTCATCCTCGGTCTCGACCAGAATGGACGAAAATCCGTTCCCGGAGGTCGAAGTAATGTTGCCCACCCCTTTAACCTCCTTGATCCGCTGCTCCAGTTTTTTGGTGACGGTCTGCTCGACCTTCTGCGGCGCAGCCCCGGGATAAGTGGCGGTTACCATAGCCTGTCTGACGACGACATCCGGCATTTCCTGACGGGGGAGCTGCATGAAGCTGAACACACCAATGAGAACGGCCATCAGGAAGAACAGAATCGTAATTTTACGTTTCTTGACGAAATAGGCGATCATTCGTTGCTTCCTCCCGTTTGTCGCAGCACATCCCCGTTAAAGAGAGAGGCGGATCCTTTCGTTACGATACGGTCACCCTCGCCGAGCCCCGAGACAACCTGCAGCTTATTATCGGTCATTTCCCTACCCAACTCGACATTCGTTTTGACGGCTTTGCCTTCATCCTCCTTGAATACATACGGCTGGTCACCTGTCTGAATCACTGCTTCAACCGGGACAAGAATTCCCTGTTTGCCAGACAGCTCGCGCGCAGCTTTTATAACCTGACCCGGCAGCCAGTCATGCGATGAATTCGGAATGACAACCTCGACGTTGATCGTGCCTGTGCTGGCATTTGTAGCGGCGTAGATGGCGGACACCGTCGCGGTACGGGTTTCACCATACAGACTGACGGCAACCTTCTGGCCCTTTTTCCAATCCTGAATTTCACTGTCCGGAACGGGGAGCAGCACTTTCAAGCGGTCTATGCTGCCGATTCGGTAAACGGTCTGACCGGAAGCCACAAGCTCTCCGGGCTCGATCTGCTTCTCCAGTACGACGCCGTTAAATGGTGCCGACAGCGTTGTGCGGGACAGAGCAAGCTCAGCCTGCTCCTTGGCTACTTTAGCCTTTACATAAGCTGCGGCAGCCTGTTCCCTGGAGGACTGGGCCTGCAGCTGCGTTGCGGAGGCGGCGGATTGGCCTGCAAGTGCTTCCTTCAGCGCGGCTTTAGCAGCATCCGTATCTTCAGCGGTTGCTCCTTCCTGCAGTAGAGACAGCGATTCACGGGCGGCTTCCAGATCCTTTTCGGCACTGACCAGTTGAAGCTGTGCACTCTCATTGTCCGAGGCGGAAGCCGCTCCTGCTTCATACAGCTTGCGAATGCGGTCGGCATCGGCCTTGGCTTTGTCATAGGCGCTTTGCGCCTTGCCTGCAGCGGCTTGGGCCTGGGCCTTCTCCTGTTCCCGTGCACCCTTATGTACCTTGCGTACGTTGGCTTCGGCGCTTTCAACCCGGGCTTCCGCCGATGCGAATGAAGAATCTGCCGAACGGATGCCTGCTTCCGCATTCGTAACCGCCGCCTGTGCCTCTTGAATGGAGGCTTCTGCTTGTGCCAGCTGGAGCCGATAATCCGATTGTTCGAGCTGAGCCAGGCCGCTGCCCTTGCTGACTGAAGCACCTGCAGCAAGGGAGGCCGCTGCGACCCGCCCGCCGATTTCAAAAGAAATGGCTCTCTCCTCATAGGCCTGCAGTGTGCCGGAAAGGTCATACACTGTGTTCAGCGATTCTTTTTTGACAACCATCGTATCTACAACGGCACCGTTGGCATCCGCTTCAGCTGTGGCATCCGAATCGGGTTGTTCCGCTGAACAACCAGCCGCAACAACAGTGATGGCGAGTATGGCTGGCAGCCAGAGTGGGATTTTATTTTTGCCCATTTTCAATTACTCCTCCTCTTAAATAAACAAACATTTAAACTATTCAGTATGATTTGAACTATATAGTTCAAGATGATTATAGAAGGCGGACATGAAGCTGTCAATATGTGGGCGAGATTGGCGGTGGGCAGACATTAGACGAGGAAAATCGCGAGAATGGCGTAACTTTTCGCATTTTTTTCAGTCTATTATTACTAGGGCAACAGTTTTATAGGATAATATCTAAGCAATTGCTTTTTTAATTCAAATAAGCATGCAGATGGGAGAGTTTATATCCAAATGGTTTTGCGTCGCTCCAAACAAACGGACAATGGGACAGGCAGAGGGAAAAAGTTGGCGATTATATCGCTTGCAGGTATATTGTGGGTTGGACCGGTCATTGGGGCGGGCGGCTTTGCGCCGTTGAATTGGACAGGGGGCTCGGTGGCCAGTGCCGCCTCGGCAGTCAAGCTGGGGGAGGAGATTCTTACTTCGGGGGCTATTCTGATGAAGTACCGGTACAGCACCTCCTCAGGAACAGCTCTGGCGGATGTCATTCGTGTCGATCTTACTAATCCGTATGTAAAGCTGGATGTCATGACAGGCAAGGGAGGACAGTTCACGACACGGCAAAGCACGGAAGGCATGGCTAAAGAAACCGGGGCTGTGGCAGGAGTTAACGGTGATTATTTCAACACCTCCCGCGAAGGCGCGCCGATCGGCGGACAGGTATCTGACGGCGAACTGATGTCCACTCCTTCCGATTTGTCGGGTATGTATGCTTTTGCCGTGACGAAGGACGGCACTCCTATGGTTGAGCAATTTACATTTGATGGCACCATTACTGCTGACGATGGTTCTTCGTTTGAATTGGCCGGCATTAATAAGGCTGCCTATACTCCTGAGACATCGGGCAGCAGCTATAGCCATTCGAATGCCGCCTATATCTACACATCCGCATGGAAGGCACTGGAACGGCCGGAAAACAGTTCAACGACTCCGACGGAGGTTCTGGTCGAGAACGGGGTTGTTACCCAAATCGCGGAGAATGCTGCGCTGCCGATTGCAGTGCCGGAGAACGGTTATATTTTGCGCACACACGGCAAAGCGGCCGATTTTGTCAAGCAGCATCTGGCCGTGGGGGAGTCGGTTACGACAAACTATAAGCTGCTTGTGAAATCGAGCGGCAAAGAAATCGATCCATCAACCCTGCAAATGATGATCGGGGGCCATACCATCCTGGTGAACGAGGGCAAGGCGTCTTCCTTCTCCCGCAGTGTATCCAGCATCGGAGGAACCCGCGCCCGCACGGCTATAGGGTATTCCAAGGACAATCGCTATGCCTATTTGATCGCTGTAGAAAAGAACGGCAGCAGTGCCGGTATGTCGCTGAACGAGCTGCAGTCATTCATGACCAGCATCGGCGTATGGAAAGGTCTGAATCTGGACGGCGGCGGCTCCACAACATTGGTTACCCGCGACCTCGGCAATACCGAGCCTGATCTGACGTTCAACACCGAATACGGCACACAGCAGCGCAGCATTGTTAATGGAGTGGGCGTTTATTCGGAAGCTCTGCAAGGAACACTGAAGGGCTTCACGGTCGGCGGAAGCAAAACATTGCTGATCGGCCAGACCGGAAGCTACACGTTGAAAGGTTATGATACCTACTATAACCCTTATAATATTGGGACTACTACCGTTACCTGGTCGTCTGGCAACCCGGCGGTAGTCTCGGCCAGCGGGGGTACAGTTAAAGGTGTAAAACCGGGAACGGCAACCCTGACCGCCAAGAGCGGCTCGGCGACAGCCACTACGAAGGTTACTGTGCTGGGAGCGGAGGGCATATCCTCCTTGACGGCCGGCAGTGGTACAGGCTCCCTTAGCAAAGGAACGACCATTTCCATTCCGGTGACGGCCAAAACAACGGACGGACAGAATGTAAGCATTTCCGCCGATGCGCTGAAATGGGAGTTTATCGGCTTTAAGGGCAGTGTCAAGGGGAACGAGCTGACTGTGTCCTCTGTCGACGCCGGAGCAGAGGCTGGATATGCCATCGGCCGTTATGACGGCTTCAGCACGGTGGTTACTCTGACAGCGGACGGCGGAAGCAGCATGTGGGAGGATTTTGAAAATGCTGGCTACGATGTGAGCTTTACCACCAACGCGCAGGGAGTAACCGGCTCGGCAGCCATCATGGACGGCAGCGGTGAGAAAGCAGGCTCGAAGGTTTTACAGCTGGATTATGACATGACAGGTGGTTCAGGCAAAATGTACGCCTATGCCGAACTGAACGGCACCTCCGGTAAAACCATTCAAACCCCGGCGACAGGCATCTCGATGGATGTATTTGGGGACAAAAGCCTCAACTGGCTGCGGGCCGAGATTGCGGATGCGGACGGTGACACGGTTTATGTGGACCTTGCCAAAGCGATTGACTGGAATGGCTGGAAGTCACTGAGTGCGGATCTGAGCGGACTGGATATTGCTTATCCAGCGAAGCTGAAGCGTCTCTATGTTGTCAACGTGGAAGAAGGACAGGATGAGCGGGCCAAAACAGGAACCGTAGCGTTTGATAACATTGCGTTAAATGCTCCCGGTACGGTAAGCGGCCAAGGCCTCAAGACCGGAACGGCCCAGATGAGTATCGGCAGCAAGTCCATGACCGTGAACGGCAACCAGACAGTAATCGATGCCGCACCGATTACCCGCAATGGCTCTACCTATGTGCCGATTAAATACATTCTGGATGCGTTTGGCGGGCAAGCGCAGTGGAATGCCTCCGCGCAGCGCGTGACGGTGATCCGTGGCGGAGTGCTGATGGATCTTAATGTGAGTGAAAAGCAGTTTGTCCTGAATGGGAAACGCAAAAATGCAGACGTGGCGCCTTTGGTGTTAAATGGTAGGACTTTAGTCCCTTTAAGGCTGGTATCTGAGCAGCTAGGGCTCACTGTAAAATGGGAGCAAAAAACGAAGACCGTTACGATCCAATCATGATATGGTATGATATATACCTGAAAAGCTAGGATTGGAGATTAAAATTCGTGGATTTTCAAGCCGATGTCATAGACCGAGTCATCAAAAACGCCATCCAGGTGATGGAGAAGAGCAAGTACCAAATGTTCGAAGTATTGGATTCGGCACGGTCCGAGCTTATTAATTTGAACCAGGAACTGCAGACGGTGCTTAAGGAAACGGCCGAGACGATCGAGAAGGTCGATCAGTTGGAGATGAACTACCGGCGCTCGCGGATCCGGCTGACGGAAGTCAGCCGGGATTTTGTCCGCTATACGGAAGAGGATATTAAAACGGCTTATGAAAAGGCTACCCAGCTCCAGCTGGACCTGATGATCTACCGTGAGAAGGAGATTTACCTCAAGGCGAGAAGGGATGATCTCCAGAAGCGGGCGAAGAGCGTTGAGGCATCCGTGGAGCGGGCGGAGACGATCGGCTCGCAAATGGGCGTGGTGCTGGAGTATTTATCAGGGGAGCTGGGTCAGGTGACCCGGATTATCGAATCTGCCAAGAATCGACAGTTTATTGGTTTGAAAATTATTCTTGCACAGGAAGAAGAACGCAAACGCATTTCGCGTGAAATACACGACGGGCCTGCGCAACTGCTCGCTCATCTAGTGCTTAGGGCGGAAATTGTAGAAAGAATGCTCGCCAAGCAGGAATTCAAGATGGTACAGGACGAAATAATAGATTTGAAGAGACAGGTCCGTTCCAGCCTCGAAGAAATGCGCAAGGTCATTTTCAATTTGCGTCCGATGGCGCTGGATGATTTGGGTCTTATTCCTACACTCCGGAAGTATGTTCAGGACTTTGAGGAAAAGACGAAAATAAGGGCGATATTTGAAACGAGGGGGAAGGAGCACCGTCTCTCTTCCGCGATGGAAGCGGCCATTTACCGTTTGATCCAAGAAGGCCTCACCAATGCCGCAAAACATGCCTATCCAACTTTTGTACTGGTAGAGATCACATACCAGGCACAGTTGGTTAAAATCGTTGTGCAGGATAACGGACTGGGATTCAAACCTGAGTTATTCGAACAAAAGGGCAAAGATCACAATCATTTTGGCTTGATTGGCATGCGAGAAAGGGTTGAACTGCTCGAAGGGAGAATGGAGATCGAGTCCGCGGAGAACCAGGGGACGAAGATCGTCATTCATATCCCGACCAACGTGGAGAAGGGAAAGGAGTAACAGGATGGAAAATCATGATAGCGGAACTGCAGCAATCAAGGTCCTCCTGGCTGATGATCATCAGCTGTTTCGTGAGGGACTGAAGCGTATTTTGAATATGGAAGAGGATATCGAAGTTATCGGAGAATGCGGTGACGGCATCCAGGTGCTCGAGTTTTGCAATGAGGAGAAACCGGACATCGTGCTTATGGATATTAATATGCCTGTGGAGAACGGCGTGGAGGCTACCGAGAAGCTGCGCGAGATGTTCCCGGATGTGAAAGTCATCATTCTGTCCATTCATGATGATGAAAGCTATGTTTTTGAGACGCTTCGTAAAGGAGCTAATGGATATCTGTTGAAGGACATGGAAGCGGAATCGCTGATCAATGCGATTCGTTCCGTGCATGAAGGATACGCGTTTATCCATCCGAAGGTTACCGGAAAGCTGATTCAGCAGCTGCGCCGGATGACCTATTTGAACGAGACAGGTGCCATGGCTGAAGGGCATTCCGCTGAAGCTGGCGTGAAATTTGTGGCTGGCGAGAACAATCCGCTGACCCGGCGTGAAGCCGAAGTGCTGCGTCTGATGGCAGAAGGCAAGAGCAACAAGATGATCGGGGAATACCTCTTTATCAGTGAGAAAACTGTAAAAAACCATGTCAGCAGCATTTTGCAAAAGATGGAGGTAGACGACCGTACCCAAGCGGTAATCAACTCTATCAAGTACGGCTGGGTTACTCTGTAACCGGCAAGGCTGTCACTCCTTCCCTCGTACCGGCATATATTGTCGCTATGAGGAGGTGGGGCTTCCATGGCAATTCAACTGGCATGGATTTTGCTTGTGTACGGTCTGGCGGCCGCCGTGGTTCGTTTGCTTTATATACGGCATGTGGCTGAATTGCAGACAGGGCATCGGAATCGCCCTGATAAACGGCGCATTCATTATATCCTGATTACTTCCAACCATGAGTTGTGGGTGGAATGGGTAGTCAGAGTACTGGCGGCATATTCCTGTTTGCTGAACCGATCCCTGCACATATCGGTCATAGATGATCAGTCGAAGGACTGTACAGTGGGTATTCTGGAACGGCTGGGCCGTACGGGCGGCTTTGAGCTTGCCGTGATCTCAAGTCCATTTACTGTGGTACCGCCAGTAGTGGAGTTAGAGGCTGGGGAAGCCCAGGCGGTGCTTGATCTGAGAACGATGAAGCCTTCCGATAAGATTCCGCTTGTCCGCTGAATTCGCAAGGATTCTCTCTAGATTTAACAAGATGAATAATGAGGGAGTGAAGCACACTTTCTGCCGATCGGCATGGGAGGAGTGCTTTTTTGCTATTAAGCGGTGCTCCAAAAATAGGGTCCTGCAGAAGATGGTACATATAGAGAAAAGGGCCGGGAGGTACCGGACCCTTAAACTTTGTTAGTTGTGAATGGCAGTTTATTTGGAGGGGATATCGACTTTGATGCTCATTCGTTGTTTTCCAGCATTCCTTCCCCGTTTAACCCTCGCAGCAGATTTCCTTTGTCATCATAAACGGCCACCTGATGGCCCATAAGAGCAGAAGCTTCGTCATCGCTAAGCTTGGTTTTTCCAAGTGCGTTTAGTGAGTATTTCACGTTGGTTGTGATTGGAGTGACATCTACCTCAGAGAGGGTGAATGACAGGCTGTCATTGGTTATTGTCTGTTTGGGATTCAGGTGTACAATATCTTTTTCAGAAACGCCGACGCTGCGGTTCCGCTTCGATAGAAGGGTATTGCATTCATTAATCAAAATCCGGAAAATCCAGGTTTTGAAATAAGCAGGCTCTCGCAGCGTTGAAATGGATTTATAGGCTTTTAAGATGGTCACCCTGCTGCGCGGCGGTAATTTCCTTTTCTGTGATCACTCGTTTTCACCACCTTTATGGTTAAGCTGTGTTTGTATCGATTTACAGTAATTAGACAGGGCAGGGGAATGAAAGGTCACAGGAATTCGCATCTCCTTCTTGCAAGTTTGCCGATCTCATACTGCGAAAGTTGAGTTCGGTGCTTGACAGTTAAGCTGCGGCTGATCATGGCAGGAAATGTGAACTCGCTGTTCGGGGGCTTTGCACGATTATCCCGTTCGCTCAGGTACAGAAAAACAGAACACCGGGGACCTCAAGAAAAACTTCCGCTAAACGCGGTCTGGCTTCTTTGAATGTACGTCGATAGACGTTTTTCTTATCTCGTTTTCCTCTATTCATTCCCCTAGATCCGCCTCAATCCCAACCCTCAACTCTGCATTCTGATCCAAGGGGATAATCGTGCAAAGCTGTATGAAGAGGCACCAGGCAAATGTGCTGGATTTGGGAAGCGGGACATGTGTATAATAGAAATAATTTAGTTGTTAAAAAAGTTAGCTGCTTAATGATTCATATTATAAACCTTAATTTAGCTGAAAATGCGTGAAGCACACGCCGATGCCTGCGGGCCGGTGTGTGCTTTTTTTGTGCGTTAAAATGTGGAAAGGGGCGGAAGCATGAAGGTGGCTGTGTACGTGCTGCGTGGTCGCAAAGGCTGGGAGATGAACCTGTCTCTGGACTTGGAGGTAGATCGCATGTGGAGTGAAGCCAGGCAGAGGGAAGGAGGATCTGACGAAGGGGCGGAGATGATTCTGCTGGGTGCAGCCTATCCGCTTCCGTGGGCGTTTAAGCTGTGCGAGGGCTTTCACAGTCTGCCGGAGATGGACTCCTGGACACTGCGTGGGTGGGAAAAGTATGTTGCTGCCCGGCTGCTCGAGGAGCTTGCGGTCAAGCGGTCATCCGGCCGCGAGCCCGTGCTGGAAGGAGCAAGGCTGTTGAAGCAGGCAGATGGCCGGAATGACGGACCCGGCTTCGATGGAAAGGGTGGAAGCGGAGATCTGGTCCGCGAGGAGCTGCAGCGAGGGGCGGACGAGCTTGCCGGGCTGCTGGCCGGCCGGAAGCTGCTCGTGCCCGAGCTGGCGGCGCTGCTGGCGGAGGCAGCGCCAGCGTTAAGCGCAAGCTGGCGCGCCGCCGCGCAGCTTGCGCACCTCCAGGGTCGGCTCGGCTTTGCCGCCGGCCTCACTGCGCCGCGCGCTTCGCGGGCGCGGCGCAACGAGCTGCGCTGCCGGCGCTGTGGCAGCGTGGCCAGGGCCCGCACGGCCTGCGCCTCGTGCGGGCTGGCGGGCTGCGCCTACTGCGAGGCCTGCCTCGCGCTGGGGCGCAGCCGTGCCTGTTCGCTGCTGCTTCATGCGGCAGCAGCAGCTTTGCCGGCCCTGCGCAGCCAGGCCGGCCGTGTGCCCGCCCCCACCCTGGAGAGGTGGGGGCTTAGCCCGGCGCAGCGTGCCGCCGCAGAGGCGGCACTGCGCTTTCTGGCCGCGCCGGCTGCGAGCGCGGCCGCCAGGTCCGCTGCGCCTGTGTGGCTGCAGCGGCTTCGCTGCCTAGGCTGGCCGCTGGCAGAGACAGCGGGGGCAGGGCAGCCCCTCCATGCCAACCGGCGCTTCCTGCTGTGGGCCGTAACAGGCGCGGGCAAGACGGAGATGATTTTCCCGCTGCTGGATGAAGTGATCCGGCGGGGAGGCAGTGCGCTGGTGGCATCCCCGCGCCGCGATGTCGTGCTGGAGCTTGCGCCCCGGCTGTCCAAGGCTTTTCCCGATATTGACATGGCTCTCTTGTACGGCGGTAGTCCTGAGCGCTGGAAAAAAGGGCGGCTGACCCTGGCAACAACACACCAATTGTTAAGGTTTCACCAGGCGTTTGACCTTGTAATCGTGGACGAAATTGACGCTTTTCCCTATCACAACGATCCCATGCTCGCATATGCGGCCGAGCATGCATGTCTCCCGGAAGGCAAATTCATTTATCTGTCGGCCACGCCACCTGCCACGCTGCAGAGAGAAGCAAGACAGGGTGCACTGGCGCATGCCAGGGTGCCGGTGCGTTTCCATCGTCATCCGCTCCCTGTACCGGTAAGACTGGCGGGAGCTTCAGTAAGCCGCTGCTTGCAGCAACGAAGGCTCCCTTCCGCCTTGCTCTCACGGCTTCAGGTATCCCTTGCCCGGGGCGCACAGGTATTTTTATTTGTCACGCGCATAACCCAGATAGACCCTCTGGTAACATTACTGTCCGCTTGTTTCCCTGATATCAGGGTGGCTGGAACCTCTTCGCAGGACCCCGACCGGAGCGTCAAGGTCAGCAGCTTCCGGAATACAGATATCCGGCTGCTAGTCACGACGACGATACTGGAGCGGGGAGTTACGGTTCCCAGGAGCGATGTCTACATTCTGGATGCCAATGACTCATTGTTTGATGAGGCCTCGCTTGTACAGATGGCCGGCAGGGCCGGACGCTCCAAGGATGATCCCGGAGGCAAGGTCGTTTTTGTTTCACCTGAATGGACGAAAGGGCAAAAACAGGCGATAACCCATATCCGCGCCATGAATGCGCTGGCCTCAAAGCTTGGCTATATAAAATGAACCTACTGCAACTGGTACACGTGGCTATTTTCTCGGCGTCAGATCAGGTTATCTACATTTAAAATGAACCTATTGAAGCTGGTACTGCTGCTTCTATATATCCGAATTCACGATGGAGGTATCAACATGCCCGTTGTATCCTTGGCGTCCCTGGGCCGGCAGCTTCAGGAACTGCTAAAACCACCGGTTAAACGCTGCCTCACCTGTGGAGGCCGTGCCGTACTTAACGCCGGATTGCCCGGTATATGCAGCCGCTGTGCACATCGTATTCCATGGATAGGCCGCATCCGCTGCAGCTGCTGCGGCCGTCCTGTCGGCTGCCCGGATTGCTTGCGGCCAGACCGGGTGGAACGAGCTTTCGCCTGCAACCGCAGTGCTGTTGCCTACACGGCCGAAATGAAAGAATGGATTTCGTGGTACAAATACAGGGGCGAAGAAGCGTATGAGCCTTTGCTGGCTGCGATGCTGGGCAGGGCTTATACAGCTATGCAGTCAGAGCTTACGATCCGGGATCAGGGAGCGCGTACCCTTGAATCTACAGGTTTATTTATGAAGAAATGGAACCGGTATAAGAAAGAGCGGTGGCAGCCCGATCTCATTACCTGTGTACCAGTGAGTGAGGAGAGACTGGCGGAGCGCGGCTTCAATCAGGCGGAAAGGCTGGCTATGCTCCTGGCTGCCGACAGACGTATCCCTTTTTGTCCGCTGCTTGTCAGAAACCGCGATACCGGCAAACAAAGCTTTAAATCCCGCAGAGAGCGAGGCGACTCCATGAAATCCGCCTTCTCCGCATGGCCTGGCATTCAGGAATTATTGTGGGAAGCAAGGGAGCGCCGCAAGGGTTCTTCACGAATCCATCACCCGCTGCGCGTGCTGCTGGTAGATGATATTTACACAACCGGAAGCACGCTTGAGGCGTGCAGCCGTGTCCTTCGCAGTGAAGGCGAGGCCATCGGGCTAAAGCTCGAAGTTTATGGACTTACCTGGGCAAGGTCCTGATGATGATTAAAATGCCGCAGTCCGCTGCCGATATATTCACTAAGGGGAGAAAAATGCATGTTCACGCAAAAATAAGTCGGACAACAGCCAGCCCCCACTAGACGAAGCATCCGCATATCGTGTACTCTATAAAGATCAGAGGTGCGTGTATCGGAAATGAGAGGAGCAATAGAACGAGATGAATATTGACAATTGTCCTCGCTGCGGCAAACTTTACGCGGTTAACATTCGGGAACTATGCCTTAATTGTATTAAAGATATTGAAAGAGAATATGAGGTATGTGTACAACACCTGCGTGATAACAGGGGTTCCAATATTCAGGAGTTATCTGAAGCGACGGAAGTGAGCGTCAAGCAAATTACCAAATTTATTCGTGAAGGTCGTATTTCCGTTATGAATGCGCCTAACATGATGTATCCATGCGAGGTGTGCGGAACCCTCATTCGCGAGGGCCACATGTGCGATTCCTGCAGAACACGACTTACGAAGGAGCTGACAGAGGCGACACGCAATGAAAATGCACGGGACCAGGGCAATAACATGGGCTCGTCTACCTACAGTGTCATCGACAAAAAGCGCTCTTTCTAGTACAGTGGAATTAAATACACTTGACGCTATTCAAAATGCTTTGTAAACCGCCGATAATCT
Source organism: Paenibacillus medicaginis (assembly GCF_042138635.1). NCBI lineage: Bacteria > Bacillati > Bacillota > Bacilli > Caryophanales > Paenibacillaceae > Paenibacillus > Paenibacillus medicaginis. Next base: position 24,503 of record NZ_JBHIRY010000004.1, on the reverse strand, counting down.
TAAATAGAGCTTATCGGTTTTTTTATATTTCTCGATAAAATTTGCCTATAAAATATTGAAACATTAAGGAGGGTGGAAGTTAAGTTATGAAAATTAACGAGACCAACCGCATCGGTGCCATTAACCCATATCAACGAAATATCGAATCCAATATTCAGGAAAGCAAGAAGAAAAACCAGCGCAAGGACGAGGTATCCATCTCCGCAGAGGCTATGGAAATGCTGCAGCGCAGCAGCAACACGGACCGGGCCAACCGAATCCAGGAATTGAAGCAGCAGGTTGCTTCAGGCACGTATAAAGTCGATGCGGACAAAATTGCCGAGAAGCTGCTGCCGTTCTTCAAGCAGAACGCTGATAACTAGGTGAACGAAAAATGCCATTAACACTGCTGCTCGGAACACTTGAACGGTTAAATGAGGCTCATCTGCAGTTAATAGAGCTGGGCCTTGAGAAGAAAGAGGCCCTGATCAGGAATCAAGTGGACCAACTAATTGCTGTGATGACACGGGAATCCAGAGTGTCCAAAAGGATTGAACAGCTGGAACAAGAGCGGGTAGAGAATGTTCATGTATTCCTGCAGGACCGCGGCATTAAATCCAGGCTGAATCTTACGATCAGAGAATTATCAAGGCTGGTTTTTGAGCAGGAAGAGAAGCAGAAGCTGCTTCAGATCCAGTCCGCCCTCGGCTCCACGCTGAAGCAGCTGAAGGAACTGAATGATCTCAATCAGCAGCTTATACAGCAGGCTATTTCGTACATTGATTTTTCTATTGAAAGCATGTCCTATTACTCTGAATCAGAAGTGACCTATACGCATCCGGCCGAGAAGCAGGCTTCCGGCGGGCGCCGTGGCCTTTTTGATACACGTGCCTAACTGGAGGAGAACAATATGGCCTCAACTTTTCATGGGATAGAAACATCCAAACGAGGGTTAAATACCCAAACGGCTGCATTAAACACAACAGGGCATAACATATCTAACGCCAATACACCCGGTTACACACGGCAAGTCGTCAAGATGCAGGCGTCCGAGCCGATGGAAGCTATCGGAATGAACCGTTCAGTGGTTCGTGGGCAATTGGGAACCGGCGTACAATTCAACGCAATTGAACGGGTCAGACAATCATTTCTGGATAACCAATACCGCAACGAAAATACCTCTCAAGGTGCCTGGAGCATCCGGTACGACACGCTGGATAAGCTTGAAACCATCATGAATGAACCTTCAGATACGGGAATCCGCAAGGTGCTGGACAATTTCTGGAATGCATGGTCCGACTTGAGCCAGGACCCCCAGGATGTGACCAACCGTAAAATCGTAAAAGAAACGACATTAGCCTTAACCGACGCTATGAACCAGGTCGATAAGCAATTAAACGCGCTGACCAGTGACCTGACCAGCAACATTACACTAAAAACTACGGAAGTGAATTCCCTTCTGCAATCCATTGCGGATTTAAATGGAAATATCACCAAACTGGAGGGCTTGGGGGATAATCCCAATGATCTGTATGACCAGCGTGATTACGCAGTAGACCAGCTTTCCAAGCTGGCTAATGTGACTGTGACTCAACTGGATACAGGGTATCAGGTTACTGTTGCAGGACAGATTGCTGTAACGGGAACACAGGTGACGGCGACAACAGCAGATGCGTTAAAGGCTGCTTATGACGGCGGCACGCTTACAGGCGGAGAGATCTACGGCATGTTCGTGTCCCGTGACAAATATGTGGTAGATTACAAGGCACAGATGAACCAGTTAGCCAATACGCTTGCGAATGGAAATATAGAAACCACCTTGCCTGCAGGCACGGTACTGCCCGAGGGAACGGTGCTGAATACCGGACCTGACAACACACCTGTAACCTATTCCGATGCTAACGGGAACAGAACTTTAACTTCCGATTTGAAAGTGACGGTTGCAGGGATCAATGGATTGCATCAACTGGGCTACACACTGAGCGGCACCACTCCACAAAAGGGCGGACTCTTTTTCACCACCAAGGATGGAGGTCCGGTCACAGCAGGCAATATCACACTTAATCCGGATATCCAGAGCGACCCGAATAAAATTGCCTCTTCCCTGCGTGTAAATGGTGCAGGAACAACGGATGAAGCCGTAGTGGTTGGTAATAATGGTCTGGCGCTAGCGATGGCTAACCTGAAGAGTGTACCGTTTGATTTCGGGTCTTCCATGTCCAAGGCGACAACGACGGACGACTTTTTCAGCTCGATTGTGGGCCAGCTTGGAGTGCAAACGGAAGAAGCGGACAGACAGGCGAAGAATGCGCAGCTGCTTACCGAGCAGGTGGATCTGAACCGTCAAGCGGTCAGCGGAGTATCGCTGGATGAGGAAATGACCAACCTGATTAAATTCCAGCATGCATACAGCGCAGCCTCCCGATTTATGACGACATTCGATCAGCTGCTGGACAAACTGATTAACAGCACAGGCCGTGTAGGTCTTTAATTAGCTCTTTTAGCTTAGGAGGTAGGACATGCCTATTCGTGTAACCCACGGGATGACCACAATGCAAACGCTCAGCAACCTGAACCGTAATTACAGCAATATGAGCAAAATGGAAAACCAGATTTCGACCGGCCGCAAGCTGAACAAACCCTCCGATGACCCGGTGGGTGTGACCTATGCGCTTCGTTACCGTGCCGAACTGGCCTCAAACGAACAGTTTCAGACAAATACGGATGCGGCCCTGAGTTGGTTGGATTTTACGGATTCCACCATGCAGCAGGCATCCAGCGTGATGCAGCGGCTCAAAGAGCTGACCGTACAGGCTTCAACCGGAACCGTTCCCCAGTCTGGCCTCGACGCTGTTAAGATGGAAGTACAGGAATTGAAAGAGCAAATGACGAATATCGGCAACAGCCAAATCCGGGGCAAGTATATTTTTAACGGGCAGAATTATGATCAGGCTCCATATGAGCTTTCTGCAACCGTCACGCAATATTCCCAGATCACACCGGATACCAATCCGGTAGAATATGCAATTGGGGACCAGTCCAAATTTCAGGTGAATACATCAGGCAGTGACTTTTTCGGGACCGCGACTGAAGATGACAATGTTTTCAAAGTCATGGATGACTTAATCGATGCTTTAACAAGAGGCGATTACGAAGATATTGGTGCCCAATCCGACAAAATCGAATCCAGATCCATTAAAATGCAAGCCGGCCTATCCGAGGTGGGGGCGCGTACGAATCGACTGGAACTGGTTCAATCCAGGCTTGATGACCGGAACCTGAACCTCACGACACTGCAATCCAAAACAGAAGATGCGGATATCGCCAGCCTGATGATTCAGGCCACTTCTGCCCAGACCATATACCAGGCGGCTTTAAAGTCGTCGGCCCAAATCATGCAGCCCACACTTATGGATTTTATGAATTAATACTAGCTACTTGTGGGTATGTTTAGCTGCGGACGGCAAGTCCGTAGCTTTTTTGCTAATCAAAGGAGGAATCGTAAAGTGACCCCTGCACAGGATATTTTTTATTTTTCAAAAGGATTGCCAGGCTTCGAAGAGCTGCACGGATTTTACTTGCAGCAGCATAACGAGTTGTTTAGTTTATTGAGCGCAGTTGATAAACCGGATGTATCTTTTATTACTGTCAATCCGTTTGATTTTCATACCGATTACGAATTTAAGCTTACCGAGCAAATTACAGATGAACTGGGTATTCGAGATGAAAGTCAAGTAGCGGTCCGCTGCATTGTAACCTGGCATAGCCAGCGGTCGCTTACCACTGTGAATCTGCTGGCTCCTATTATCTTTAATGCTGAAAAGCACACCGGAAAGCAGATTATACTCCAAAATACACCTTATACAACGAAGCATTCTTTATGGAACACGACAGGATCAGACGGGAAGGGCGGTGAAGGCTAATGCTCGTGCTGTCGCGGAAGAAAGGCGAGTCCATTGTAATTCAAAACAACATTGTCATCACGGTACTGTCCGTCGAAGGGGATAATGTAAAAATCGGGATTTCTGCCCCAAAGGATATTGATATTTACCGGAAGGAAATCTTTGAAGCTATACAGCAGAACAATCAGGATGCGGCAATGGACTTGCAGGCCATTCAAAATGCCATTTTGCATATGGAGAGTCTCAACCCTGATAGAGGCGATAATGAAACTAAGGATGAAGAGGGTTGATACTTTTGCAGTATCAGAGTGTATTGGACAAAGATAAAGCATGCAGTTACCTGGACATTGCGGAGGCAAGAGCAAAGAGTCCCGAGCTTATGGAGTGGGTTCGGAGATCCAGGGAGGACTTATAAACATAGAGCAGCTGACTATACGGCTGCTCTGTGTTTTTATTTAGAGCCCAATGTTTGAAGGATTACTTGAATGATGGAAGGATCAATTTGATCATCAAATTTGCGCGCAAAGAAAACGTCTGAATTAAATAACTCAAACAGCGAGGAACTTTGTAAAGTGTTTGCTCTACCAAGTCCATCCTTACCGACAGACATGACTATGTATCTGAAGTTTTTGGATAATGTTTTTTCTCTGAAAGGGCTGTTCATTGCCAATGTTTGAAAGTACTGCTCATCAGACACATGAGAATATCTAAAGTAATCCTGCATATCAAAGGCAAGGGGAGAATAAACAGCATAATGTGCAAACTCCCTCGTAATGATTCTCCATTGTGAACCATTAAATGCCTTCATGCCCTCGATAAAATAATGCTCGAATGGAGGGCGTTCTCCTAATATTTTTAACTCACCGACATCTTCAATAAAGAAATTATTGAGTGCAACTCCTTTATATTTTTCCGTAGATTCAATACATTGAATAAAGTTAGTGGAAGGTTGCGTTTCAAGAAATTCTTTTAAATTGAGTTGAGAAACCAAAGGAAGGTCTTGGCCGCTTAAATTTATATAATGAGTCCACTCGACGTCCAGACGTAAGAGTTCCTTAATGGCATCCAGCTCAAGCTGTACCAGGCTCCAACAGCCCCAGGTTACAGAACGGGAATGTAAAATATGAATATTTGAGAATGATTCAGCCCACTGAATGGCCAAGCGATGTACATCTTCTTCAGACTTTGCATCAACATGAATCATATAAATATTGCTTTCATCATATATGGATTGCAGCAGACTATTAAGCATAGTCGGCTTGTGATGGGCGAGAATAAAATAAGCAATTTTCATTTCCAAAGCCCCTTAGTTGGAATTAATATATAATTCATTCTATAAAGTAAGTATAAAAATGTAAATAAAATAAAAAAATCAGCTTCAGCTATAAAAAAAACTATTTCGGTTGTCGATATATCATGTAGAGCGGTAATTCTTCAGGGCGGCCGACCTGTGAAGACGCTTTTACCACAAGGATGTGGGAATCAAACCATTTCAGGGAGGAAATTTCAAATGATTATCAACCACAACGTACCAGCTTTGAATACACACCGCAACATGGGCTTGAACACGAATGCAGCAAGCAAAAATATGGAGAAACTGTCTTCCGGTCTTCGTATCAACCGTGCAGCTGACGATGCTGCAGGTCTGTCCATCTCCGAATCGATGCGCGGTCAAATTCGTGGTCTGGAACAAGCACAACGTAACGCTCAGGACGGAATCTCCTTCGTACAAACTGCAGAGGGTGCAATGAACGAAGTATCCTCCATGCTGACTCGTATGAAAGAGCTGAACGTACAAAAATCCAGCGGAACTTACAGTTCCAACGACACAAAGAACATCGACCAAGAGCTGAAAGAACTGGGTGCACAAATCGATAACATCATGACCAAAACTACATTCAACGGGATCAGCATCACTAAAGGTGCTACAATCACTGTGAATGACAAAGCGACGGGTTCTATTACAATTGGCTCGATCTCCACTACTGGTTTTAGCAGTTTGGGCTCTAGCACAACTCTGAGTTCGATCGAAACAGCAATCAAAAATGTATCTACAGAACGCGCTAAACTGGGTGCTGTACAAAACCGTCTGGAGTACACTTCCAACAACATCGGTACTACAGTAGAGAACCTGACTGCCGCAGAATCCCGTATCCGTGACACGGACATGGCGAAGGAAATGGTTGCTCTGTCCAAGAACAACATCCTGCTGCAAGCTTCCCAATCGATGCTGGCACAAGCGAACTCCGCGCCACAAGGCATTCTGTCTGTACTTCGTTAATAATCGCAATAAAATCCGAAGAAGCCTTGGTTTTCAGGGCTTCTTTTTTGTTTTTTCTTAACAATACAGCCTTTTTTACCGATATACATAATAACCGGATGGGAAAATCATCAGCTAGAGCTACTCTTAATGAGATAAGGAGAGGTGTTTTGTGGACCAACGAATTTCGGGATCAGGAATGGCTGCGGTCAGGGCAGTTTCGCCACGGTTTGCAGCCGATGAACCGGCGATTGCTGCGGCTTCCAGTAGCAGTGCAGGTGCTGCCAACGTTGAAGTAAAGCTGTCCGGAGATGAAGAACAGGCCATACAACAGCTGGAGAAAGCAATCAGAGCCGTGCAAGGACCGGAAAAAACCTATGAAATTTCGGTCCACAAGCAGACTCATGCCATTATGGTAAAGGTGTTTGACAAACAAACCGGGGACTTGATCCGGGAAATCCCTAAGGAGAAGCTGCTGGATATTGCAGCAAATTTAATGGAGCTGAACGGAATGATCATAGATAAAAGAGCATGAATCGGAGGGGAATTTAATGAGAATTTCGGGTCTTGCTTCTGGACTGGATATTGATTCGATGGTTAAACAACTGATGACAGCGGAGCGTGTTCCCCTGGACAAGCTGAACCAGCAAAAACAGCTTGCCGAATGGAAGCGGGAAGGATACCGCGAGGTCAGCACCAAGCTGGTCGGCTTTAATGAGAAGCTGACTTCCTACAGCTTCAGCAGCGCAATTGATTCCAAAAAGGCTACTATTACCGGGGCGACTGGTGTATTGACCGCCAAAGCTACTGGGGCAGCGACAGATTCGGTTTTGAATGTTACTGTTAATAATCTTGCTTCAGCATCCAATGTCATCTATAAAGGAGCTGCCGGGGCCACTAAAATGTCTGATTTAGGTGTGGGTTCGGAATCAGTAAAGATTGGTTCTGCTGAGATAAAGTTTGAGGCGGGTGACACGATCGACTCGTTTGTCTCCAAGATCAACAAAAGCACTGATGCCGGGGTTACCGCCGTATACAATTCTACAACTGGAAGTCTGTCGTTAACCAGTAAAAAGACAGGCAGCGAAAGCATCAACCTTGAAGGAAGTCTGTTTGAGAGCAGTGCCAGCTTCACCAAAAGCTCGGAAAAAGTGGGGCAAGATGCGGAAGTCGTGATTAATGGCTTGACCACCAAGCAGTCATCCAATACGTTTACCGTCAACGGGGTTGAAATCAGCTTAAATGGTACCACTCCAACCGGCCAATCAACCCAGATTGAAGTGTCCCAGGATATAGACACAATGGTTAATACCATTAAAAGTTTTGTTGAGGCTTATAATGACACGCTGTCACAGCTAAACAAAAAAACCGGCGAAGAACGTTATAGAAAATATTTACCGCTTACCACAGAGCAAAAGGCAGACATGAAGGATTCCGAGATTGAGCTGTGGGAAGGAAAAGCGAAAAGTGGAATGCTGAAAAGTGATTCTATAGTTGATAAAACGATTAGCGATATGAGGACGGCGCTTGCATCCGATGTAGTCATGCCAAATGGAGAGAAGATCAATCTGGCCCAGTTCGGAATCACAACCGGAAACTACAGTGAAAAAGGAAAGCTCTATATAGACGAAACCAAGCTGCGTGAAGCGTTGGAAAGCAATCCAGAGAAAGCGACAGCATTGTTTGGACAAACTGATAACGCAGACAAAACCAATTATACGTCTAACGATGGTATTTTTAACCGAGTAAAGAAGATTAATTCCGGTTCATTGCAAAGCTTGGCGGATAAGGCCGGTACCTCTAAAGTGAGCAGTGACCTCACAACGGCATTTTTGCCGCAAAGCCAGATTGGCGAGCAGCTGTCCGACTATGAAAAGCGAATTGAGGCGCTTCAGGATCGTCTGGCCCGGGTCGAGAATCAATATTATAAGCAGTTTACAGCGATGGAAATGGCAATGAACAAATACAACAGTACGGCTTCCAGCTTGACCAGTATGCTTTAATAATTGCTTTAAAAGGAGAGAGTTACCTTGATTACAACACCGCATCAAAAATACCAGCAAACACAATTGCAAACGGCTTCCCCGTCCCAGCTGTTACTTATGCTGTATGATGGTGCCATTCGCTTCATCCGTCTTGGTATTTCCGCGATTGAGGAAGCAGATCACCAAAAGACAAATACCTATCTCTGTAAAAGTCAGGCTGTAATTCATGAATTGATTGCTGCATTGAATTATGACTATCCAATTGCCAAAAATTTGTACCAAGTGTATGAATATATGATCCATCGCCTTATCCAATCCAATATGAAGAAAGATAAGCAGCCTGCAAATGAAGTCTTGTCTTATCTGCTTGAGCTGCGCGAGTCATGGGATACTGCCGCCAAGTCACTGGGTGGCACTGCGGAGCTGGCAAAGTGAACGGGGTACACGAACTTGTGAATCGGTTGGATGAATTGACGGCTCACTTGATGCAGCGTCTGCCTCAAGCAGGCTATGAAGAGCTTGCTGAATTTACAGAGCAAAGAGCGCAACTGGTTGCTCAAATTGAATTGAACAAGCATGATTTAAATCATGAGCATAAAGAGATTATAAGGGAACTTGCAGCCCATGATCAGGCGATACTCGCGAAAATGAATATCTTTAAAAATGAAGCTGGCCAATGGCTACAAAGACAAGAGGCCATCAAGGAACAAAAATCAGCTTACAATTCAAGCTATACAACAGACGGCATGTTCTTTGACCGCAGGAACTAACCAAGAAGGCGGATAACTTTTTATGAAGCGACTCAGCGTTTGCATGATTGTAAAGAATGAAGAAGCTCTTCTGTCCAGATGTCTGGATAGTGTGCAAGGAATTGCCGATGAAATTGTTATTGTGGATACCGGTTCAACCGATCGAACCAAGGAAATCGCTGCCCGGTATACCTCATTAATCTTTGATTACACATGGTCAAACGATTTTGCGGCGGCCCGCAATGAATCTTTGCAGCACGCTACCGGCAAATGGATTCTGGTTATGGATGCGGATGAATATTTGGCCGTAGAAGATTATGATCAATGGAACGACTTTTTGGATAAGGAGGAGTCGATAAGCCATCTTGCTTACACGCTCCCCATTATCAATTTTACAGGTGATAAAGAATACCAGGATGATATGACGACTTCGCCCGTTACCCGTTTGTTCCCGAATGGGAAGGGAATCCGCTTTGAGCGCCCGATTCACGAACAGCTAACCCGGGGCGAGCTGGGAGAACTTTATCATAAGAAGATAGACTTGAATATTTATCACACCGGCTATCAGGATCAACGGGTTGCAGAGAAAGACAAGCACACAAGAAATATGCAGATTTTTGAACAAATGAAAAAGAACCAGCAGCTAAGCGAGTATGACTGGTTCACACTGGGAAATCAGTACCGGTATGCCAAAGAGGAGCAACAGGCCTTGGAGTGTTATGAACGCGCATTGCAGGGGGCTGACCCCAAGCTGGCCTGGTATTCTCATTGTCTCGTGGGATTGATTACCCTTTACTACAAAACTGACCAAATCGCTCGTTCCTGGCAGCTTACGGAGCAGCAATTGATTAAGTTTAGCGAGTATCCGGAATATCATACGATTAAAGGTATTCATTTGGAGACACTCGGATTCTTTGATGAGGCCGCTTCTTGTTATACAGAAGCCATTGAGCTTGCAGAGAAGAGGGCAAAAGGCAACAAGGAATTCTGGCTGATTGATCCTGCCTACAGCTTTGAATCTCCTGTACAGCAGCTTATTTCCATGTCCTTTAGACTTAACAATAACCAGCAGGCCATTTACTGGCTTTCCAGGCTTCTGAACAAAAATAACAAGAATCCGCGTGTGCTGCTGCAACTGGTAGAGTGGCTGAGCCAAAATGAAAAGGAAAGTGCAATTATTGAGTTTTTGAACAAAACCTATGACAAGCACAATAAGGCAGATAGTTTACTGTTGTTTAAAGTTGCGGCAGCTTTGGGACAGGCTGAAATTGCGGGTTATTATCATCAGTATTTGCATACTCAAAATGAGATAAGTGATTTGGACCGGTTGCAATTTGCTATGCTTCAGAATGATCAAAAAAGTTGGAAAAAGCTGCTGGCTCAACATGCTATTGAAGTCACCGAGGATAATAAACAGCATTTGTGGAGCTATGCGGCAGCAGGATCATTTATTTGGAATGAGTTTGAAACCTTTTTCGATTTCATGAACAAATTGCAGGATCCGGAGCTGGCAGAGCTTGCTTCCATGATCATGATAATTGCTAAAAATGAAGCACCGGATCAGGGGTTAGCAGAGCAGCACGCGGATTCCTGGTTTGTTTTGGCCAAGCAGCTGTTTCTACTGAGGCAGTTCGAGTGGTTTGACCGTTTGGTGAATATCGTCAGAACACCGCAGTTGGTTAATCACCTGGCTAACTATTTTTATAATTTGGGGCTAACGGAGATGGCGATGAATTATTATTCCATTCTTTTATCCCAGGGAGCATTAAACGGAGTTAGTCTTGAAAATCTCGGAATGTATCATTTAAATCATGGTTACCATGAGGATGCGGTTGGATTCCTCGATCATGCGCTGCAGGACGAGCCAGGTAAACGTTATTTGTATACTCTGCTGATCAGAAGCGCTGAAGGCAAGGATAAGCTCACGTATATTGAGAGATTTAAATCCCAGTTTCCTGAATTTATGTCTATTTCCTTTGTGAAAAGATTCGTTGAGGAACAATATGTTTCCGCAAAATAAAGAGAACCGGCAACCAGCCGGTTCTTTACCTATTAACAAGGTTTTTCTCAGTGAAGTTGCGCTGTCTAATACTTTGCTCATGCCCATTTTGCAGGTTGCTCTTGATTGAAGTTGTCGATACGTCCGGAGTACGTGCAAGATAAATGACCTCGCAATATTGTTTCAGATCATCAAATTTCCCCGCCCAATCATCCCCCATAACAAAGGTGTTAATCTGATGCTCCTGGATATCGGCACTTTTTTGCTCCCATTCGTATTCCGGAATGACCAAGTCTACATATTTGATGGCTTCCAGCATCATTTTGCGTTCCTCATAAGTAAAGTAAGAGGTTTTCCCCTTGATTTCATTAAAGTGGTCTGTCGACAGCCCAACTGTCAAATGATCTCCCAGTTCCTTTGCACGCTGCAGAAGCAGAATGTGACCATAGTGCAGCAAATCGAAGGTGCCATACGTAATTACTTTTTTCACATAGAAGCCCCCTTATCCTTCAGAGGATATTGCAGCAAGCCTCTCGGTGAGAAGTGCTGTAACCTCTGGTTTGGTGCTTTGCTGCATCGCTTTATTGTAAGATGCTTTGGCTGCTGCAAGGTCGCCCGTCGTTTCATAAACATAGCCGAGATTATACAACAAGTCTTCATCCCAAGGGAAATGCTGATGCCCTTTCAGGAACGATTGGATGGCCTCCTGTGGGTTATCTGTCAATAGATGCAGCATCCCGTTCATGGCAAATATGTCGGGATCGGCCTGATTCGTCTCCAGATATCTTTGGATGGCGTCATTTGCCTGCTGCAGATTGCCTTGCTCAATCATTCCTTGGATCACGTGTTTGATCTGCTGCTGTATCTGCTTGTGCTGCTGGTACGTTTCCCGTCTCTTGTAAATCAAATCCTTATGCTCTTCAATATAGCTGTCTATTAGCTCCCAAATTCGCTTCGATGCTTGATTGTCCCTGTAGTGGTGACACAGATTCAATATCGTATTTCTTTCGGAAGAGTACCATTCTGGCTCCGTTAAGAAGCGGCTGATGGCATTTTCCAGCTCTGTTTGAGAGTAAAGTTTAGGTCCCGGTGTCCAGAAGTCGTAGGGCTCGAACAACAGGCCGCGGTTTTGCTTATAATCTTCCAGGTCTGTCGGCACAAACATTACAGGACGATTCAGCAACAGAAAATCAATATAAACAGAGGAGTAATCCGTAAGCAGCATATCGGCTGCTCCGAGCACATCATATAAATCCAGCTTGGCCTCAGACAATTGGCTATCACTTAACGTGAAAATTCCCTCTCTTGAAAGTTCCTCCAGTTCTTTGGTGAAATAATCCTCCTCAAAAGGATGAAGCTTAAGAACAAGCGAAATTCTGTTCTTTTTTAAGTATTGAACAAGATTGGTTTTATGGAAGTCAGAGAGACCGAAGATATTCCCGAAGTTTTTAGCGCCTTCTATTTTGTCTGGTGTGATTACCGATTTGCGGAAGGTCGGCATGAAGAAGATCACTTTGTCTCCATTCAGGTCAGGGAACAATCGCTTTAACTTTTCCTTCGAATCTTGGGAAAACAACGCATCATTCCGCGGCAGCCCGGTGATTCGATATTGATCAATAATGCCTCCGTTGCATGCATTCATTGCTGTGTTGTACAGCGTTGAATACGACATAATCATATCCGTCTTGGACCAATGCTCATGAATATGCTGGTCAGGCGTTGTATCCTGCCTGTCCATTTTGGCCATCCCTTTTAGCGGAAAGCCATGCCATAAATCAATATTTATCTTGTCATAGTTAGAAGAGTATTCCCCATGGGTGGTGATATACACATCACCTTGATCGATATAACGATTATATTGGGTTTGCTCCCTGGTTAAGAGCTCAATATCATATTTCGATTTCAGCTCATCGGAAGCAGCATGATATAGATAATAATTGTTTGAGCCAGAGGCTGACAAGTGAAACATGGTAATTTTGATTTTAGGATTCATGGAGGGTTCCTTCCATTAAATAAGTTCTCATAGTTAGTTTATCGGTAAAACGTCGAAACAGATAAAGAGTTAGCAGATACTATTTCGAAATGGAAAAAAATACAATGCATAGATATGGATTAGAAACCTCTCGGGATGAGCTTTAAAAACCGATATTAAATATAAGCAGCATATCTGAGCACAAGTAATCTCGAGAGGTAACCATGAAAAAAACAATTTCCTTAGTCATGATTGTAAAAAATGAAGAACGCACCCTGAAACGCTGTCTGGAGAGCGTGATCCAATATGTTGATGAAATTATTGTTGTCGATACGGGGTCCACAGATCAGACCAAGGACATCGCAGCAGAGTATCAGGCCCGTATTTTTGATTATAAATGGAGCAATGATTTTGCAGCCGCACGCAATTTCGCACTCGAACAATCTACGTGTGACTGGTGCTTAGTGCTGGATGCGGACGAGTACATATCCAATGATTGCTCAGATGCTGTACAAACGCTGCTATCTAATCCGTTTCCGGCTGTTGGTAAAGTGAAGAGAATTGATAAGTTTCAAGGCAAGGACGGCATTAACCTTGAACAAAGCTATATTACGAGAATCTTCCCTTCTTACTGTCGGTATACCGGAAAAATTCACGAACAGATTGTAACTGATCTTCCCCGCATCACAATGGATGTAGAAATTCAGCATGACGGTTATTTTCAGCAGACCAAAAACGAACGGAACATTCCTCTATTATTAGAGGTTATAAATCAATCCCCGGAGGATCCCTATTACTACTACCAAATTGCCAAGGAGTATCGGGGGCTGGAAAGGCATGAAGATGCATTTGAATGCCTGAAAAAAGCATATCATCTCATCTCCGGACAAGAAGTCTACGCTCCTTCGCTTATTGTCAATTACCTTTATGCAATCATGGCCATAGGCAAACTGGAAGATGGAATTGCCGTGATTGAAAAGGAACAGGAATTTTTATATGACTTTCCCGACTTCTATTTTGCAGGGGCGTTATATTTGCTTGAACTCATCATGAGTGACCCGGGACAGTATCAGCACCTTCTCTCACACATTGAACAATACTATATGAGAGCTCTTGAAATTGGGGACAACGGCAAAGAAGGGAGTGTTATGGGGACCGGGAGCTTTGCCGCCCATCATAATCTCGGGGTATTTTATGAGGTTCTCGGGGATCTGGAGAAGGCTAAAGAGCAGTATTTGGCCGCCGCTCATTATAAGTATGAGCCTTCTATAGAAAGACTTTCACTTATGGCACAATAGGATGTCTGCCGCTTCATTTTTTATGTAGGTCCAGAGAAGTTATTTTGTCGTTTGTCTGTCGGTAAGACAAGGATTAACCGATATAAAAGATATCAATGTACACAAAGGGGTCTTCCATGCAAAAGACGAGTATAGTAATCAGCGCGTCGCCGGATGATTTGGAATATTTAGCGGCGTCCATAGATAATATCCGCAAATTTACGGAACGTGGCACCTACGAGTTAATCGTAGTGGAGCACGGAGGTTCCTGGAAAGTAAGAGAATGGCTCGCTGATCAAACGGATGTGCTTACATTATTTCATGAAGGGCTTTTAACACAAGGCCAAGCCTGGAATAAAGGTGTAGAAGTAGCTTCAGGAGATAATATTCTTTTCCTGCACAGCGATACACTTGTTACAGAATATTGGCTTGACTATATGATGCAATCCTTATATCAAGATCAGGACATTGCTGGTGTGGGGCCTGTGACGAATAATGCCGAGGGAGACCAGGCAGTGGAGGTCAGTTATACCTCGATGGAGGGCATGCTCCAGCAAGGACGTATCTGTAATCGCAACTTTGGTTTGAAGCAGAAGCTGGCAATATCGGACTTTTGCATGTTTTTCAAGAAAGCAGTCGTTTCAGAAATAGGCCCGTTTCATGAAGAGCTTGGTGGCGAGGAGCTTGCTGCAGATTACTGCCTGCGAATAGCCCAGGCCAAGTACAGACTAATGGTATGCACCAACGTATTTGTCCATCATTATGGCTTGAAGATGGCGTCAAATAGAACTTCAAAGCGGCTCTTCAAAACGTTATGGGGATTTGGGCAGCTTGAAGTTAAACCGCAGTCCAGTTTAAATAATTTGCTTCCTATCGATATTCCCGAGGTATTCCGTATACTGGTGGTTGGGAGCGGTTGTGGGGCGACGCTGCTTAGTCTTAAACAACAGTTCCCCGAAGCTGAAGTTTACGGTATTGAGGCAAACACTAAGGCACGTTTAATAAGCCAGAATTTGCTTGGTCATAAGGATAGCGTGATAAACAGCTTTGAGAGGGCCGAATTTAAGGAAGAATTTTTTGATTATATTCTCCTAAGCACTACTCAAAATCTGGTCGAGGCTCTCATTCAAAGCAGAACGTTGTTGAAATCAGACGGAAAATTAATAGCTGATCTCCCGAATGTATACCATTATTCTACTGTAGTCAGCCTTGTGAAAGGCAAAGAACTGGACGAGCGTAATCTGGCCGCCTGGAGCATCGAGGAATTTACGGCAGTACTGGAAAAGATAAACTTTGAAGTAGCATCCATTCAAACTGTTAAGGAAAACTTACAGCAGGAGGAGCAAGTATTTATTAACGGATTGAGACGGCTTGTTCCCAATGAACTACCTGAACACTTTGATGTAAGCCGTTTCCTGATTATTGCCAAGAAAGAGACAAGTCCGGCGGTTTTGCATGAATCGTTTAACCGGTTATTTCAAAACCCAAGTGAAGAGCTTGCTGAAGAGATCTTAAAGAGCTCTGCAAGCCAGATTCTGAAAGCTGTTAAATCCTATAACGGCCCAGTCGTTCCGTTGTTGAACTATCTGGCAATTTCTCATTTTGAAAGAAATCAGATGGCTCAGGTATTCCCGCTTTTGTCCAAGGCGCATGAACTGAATCCGGATGATCCGACTACGTTGCTCAACCTTGGAACAGTCTATTATGGTGCCGGTGATGATGAGAAGGCGCTCTATTGGCTGGAGAGGATTCCGGAGAAGAGTGAACAGATTGAGAGTTGGATGTATCAGATTCAGGAGACAATTAATCTAAAATCTGACACATTAAAATGGCTGAAATTTTTACTTCTGCGAACAGAACATGGGGTCAAAAGAGATGAGTCGATGGCAGAACTGTTCCAGTTAATTCAAAAAGAAGAGATAAGCTTCCAAACAATTAGTAATGTTATAAGAGCTGAGATTGGAGATAAACTGAGTACTGTTAACCTTTTCGTTAATTATTTGTATGAAAATGGCCATTTCACATGCGTTTTAGCAATGCTTGAAATAGCACTAGAATATCAGGATGATCAAGATGAGACGTTGTTTATCTTAGCTAATCTCAGCTATAAACTGAATGATTGTAACAGTTCCTTAAAATATTTGAATAGAATAAAAATGGAAAGTGAGAAGGTCTCGAATTTAAGAATGAACATTACAACCCTTCAGTTAGACTGAAGATTCTAGGATGTGATAATTAATGGAAGAAAAGAGTATAAAAATATCAGTCATTATACCCATGTTTAATACAGATGAGTATGTACAAGAAACTATTGAGTCACTGTTAGCTCAAACTTTTCAGGATTTTGAATTGATTCTTGTTGATGATGCTTCAACGGATAAAACCTATGAAATAGCTTCCTTTTTTGCGTCTCGACATAATCAAATTGTGCTTTATAAACAGGAAAAAAACAAAGGAGTCTCAGCAGCAAGAAATATAGGATTAGAACTGGCACGAGGTAAATATATCTTTTTTGTTGATTCAGACGATACGCTCCCAGAAGAGACATTAGAAAAGATGTACTTAGCAGCTATTAATAATCATGCAGATATAGTTACAGGAATATATGAGCGCTTTGATAAGAAAAATAGTGTGATTTCTAACTTTTTTAATATATATCCAGAGCTTAAAATTGAGGGCACCATCAATCTTTATGAATGTCCTGGCATCCTTTACTCTGTGTACAGTTGTGGGAAACTTTTCAAAAGAGAGGTTATTTTACAAGCGAAATTCCTGGAAGTAATAAATTACGGAGAAGATCATATTTTTACGATTGAAGCTTTTTTAAAGGCCCATCATATTTATAATTTAGCTTCCACAGTATATAACTACAGGATTCGAGATGGAGAAACAGAATCTCTCTCCCAATCAGTTTATAAGGATCCGGTGAATAATCTGGAATATTTATTAGAAATTTTAAGGATAATTGAGAAAATGCTCGTTAAATATGTAAGTGAGCCTCAGTTAAGAGCTAAACTGTTCAGTATTTATTTATCGAGAGTACTGCATTGGAATATATGGACTGCTTTAAGCCACGGATTACTTTCTATGAATATGTCAACAAGATTTAAAGTTCTTTCTCTTTATATATCTTGGTTTGATGGTTTAACTCCTGAAGTATATGAAGCAAATTTGTCTGATTTTAATGTGATTAATTATAAAATTGACCGGGTTAAGAGTGTGTTAGACACACAAACTATAGAGCTATGTGATCGGCTTTTATACAAATAAAGCTGATTATGAAATCTTTTTATTACAGCAGGAGGTAAAAATGAGATACATCCTTGACTTAATTGCTGAGAATATAAATACTAATCAGCTGCAAAATGCATACGATTTGATAATTGAAAATGAAGAGTTTCTTACCCAAAATGCAGAGTATTGGAACTTAAGGGGAATCCTTTGTTTAAAGGTTGAAGAATATTCTGCAGCAATTTCCTGTCTCTCTAAAGCGATTGAACTAGATGAGTTTAATGGTGATTTTTATTATAACTATGCTTATGCTTTTGAAAGAATCGGTAGTCAAAGTGATGCTGCTCTATATTACGGTAAAGCCTATAAGTATTTAAATGATCAGAGTATAAAAACTGAATTGGCCCAGATGTATGTGGATAATGAAGCACTGAAAAACATTTTTGTTACGGCAGCGGAGGAAAAAAAGAAGACTTTTATTATTTTGTCCTCAAATATTTGGAGAGATGTGTATCAGCGTACTCATCATATCTCTAGAGCTTTAGCGAAATTTGGCCACCATGTGCAATATGTAGAGAGAGTTCGTAGTACTATAAGTGAGGGGAGAACCTTATCTGTTACTGATCTTTTAGAGTACTCGCTAAAATCCGTAAAATTAGTAGATGGAGTCAGCATCTTCTCCCCTGTAGAGTTATTAGATGAAAATCAGAATGTTTTAGAAAGTAACTATATTGAATTAGTTCAAAGTTTACTTCATTATTCACTATCGAATAATGAAGAAGTAGTCATTATAACATATTTACCTTCCCAGATTAATGTCATTAAATCTCTTAAGGGTAATTTTTATCATATTTATGAGTGTGTTGATGATCATTCTGATTTAGAATACTCATTCTGGGGACATAAAAATGATTTCGTTTGGGAACAGGAGTTAATGGATTCTGCTAATGCAATCACTACAACAGCTTCAGCTCTATATCTGCAACGTACTGCTATAGAGCAAAGAAAAAATGTGTTTTTATCAAGAAATGCGGTTAATGAATTAGACTTTTTGTGCTCATCAGCACAAGAGATACCACATGACATGCAATATATCCCTGAGCCGAGAATAGTCTATACAGGAGCACTTTATGATTGGTTCGATGTAGAGTTATTCTATCAAATAGTAAGGTCCAATCCTGATAAGTCTTTTGTAATTATAGGCTTTGGAAATACTGATTTGTTGATAGAACCCTGTCCGAATCTCTTTTTTTTAGGCGAAAAAAAACACAGTGAGCTAAAAAAATATTTAAAACATATGCAAGTTGGGATTATTCCTTTTAAGGACAATACTGACATTATCATAAACTGTGATCCAATCAAGCAATACGAATATATTGCATCTTCTATACCTGTAATTGGTACTTATATGCCGGAAGTACTTCTTGATAAAGAGTATTCCTTTATTGCGAATAACTGTGAAAAATTTAATGTTGCTATCAATAAATATTTAAAAATGACGTTGAATGATAGCGTAATTGATAGTTTTGTATCACGTAATAATTGGAATGTTAGGGCTGCTCTTCTTTCTAATTTAGCTAATAAGCGAATCGATGAAAATTATATCGAAAAGGAACAAAATCACTTAGGAAGTCAATTGTATGCTATATCCAGAAATTATAAGTCACCTGTATTTCTAGCTCTATTCTCTATGTACAGTAATCTTAACAACAAAATAAAATATCAAGAAGGTCTTAAACAAGCTTATGAGAAGTTCGAACGGGTTAAGTTTGTTGAAAGACAATACTTGATTTCATTAATATCAACTAATCAAAATCAAAAATTCGCAGAAATCTACTCTAAATCTAGTTGGTTTAAGCAAGAACTTTTGAAAGAGTTACAATATAGAATAGATACTCAAGATTACAGTGTTATTCCTTCTTTGGAATATTTGTGTATGAATGACGTTAAAAATTTTTTTACAAGTATTGAGTTCATTACAAATTCAGATACACAAAAAATGTACAAAATGTACTTGGATTTTATTCAGCAAAGTAAGGTAAGTGGTATTGAACTTACTAATATAGAAAGTGAAGAAAAATCGCCTTTATATTTGTTTCTATCTGAAAAAAATGAAAGTACGGTTAGTATATATGTCTCCAATTTATTTGATGATAATACCATAGATATTACAACATTCTTAAAAGCAAATGGACTTAATATTGATGGGTATTGCTCTCACAGTTCTTATACTCATAAAATCAGTATTGATACCCCCATAATTTCTCTAGATGATTTGCTCTTAAAACAACAAAATGATGAGAATATAAAGCTAATTGTGATTTATGATTCTAACTATGTAAAGCAAATTAGATCACTAGCTGAATATGGAATTAAAGAATGTGAAGTAGCCGTGTCTTCTGGTATTGGACTGGAATTTGTCAGAATCGATGCTAATTTGATGAAAAAAATAAGGGATAAAGATTATTTGAAAACAGTAGTGTTTAACAAGTTCAATGCAGCAGACTCTAATGTGGAAGCATTATTAAAGTACATTCCAAGGGAATATAAAGATATGTTTAATATACATGTAATTTACGGAAGAGATATATACCTAACAGAGAATGTTGTTAAGGCTCCTTTAATCGCATCTGTGACGGTATCAGGTTTTTCTACATTTCTTTATCTCCCCAAGTTTACTTTCAATATAGAAATTGGCCACGGAGGTCTGCCGTTAAAAGCATGCGGTTTAATGGATAAAAAAGATAAACAGTCTGGTGGAACTCAAGAAGTTTACAACAATGCTGACGTAGTATGTATAGCATCAACTATGGAGCAAATCGTCCGCAGTTCATTCTATGCAATCCCAGAAAACAAATATAAAATTACAGGATTAGCAAGGAATGATATGTTATGTCTGGCTGACGGAAAAGCAAACCTTCAAAAGTTATTAGGGGCAGAACTTGATAATAAAACAATTATATTTAATATGCCTACTTTTCATTTAGATGAAAAGAGAAATAGAGTTGAAGGAGACTTAAATCTTATTGATAGTTTTTTAATTTCTGGCTTTAATTACGAAGAGTTTAATGACTTTTTAAAGGCTTCTAATATGATATGTGTATCTAAAGTTCATCATGGAGAGGAGAACGCTATAGCTGCAAAAACAAAAAATCGTGCTAATAGCAATTTGTTCTTTATAGACAATCATACACTGCAAACAAACGGACTAGATCTTTATGAAATCTTAAATGCAGCAGATATATTAATTACTGACTATTCAACAGTCTATAATGACTTTTTATTTATGAACAAGCCTATAATATTCGTCAATACCGACATTGACAAATATCGTGAAGAAAGAGGTTTAGTTTTAGAGCCCTATGATTTTTGGACTGCAGGTCCTAAAGTAAGTAGGCAGCAAGAATTACACGAAGAGTTGGAAAAATATACTTTAGATAAAGACTACTATAGAAGTGAACGTGAAAAGTTGCTCCCAGTTTTTTTTAAGCATACTGATGCAAATTCTGTGCAACGGACTTGGGAGGTAATACATCAAGCTTTTAATACTTTGGAAGCTTAATTAATTTGTATTAAAGGAGCAAAATAATGTGCGGCATACTTTTTACAAATAATTCTGGCGAAATAAATACCAATGAATTCATGATTGCTTTGTACCTAATGAGACACAGAGGACCAGATGCCCCCCTTGGATTTTATAATTATGAAAATATAATGATGGGCCATAACCGTTTAAGCATTGTGGATCTTCACGATAGAAGTAATCAGCCTTTTTTTTCAGAGGATGGTAGATATGTAATTGTTTACAATGGAGAAATTTATAATTACAGGGAACTGGCTAAAAAATATAATGTCCAGATGAAAACAAGTTCTGATACTGAATTATTGCTAATGTTATATATAAATTACGGACCTATTATGTTGAATTGGTTAAATGGGATGTTCGCTTTTATTATATTCGATACTCAAATGAAAAAAATCTTTGTTGCACGTGACCGTCTTGGTGTAAAGCCATTATATTACAACGTAAAAGGAGAAAATTATACTTTTAGTTCTGAGATTAAGCCGTTATTACATTTATTAAAAAATTATTCCTTGGACAATATAGCGATCCGACAGTACAAAAAAATGAGGAGTTTTTTTAATAACAGAACAATATATCAGGAAGTTAAAGAATTTCCTCCTGGTTGTTACATGGAAGGGAATGTACTTTATCGTTATTGGGAAAATGATTATTCGGACAAACAGCCTCCTTCTGATGAAGAACTTAAATACTTATTAGAATCTTCCGTAAATTATCGTAAAATTGCGGATGTAAAAATAGGAAGCTACTTGAGTGGAGGATTAGATAGCACAATTATAACTGGGCTTGCTGGAGTTCAACATAGCTGGACAGTAGGTTTTAGAGAAATGAATGAATTTCAATGGTCTCATTTGGCAGCAAATCATTTTGAAACTGAACATCATGTAATCGAAATGAATAAGTCGCAATTTATTGATTTGTCAAAGAAGTTGATACGTGAAAAGGCAGAACCTCTCTCAGTTCCTAATGAAGTACTTTTATATTATATGACAATGCAAGCTAAGAAAGAGAACACAATTATCATGAGCGGCGAAGGAGCAGACGAACTTTTTTTTGGATATGATCGAATATTTAAATGGGCAAACAGTTCGGAAAAATGGGATTTAGAGCAGTTTAGTGAATTGTATACCTATGGCTCTCAGAAAGACCTAGAGATCGTTGAAGATGCTATTCAACCATTTCTTAAATGGAAAAAACCTGAAATAATAGTTGCTGCATTTTTTCAAGAGGCACATTTGAGGGGATTATTAAAGAGATTAGATGGAGCTACTATGCTGAATTCAGTTGAGGCTCGGTCTCCATTTTTAGATTACCGTCTTGTCGAACGATTGTCTGGAGTAGGGTACCAATATAAAGCAAAAGATGGAGTTGTTAAAGCTCCCTTGAAAAGAGTTTTTAAAGATCATATTCCAATTGAGATAGCTGAAAGAAAAAAAGTTGGATTTCCGGTTCCTCTGGAGCAAATTTTTGGAGTTTCTTTTAAAGGTGAAAGTTATTTTGATAAATGGTTTAACTATAATCTTGAAGTTTTAGGAGAGTTATTATGATTATTGGATACACTTCAGGGGTGTTTGATTTATTCCATATAGGTCATTTGAACCTCTTAAAAAATGCTAAATCCATGTGTGATCGCTTAGTTGTTGGAGTAACTACAGATGAGTTGGTGTCTTATAAATTAAAAAAAGCGGTCATTCCTTTTTCAGAGAGAATGGAAATAGTGAGAGGGATTAGATACGTCGACGCTGTTATTCCTCAAGAAACTATGAATAAATTCGATCAGTGGGAGAAGTTAAAATTTGATGTAATGTTTGTTGGGGACGATTGGTTCCAAAGTGATAAATGGAAATTATATGAGTCTCAGTTTAATGAGGTAGGCGTCAAAATTATATATTTTCCTTATACAAAAGGTATCTCTTCCACATTACTAAATGAGACATTACAAAATTTACGGAAATAATTATTCAGATATGACAGGTTTGTAATATGAAGTGCGACAGCTCAAAGAGAAAGTTATGGGCTCATGTAAATTGGAAGTTACCCCACCGTGCTATCCGGAAGCTATTCGTATTGTCGACCGATTTTATGTCTAGCGTTATGTCACCGAAGCCATTCAAGCTGTACGGTAAACGGATTAGAGCACCTTGTCTCTCCGACAGAAAGCGAATCTAAAAGCAAAGCATCGGCTGCTGAAAAGCAACAGGAGTTGAGGGGTACTCAGTAAGCTCAAGCCTGGAAAGAAGTGCTTGTGAAATGGTACAACTACTCACCAGGTGTAAACACAGCCCTAATCCGGTTGGACAACTAGTTTGATCAAGGAGAACAGCTACAGCATTCGGCTATTCCCCATCTGTTTCTACGCAACTTGGCGTCAGGAAATCGACAACTACCATCGCTGCAACTGGAACAATGGCTGCGGTTGAGGACCGAAATAACCAAATACAAGGCCTTCCAGTCTGATACTACTTCACTCGTAACCGGGATCGGTAGGTACAAGGTCTCCTGGTAGAATTCAATCAAGCGTGGTAATCTTGAACAGAATCGGCTTGATATCCCAAGACCAACTTTGTATTGAGCCTCAAAAGATAGAAGTTTTTGTTGAAAATCAAGTGGGGGGAAAATGGATGACCATTACAAAAGGTATGCATGATGTTTTGGAAACTATGAAATTAATTGTACAGGAACTTATAAATAATGAGAAAGAAAAAGAGCGGCTTATAAACTCATTTATCGATGGATATGTTTTTATAAGTAACGGCTTAGAGAACAGAAATATTGTTTCTCAAGATATAAAAGTTATACAAAAATTAGGAAATATCCTAGTTTCAGTAGTTGAGAGGTTTAATTCTAATGAAATTAGCCAAGGTGAATCTATTATAAATAGAGAGTTAATTCCTTTTTTCAGCGTATGGGGGAAAACGATAAGTTCTCATTTGAAACACAAATTGGTTATTTGCGGAATTAATGTTTACTCTCCAAAGTTTCATGAGCTACTGGACGATACAGAATATGAAGTAGTTGGATATCTAAACCTTCCAGAAGTTGATCTTGAAGCTGAAGCAATTGGTAATGTCCCTATATTTTCTTTAAACAATATTCAGGATAATTGGTTTGATTATATTGTTATAGTGTCTGAACATTATAATGCTATTGAAGAAGTATTAGGTCGTTTTTTTGCTCCAGAAAAAACTATAAACTACATGAAGTATGCTATTGAATACTCATCTCTTTATAATAATCTCTTCCTTAACGTAAGCGTCAAATCTAGCCCACCTTCAATACAAACGGAAACCATGCGAAAATGAAGGCAATCCAACGAAAGCGGGGTTGCTTCATGACAAAACAAGAACAACGACGACAAGCATGGATTGCACGCGTCGCGGATTACAAAGCCAGCGGACAGACCATGAAAGCCTGGTGTGCGACGCAAGGTGTGACTCTAAATCAATTGAAATACTGGCTTCGGACTTTGAAATCTCGTCCAGTCTCCATCTCCGAATCTCCCGCCTCCTTTATTCCGCTAGCGCTCCGAGAGACGACTGGAACGGAAGTCGTTCCCCGCCTCTCCC